>QKHZ01000024.1 GCA_003249795.1 bacterium | reverse complement strand
ATACAGTTTTGACAATGGGATGGGGATTACTGTCTTTTATGATTTTAAAAATGACAATGATCCGAGTGATGATAAAACCGGTCAGGTTGGAGATGAGCCTTCAAACCGAAATAATGTCCGGTGGCAGGAGAATCTGACTTATGGAGGCGGGCTGACTTTCCATCTGCGCCCGGATGATGCAAAGGCAGGTCTGGACTTTCGCTATACACGCACCTCGAATAAATATCTATCCGGAACGCACAATGAATACGCGAGTAACCGCCATAAAGAAAACACATTAAACCAGTATGATGTGATGGGACGGCTGCAGATGTCAGAGCGCATGAAACTGACTGCAGATCTGAAGATGGGTAATGTCGATTATTGGCACAACGGTTTGCGCGATTGTAAGTTCTTCATTGAACCCAATGTTGGCAGCGAATATAAACTGACCGAGAAAATCACGTGGTCATCCAGTTTCGGTTTCCATGTCCGGCAATACGACTCAGACGCCGGAAATCCTGTCGTTGGGCAGACGCAGTCAAACCGGGAAGACGGCAAAAACGCCTCGGAGTTGGTATCGTCGTCAACACTCAGTTATTCGCCTTATTCATGGCTTGAAGCGGCAGTGAATGCGGGAAGGGGCGTGAGTGAGTCTGATTCCTGTAATTTTCAGGTCACTGACACGTATGGCGTGCGCTTGACGTTCAAGCCGCAGGATGAGCAGCTGAAGCTGACCGTCGGACTGACACGCGAGGATACCGATAAAAGCCGGGGCGAAGACGACAGAACATATACAACCGATCTCGGTATCAATTATGCAATCAACCGGTTTATGGGGATCGGCTCGACCTTTACCCGTAAAGTCAAATATGGTGACAATGAAGGTTCTGACTATAATCGCAATACATGGACATCCGGGGTCTGGTTTACATTTTGACCTGTACTTGATGTCTTTCATTTATTTCTGACATGATCCTCTCTTGGTACTCAGACATCGTTGTTATTCTTCCAACGTTATCGTTCGGATGAAATTCGCTGGCGATGCCGTTGGCGTGCATCTTTGGTCTTGACGGCTTCTGGCAACTATGCCATGATGTGAATTGTTTAGGGGGAAGGGTGATGACCCAAATTCAAGCGCAGCAGATGGAAGAGTTGCTCAATGTCGGGATTGCTCTTTCAAGTACGCATGAGCTGTCGGCCCTGCTTGAGATGATCCTCAGTGAATCCCGTCGTTTTACATATGCCGATGCCGGTACTCTCTATCTCAATAAAAACGGGAATCTGGTTGCTGAGGTTGCGCAGAACAATACGCTGCGCAGACGGTTGGGCAGTCAGCGTTCAACCGCAATTTTTCGCCGTTTTACGGTTCCGATCGGGTTTGATTCGATTGCTGGAGCGGCTGCCGAGACGCGTGATGTCGTTCATATCGATGACGTTCAAAACCAGCCTCATAATTCGCCATTTCAGTACAACCCTGCTTTTGATCGAGCCCATAACTATTCGACGCATTCAAATCTTGCGGTTCCCATGTTGAACCGGCAGGGGAATGTTGTCGGCGTGTTACAGCTGATCAATGCAATTCACGACGGGCAGATCGTTCCGTTTTCAGACTCCTGCATTCATGTGGCTAAGGCTCTGGCAAGCCAGGCGGCTGTTGCTGTGGAAAACGCTTTGCTCACAGAGAGCCTCAAAAACGCGAATCTTGATAGCTTACGGCGTTTGGGGGTGGCGGCTGAATGGCGCGATAAGGAGACGGCGAATCACATTATGCGTGTCAGCCATTTTTCACAGCTGATTGCCGAAGAAATGCGACTGGGTAGTGATCATGTCGAGCTAATCTTTAATGCAAGTCCCATGCATGACGTGGGCAAGGTCGGCATTCCGGATGCAATTCTTAACAAACCCGGACGACTTGAGGATTCCGAACGGGTTGTCATGGAAAAACACTGTGAGATCGGTGCGGATATTCTGAAGGATTCGGATGAACCTGTGATGCAAGTCAGTCGGACAATTGCTGTAGCGCATCACGAGAAGTGGGACGGGACAGGTTATCCGAACAAACTGACGGGTGATCAGATCCCGCTGGAGGCACAGATCGTTGCTCTTGCTGATGTGTATGATGCGCTGTCATCGAAGCGTTGTTATAAAGATCCATTCCCAGAGGAAAAAGTTATTTCGATTCTGAAAAACGATACGGGTTCGCATTTTTCCCCGATTGTCAGTGCGGCTTTTTTCCGTGTATACGAAGCGACCAAAAAAGTGCGTGAGACGTTCGACGATACAGAGGCCACTTTCGATAAGTTCGTTTCTCTCTGATATTCATGACTTGACTACGATAATGAGATGAAAAAACTGCCGGCAATTAAAACTTGCCGGCAGCTTTCTGTTGCAGTGTATTTTGAGCCGTTAGTTCTTCCTGTCAATGAGAATTTCGTCCAGTGTAAGCGACGTATCAGGACGCAGGATGATCTGTACGCCGCGGCTGTTTTCAATTTCGGAAATCTCGCGGCGTTTGCTGTTGGAGACTTCAACTAGTGAATCCGGGTGAAGACGGGCGATGATCTGGTTTCCGCCTTCTTCTGCAACGCCTTTTAATCTGCGGATAAATTCGCGTGCCGTTGTGTCCGACGCACGGCGCATTCCCGTACCGCCACATGCGGGGCAGGGCTCAAACAGAACGCCGCGCAGGCTTTTACGTAACCGTTGGCGGGTCATCTCCATAATGCCCAAGGGGCCGATGGGATAGGTTGTGATCCGTGCCCGGTCGCGGCGCAGCATCTCGCGGAAATAGTCTTCCAAAGACCTGCGGTCGTTCGGGTTTTCCATGTCGATAAAGTCGATCATGATCATACCGCCCATGTCGCGCATGCGCAGTTGACGTGCAATCTCTGCGGCTGCTTCTCGGTTGGTCTGCACGATCGTGTCGCGTGAGCTGTCGTTTTTACGGAAGCTGCCTGTGTTGACGTCGATTGTGACCATCGCCTCGGTCTGTTCAATCACGATGCTGCCGCCGCTGGGCAGTGGTACGTTTCTGCGGAACAGGTTTTCCAGTTCGCGTTCAATCTGGTAACGGTGGAAAAGCGGGTCTGTCTCTTGGTACAGGACTGCTTTTTCTTCACTTCCGGGCATGACGTCTTTGAGAAATTCTGTGGCACGGTTGAACTCGTCACGGCTGTCGATCACGATCTCAGACATGTCGTCATAATAATAGTCGCGGATCGCGCGGATGACGAGGTCACTTTCCTGATAGAGCGCCATTGGCGGCTTGCTCTTTTTCGTGCGTTCGACGATTGATTCCCATAAACGCACCAGGTAGGTCAGGTCATGCGCAAGTTCTTCCTTGCCGCGGCCGATCCCGGCGGTTCGGATGATAAAGCCCATGTCTTTGGGCGGATCAAGCTCGTCCAGCGCTTTTTTCAGCGAGTCACGCTCAGCGCCATCGGCGATTTTCCGGCTGACCCCGCGCTTGGCTACTGCAGGCATCAGAACCAGATAGCGGCCGGGAAGCGAGATGTATGTCGTTACGCTTGGCCCTTTGGTTGAAACCGGCTCGCGGGTGATCTGCACAAGGAGTTCCTGCCCCTTATACAGCATGTCCTCGATTTTCATATTGCGTGTGTCTTCCGGCTCTTTTTTGCGGCGGCGTTTGAGGACGCCGTTATAGCCGCCAAAAGGGGGCACGACGTCAGAAACGTGCAGGAAGCCGTTTTTTTCTCCGCCGATATCGATGAATGCCGCCTGCAGTGACGGTTCTATATTCTGCACTTTGCCCTTGTAAATATTGCCGTGGACAAATCCCTGACCAGAGCGCTCCAGATACATTTCGTCAAGCCCTTGCGGCCCGACAATCGCAACCCGGATTTCTCCCGGATCCATTACATTCATCAGCATTCGGCGCTGGTTTGCAGCGGTCGGCTTTTGCCCTTCGGCATTGCCACCGCGCCCGCGCCGACGCCCGCGTGAGCGTCTTCCCACGATAAACTCCTTACAATTCTTTTTTTTTTAATCTCTGTTGCGCGGGGGCTACGCAGCCCACTCCACGCCAATTTTTGTTAGTGAAAGGCTCCGGCAATCCACATCACCGAGGCGTAGCGATAATTGCTGCGCCACTTCGTCGATGCGTCCTGCGCCGACTGCCGAGTGTTGCAATTCAACATGCACAACCGGCATCGTCTCTGAGCCTTCAACGCGGCATACTAAAAGGTACGGCCTCATGTCCACGGTTCTGGCCTTGTCGACTGCACCGCGCTGAACCTCAATTTTTTCTTCTGACAGAATTGCATCTGCGGCATCTGCAAGCACTTTCTGAGTTACATGTTCCGGCCAGCCGTCAATCCGGTACGCTGTACGGGCCGGTTGCCGCCCGCCTTTTACAGGCGCCATTGTCTCGACCCCGGTCAGTTCCATTACAGGTGCAGCTGTTTTTTTCAAAGCCTGAAACACCGCATTTGCGGGGCGGTGGTCGACAAACTCTATCTCGACGACCTCGCAGATTGAACCGACTCCAAGTCCGAGCGCGTGGGGGAAAACAACGCGGGGTTGCGGGTTGAAACCGGCTGTCAGTCGGGGTTTCAGTTCTGCACGCCGCAGTGCGCGTTCAATATGGCGCATCAGGTCATGATGCGAGTAAAACCGGGCAGCTCCCGTTTTTGAAAACGTAAAAGCCAGTTTTTGTGCGATCGGCGCAGAAAATGCCATAAAATCCTCATGTCCCGTAATCAGTCGAAGCTGATTCCGGTGAAACAAAGCCAGTGCTCAATATGAAAACTGGGATGATAATTATGTAATAAGAATAACGTAAATACCGATAATGTCAATAGGCTTATGGGTTAACCGTCAGGCTGTCGAGCGGGCAATGTAACGTGGATAGGTGATCCGGATGGTGGAGTGGCTCAGTGCTTTGGGACGGTCATTCCAGTATTCGAGATACATTTCTTCCAGCGTGCTGGCGATCTCCATCGGGTTGAAGTCAAAGGTCGACAAATTGCGGGCGCGTTGCTCAGGCAGATTGTCATATCCCAGCAGCATGGTGTCTTCCGGTATTTTTATCCCTCGCTGGGCAAGGTCATCCATCAGGTGGTCTGCCGTTTTGTCATTTGCTGCGATGCAGAGGGGGCGTTGTTTGCCTTTGATGAAGTCAAGATACTCTTCAATGGTTTCGGGATTAACGGACCACGGCTCATTGTCCCGTTTGTCAGCCATGCGACTTTGAAAGAGACGGAAGGAAATGCCCCGGCTTTCAGCAAACTGGCGACAGGCTGCTGCACGAGCAAGCGCCCAGGTTGTATGTTGAGGGCTGTCTGTTGTGATATATCCGATTGCGTCGACGTCGGTAAAGTGCGTGTTCAGGGCTGCTGAGAGAGCCGGTGTGTGGTTAATCATCACCTGATCAACACCGGGGATGACGTATTCGATGATTTTGTTGATGTGCAGCAAGTCCGGATTAAACAGGACCGGTTTTATCTGGCGATGTAACAGCAGCTCGGGAAAACGGCTCTCGATCAACCGGTCAAAGGTTAGCATCACGGCCCATCTGATCCCGTTTTCCTGTAATGAATCCGCTAGTTTTTCGAGATTGTTCAGTGGGTTCCAGTTGTTTTCACGAAGGTTGTACACCACGACACCGCATTCTTGCGCAAACATACGCGACTCAAACGCATCGATCAGTTGCCAGCGGAATGACTCGTTGCGGTGCGGGTTTTCCCT
The DNA here is from genome assembly GCA_003249795.1 of bacterium. Lineage (GTDB taxonomy): Bacteria > Planctomycetota > SZUA-567 > SZUA-567 > SZUA-567 > SZUA-567. Next base: position 2,397 of record QKHZ01000024.1, on the reverse strand, counting down.
GTCGCTTGCTAAAAGCACCGCCGTGCTGGTGCCGCGGATACTGACGGCCTGTGGCTCCGCTTTGGGCAGTGAATCCCGGACGATCCGGCTGCCGCTTTTCTTTGATGTTTCGATCATGCCGTGCTTACGCAATTCCTCGAGTGCGCGCCTTACTGTACGGCGGCTGACTTCAAGCTGTGATGCGATATCATTTTCAAAAGGAAGAAACCGGACCGATGCAGGCAGGGACATGATATAGCTGCTCAGGATCTGATAGACCTGTTCATATTTTGGTTCCGTTGCGTTTGGGTCGAGGTGATATTCTTGCAGAGATTTCGATAGGTACATAAATGCTCCATAAAGTGATATCTTCTTGAATATCTTATATGATAGCAGATTAGGTATCGCAGTCAAACAACTAGCTGAATAAAATGTGATGGTTCTTGAATTCTTGACATGCGCGTTTATGTGGGTAGATTTTCATTGGTGATATTTAATCATTACCGTATCCTTTTACATGTACCTAAAAAGTATCTTTCGCTTTTCTGAAGGTGTTGATTTTGTGTGTGCAGATGCACTTGTTACTTGTCATATTTATGAAAGGAAGATGTAAATGATGCCGTTGATGTCTGAAACCAGATGGGGATGGATGGCTGTTCTTGTGGTGGTTCTTTGCTGGGGGCGCGTTAGTTTTGCAGAAGAAAACAAGGATAAGCCGAAGCCTAAGGCGCCGACGCCTGATTTTACAGAGCATTACGGTGAGAACGAACGTCAGATTCTTTATTTCTGGAAAGCAGAAGGTGAGGGTCCCCGCCCACTGTTTGTTTTGATTCATGGTGGCGGATGGATTCATGGCGATGGGCTTGAGGAGGCTGACCGGGCGAGTCGTCAGATGATGCCTTTGATGCTGAATCATGGAATTTCGGTCGCATCGATCAGCTATCGTCTGACGCATCCGGGAACGCTGCCTGATCCTGTTTATGATGCGGCGAGGGCGATCCAGTATCTGCGTTACAAGGCAGACCACTTCGGCATTGATAAGACAAAGATCATCGCGCAGGGAGGTTCGGCTGGCGGTTGCACGACGCTGTGGCTTGCAACGCACGACGACCTTGCTGATCCTGATTCTGATGATCCGGTTGCGCGCGAATCAACCCGACTGACAGGCGCGTGGGCTGATTCGGCGCAGACGACGATTGATCCGCCTGTGGTGCGTGAAAAGGTGACGCCGGAGGCGCTCAAGCACATGATGATCCCGTGGGCTGCCGGTTTTAAGGGCACAACAGATATGGATGAGAAGTATGAGTCAGCCAAGGCGTTGTATCAGGAGTTCTCGCCGGTGAATCATCTGGATAAAACCGATCCGCCTATCTTGCTTTGCTATGCCGGAAGTCTGGATCAGGTAGGCAATGGTATCCATCATGCCCGCTTTGGTGCATTCTTTAAAGAAGAAGCGGATAAACGCGGTGCAACCTGCTATCTGCGCTTGCGGAATCCTGAGGATCAGAAAATGTATCCCGGTGCGCCTGACCCGTACGAGTTTGTTTTCAATCTGTTTGGAATCAATAAATAGCGGTCAGATGCATCTTCCGCCAAACCATTGAATAAAGGGAAGCTCTTATGAAATTTCACGCATTTCTTTTATCGATTGTCTTTGTTTTCTGTTGTTTCTGTGCAAAGGATATTTTCGCGATGAATCACAATCTGGCGTGGCCGTGGGGGGATAAACCGTCTCCGCCCTTTAATCCGTTGACTGTTTTTTATAGCCATCAGGCAAGCGATCTGCTGTTTGACCAGTCTGAACCGATCACGATTTACTGTCAGTCGGGAAAACGTTCTGTAAACATGAACTGGACGCTTTGCCGTAACCGTTTGAAAACACCGTTCCGCAAAGGTGAGGCCGAGGCGCTGGTCGGCAACCTGTTCTGTGTCAAGCTTGATCCCAAGGGGCTGATCCCCGGTTTTTATGACCTTCACGTCACTGTCGATAGCGGGACGAATGAACCGACGACAGGGATCTGTGTCTTCGGGTATAAAGTTGGGGATATGAAACTGACGGACTACCGCCCCAAAGATTTCAAAGAGTTTTGGGATAAAGCCAAAGCGGATCTGGCCAAGATCGCAGTTGACGCACGCAATGAAACTGAGATGGAGTTTTTTGATCGCGATGCAATTGGTAAATACAATGTCGAGCACGCTTGTCTTCCGCCGGACTACGATCCGAAGGGGCATGTGGTCGAGACTGTCGAGTCCTGCAAGATCAGTGTTGCCGGACCTGACGGCGGTCGGGTTTACGGCTGGCTTGCCAAGCCTCAGGGCAAGGGACCGTTTCCTGTTATGCTGGTTTTGCCGGGAGCCGGTTTTGCTGCCCGCCCACGTCCGTTGGAGCACGCCCGTCATGGGTATCTGTCGTTGGAT
>QKHZ01000073.1 GCA_003249795.1 bacterium | reverse complement strand
GCGCGGGTCATGCGGTAAGACTCTGCAACGCCGGAAGACGGGTCGGGAGCCTGATAAGGAAAGTGCATGACGCGATAAATTTTCAGATTGTCAATCGGAATCCGCGGAGCCAGCGGTGCCGGTGCCGCTTCAATATTCGGGACAGCCGGAGTGCTTGCTGTCCCAATAGGTGATGACTTTGCCGCAACAGTCGGGGATGTGTACATGTCTGCAGAACCGGATGATGATTTCAGAAACGATCCTGAGCCAGAGGTATCTCGCGGGTACGCCAGTGACATCCCTTGGTTGCCGTATGAAACGCTGCCGGATGTTATATCCGCATCGGATTCGGCGGTTTCGTGTTCTGTCAGTGTCGAGGACATGACATCGTCAAGATCGGCAAACGGGTCGGTCGTCTCAGGCGCGTCAGTCTCTTGCACCGAATCAGGGATGCTGGGACGGACGTTTTGCCGGACGAGATTGGCGAGGGCATCATCCAGCTTCATAGGCGGTTCTCCTCTGGTAAGCCTGAGGCGGATTGTGTTGAGGGCAGCTGCGGGATGACCCCGAGAAGCGGCAGTTGTCCGTAACGGCGGACGTCATCGGTTGTGTAAACGGCCTGATCAGCAAACGACAGGAGCAGGAACACGACAAGTGCCAGAATAATCCCGATGCCACCGGATGCGGCCAGTACATGTTCGCGTACAGGAAACACGAGTTCCATCGGCGTGTCTGCACCAGCAAGAAGTACCATCGACTCGCGGATCGGAGCCGTGCGTTTGGCTTGCTGGTCATGGAAAAGCGAGGCCTTTTTCTCTTGCAGATGCGCCAGTTGCTGCTGCAGGTTTTTCTCGCGGAAGGTTGCAAGCGAGGACTTGATCTTTTCGGTTGCATTCAGCAGTGTCTGTTCATAAACCTGCCTTTGCATCCGGATACCTTCGTGGCTCCCCTTGATCGCCTGCAACTGGTGCTTCCAGTCTGTGATCCGCTCGTTGGAGGCGACTGTTTCTGTTGTCACCGGGATGTTGATTGCGCGCAGGTCGAGGATCTTCTTTTCCATCTCTGCAATCTCTTTCAGCGCTGCTTTGACCTGTGGGTGTTTTTCTGTACGGGATAGCTGCATCTTTTCCAGTTCTTTGCGCTTCTCGACCAGCTTCCGTTTGAGGCTGACGACTTCCTCCGGATCGTTTGTCCTCCGTGAGGAACTGACGCTGGTGACGGTCTGGTTTTCCGGCGCGTCGATAAAGGACTGCAGCGTTTTCATCTGGCCCTCAAGTGATGCCATTTCACGCGCGGTCTGAGCCAGCCCCTCACGTGCCTGCCTGATCTTTTCAACAAGTGGTGCTGTTTCAGGAAGGGAAGCGGCAATCCGTTCCCAGTCTTCTTCATTTTCTTTTTTGGCTGTGGAACTTCCTTTTTCAAGTTCGGCAATCGCCTGATCGAGCGCTGAGAGGTTTTTGTTTAGTTCTTCGTCGTCGATGCCGTAGCCGCGGCCGTTCTGGTCAAGTAGGCCTGCTCTGAGTGTCTCAGCCAGCCCCAGCGCGATGACCCCGTGGCGCACGCCGCCGTGGCTCATCAGCTGTCCTTCGATGCGGACATTGATCAGTCCGTCTTCAGCTGAAAAACGGACTGTATCGCGCAGGCGTTCTTTCCAGACCTCAGGCGCTTCTGTTTGTGTGGTCATATGGTATGCGATATCCCGCAGGCCGCTGAGAGTGATAACATCCAGCGCTTTACATTCTGCAATCAGTTCCGACAATGCAGGCGCATCTAATTCCCCCGCTTTAAACCGGTTTAAAACCTCTTCGCGTGCGGAAGTCCAGATTTCTTCAGATGACTGTGCAAGCGGTTTGTTCAATAGAAGCTGCGATAACTCCGGCATCGGCCAGTTGGTCGGTTCCAGTCCTGCGACATAACCGTCCTGATCCTGTCGGCGGATACCGAGGCAGTGTGCCAGCGCCTGGATTTCAAGCAGATCCACAATCGCGCGTTTCTGGTCGTCGGCGACGATTTCAGCAGCGCTCAGCGCTTCCGGAATCTGTTTCTGCAGTTCTGCCTCAAGTGTGGCCTTGTCACTGTTTGCCTCTATGGATTCTTTCGTATTTGCGGTGGGCAGATTGTCGCGGGTTACTGCTTTTTTCAAAGCATACCGGATGTTGATCAGCGCGGTGTTGACTCCATCCGGCGTTGAAAGCCAAGCCGTCTGGGCCATGACAACGGGGCGGTCATCTTCTTCCGTTAATCGTGTCGGAATCTGGCTGCGGTAGATGGCATCGGTATTGCGCAGCCACACAAGTCCGGCGCCGATGCAGCAGAACGGGATCAGCAGGCAGAAGATGATTCTGAAACGAACGATAAAAGATGGGATCATTACTTGATTCCCCTCGAAGCCAGAACAATCGGAGCGATCAGCACACGGAACATGGAGATCACGTTTTTATTTGCGGTTGAGTTGACAAAGACGATCTGCCCCGGACGGATCATCGGGTCTTGCCCGGTTACGCCCTGCAGGAGCGCGGACTTGAGGTCATACTCTTCGCGGATCGGATGTGACCTGTGCGGGGTGATGACGCTGACTGATTCCAGCTTGGCAAACGGCGGAAGTCTGAATTTCTCACGCGCGCCGAACGATGCGTTACGGTCAATTGCTTCTTCAACCGTCTGGTCTTTGCCTGCCTCAAAACGCTGGCTGTTGGCGCGGAATACCGCTTCGCTCAGGCGGATCGGTTTGCGCCCGATCGGAAAGCGTCCGGCATTGACAACCTCGCCGAAGATAAAGTAATAGCCGCCGATGGCCGTGTGCAGGCGGATTTTAACAGCAGGCGCATGATTGACGTAGGGCGTCAGTGTCTTTTCCACCTCGCGGGTGATTTCATCAATCAGCCGGTTTTCGGCGTCGACGACGTCTTCTGTGCCGGGGATCTTGACCACGCCGTCATTTTCAACCGCGACGACCCCGTTAAATTCTGGATGATCTTCGACGGTGATCCGGACGGTATCTCCGGCGCTGAGGCGGTAGTTTGTCGGTTCATCCCGCTCGGGGTAGCTTCCACCGTAAATGAGCTGCTCGACCGGCATGATCCCGCGCGGGTCGAGGTGAGATCCCTGAACAGGCTGGTTGCCGGGAGTTGCACCGTTACCGACCATGACCTCAAGCGGTTGCACGCCTTTATAAAAGCTGCCCCGTCCGTTAACGGCTAGCTCTGGCAGTTCCGGTGCAGGCGTTCTGGCGATGTCGGAGGAGGAGAACTCTGGATAGCCCTCAAGCCGTGGCTTGACCGGATCGACCGCGAACGTGGACGGCGCTCGATAGGCCGAGCTTGTACCGCTGTTTGACGTCGGAAAGCACGAGGCCAGAGTCAAGACGGCAGTGGCTACCGATGCGGTCAGGATTATCGGGCGCGTACGGGCAAGGAACCTTCTGCCCCATTTGTTGCGCTGGCTGTTTGCGTGGTTCTGCTGCATCCCGTTCATGGGTATTCCTTCCCGTCGTTACGGTTTCGCCTCTACTGCAATCATGGTCAAACCGGCCGCTCAGGGCGTGATCCGGCACTACGTATCTGGAATATCGGCCGTTACGTCCGATTTTCTATAATCAAAGTGGGTGGATGGTGGCGATTTTTCAACAAATTCCGTAATTCGACCAGAGTTGACGCGCGGCAGTATGGGCAGACTACTGGGTGTTGCTTAGTATAACATCCTTTGTGACAGTATCTTACGCTTGCCTTGTGGTGCATGATGGTGTTTGGATGTGTAAAAAAACGGATTTTTTGAAAAAAGATGTCCGGTTTTACGTTTCCGGTGCATCTATAAGGTAGATCAGGCTGTTATGCGGGGTTTTGCCGGTAATTCAAAATATTCACGGAATATGCGCAAGCGGCTTGGGGGCGGGTAAAAGGAATTGAAGATGGTTCAGCCGGAGTGGTCAGACGAAGCGATTGCCGAAGCCTTACGCGCTGCGTACGAGCCGGATGCAACGCTGTGCCGTGCGCACGGGTTATTGGCCGCGCAGGAGGCGCTGCGGTGTCTGTCCCGGCCTGATCCGTTTGTCAAGATGGCGAGGATGCTGTCGGCGGTGGTACTGATTGCGACGGTGGGTGTTGTTGGTTGCGCACTGGCGTGGCTGGATCTGCGCGGGATGATGAGCAGCCCGTTGTTGTCGATGCGGTTGACTTTGGGCGCGCTGCTTCTGGTGATGGCGGTGCTCTTGACGGGGACGGCACCGATCTTGTCGCGGCTGGACAGGGAGATTACGGGGCGGCTGTTCGGCAACCGCTGGAGAAGCGGCCCCGGTGTTGAGATGTGTGCGATCCGCGGGCTGGCGCTTGGATTTTCGGTATTAGCGGTGATCTGCCTGTTTTAGGGTTGCAGCGGTTCGGTGAAAACGGGTAGGATAGACGCGCTGGCATCACGGGCGTGTTGCCGGACGCAGAGAATAAAAACGGGAAAGTCGGACTAACGATAAAACGTTGACAGGAGCCGGACGTGAAACGAACGATGAGTGGTTTTACCTTGGTTGAGTTGCTGGTGGTGATTACGATTCTTGCGATTCTGGGCGGACTGATCATGATGGGCGCGGGCAATGCCCAGCAGGGAGCTTCGCGCGCGGATGCCGTTCGCACGATCAGTGGTCTGTACATGGCTTTTGAAGCCTACAAGGCAGAAAAAGGTGATTATCCGATGACAATTCCGACGGCAGATATTACTGACGGCGATGGTTCCACTACCGATACGACTCATACTTTTGCGTACAATGTGTATGATTCAGCTACATATAGCTCATCAAGCAATTCATGGACATTTAAAAAAAGTTCGACTACGGTAGATACGACACCTCTGATGATTCTTGAATACATGAAGCTGTTTTCGTTTGATCATGAAAACTTGGATTCGAGTGGATATCTGACTGACCGCTGGGGAAATCGGTATATGATCAAAAAGGATTCAAGTCCCCCTGACAACTGGCCAACCTTGGATTTTTACATTTATTCAACAGGCGGTGCATCAAAAACGGAAGAATTCATTTACAAGAAATAACACGAGAGGGGGAATCGAATGTCAAAACGTGGGTTTACGATGGTTGAGTTGATGATCACGATCTCGATTATTGCGATCTTGGCGGGGCTGTTATTTGCAGTCGCCGGAACGGTGACCAAACGCCAGAAAAAAGAAGCGACCAAGATGCTTCTCTCCAAGGTCGAGGCCGCACTTCATATGTATAAAAACGAACAGGGGAGCTATCCTAGTTATGTTTCGACATCAACTAATAACTTATGGGCAAGTCTTGGGTCGTCAGGTGGTGGATATCTCACGAATAATGATCTGTCAACAACGAAGAATCTAAACGGGAATAATATTTGTGATGAATACACCGAAGCGAGCGGGCAGGCCTATGGTACGCCCTTGATTTATCTCACGGGCTTTACCTCGGTGGCTAGTAAAGTAGGGGACATTCCATCATCGTCATCTCAAGCATATTTCGGTCGAAAAGATGAGTTTGAATTGTGGAGTGCAGGGCCGGATGGTGATTTTTCAACTGGAGCGCGGACGTCGTCATCTTCATCAAATGATAATTATGACAATATCACCGTTGGTAAATATGGACCGGGGATGTAGGTTGTCCTTTAATCTTGTAATTTCGGCTATAAAAGAATGAAACATTGGTGTGCTGGTTACGGTGCCACAACCGCGCTGCGGCAAAGATAAAGGAGACGGTGCGATGAAAGCGAGGTGCGGATTTACACTGATCGAGATGCTGGTCGTGATTGCGATCATGGCGATCCTTGGCGGGATGGGCACGATCGGTTTTTCCAAGATGCTTGAGGGCAACACCGTCGACGCCGAAGCCCGAAAACTGCGCGGCGTCCTTATGGAAGCCCGTGCGCTGGCACTCCGTACGCACAAGCAATACACCGTCCGGTTCTGGGCGACCGTCAGCTCGGACGGGGACTATCTGACGAATGATGCGGGTGACAACCGGTATCGTATCTTTCAAGGCGAAGCAAAAGATACAGTAACTTCAAGTTCGACAAACTGGTATGGTCCGCCGTATTTTCTGGACGCGCGTTCTTGTTTTCTTGCTTTATCCGAGAAAGCAGGGGGCGTGACATGGTATGGAACCTCGACGACGAGTTGGGGCGGTTCGATGACAGCGGATGCATATTTGGTCTGGGATTATTCCTTTTTGCCAAACGGTACTGTAGAGTCGGTCTTTGCTGGTTTCTATGAGGATGAGGAAGGAAACGCAACGTCTGCAACTCTGACTGCTGCAGCAACGGCGGACTTGAATCTTGACGATCTAGGTGGGTATCCGGTTACTATTGGCCGAAATGTTGGCGAACCGACTTCGGCAGATGCGCTTAGCGGAAGTTGTCGGGTGATTGTCAACGATGTGACCGGGCTCGCGTCGGTGTATCCGGGATCTCACAAATTTTGTCGTGTAAACTCGAAGATGCAGATTAGTTACTGATCGGAGAGTGCGAGTATGATCAAGCAAAGAAAAACGGGGAACGTTATGAAACGATATCAACGAGTCAAAAACGGATTTACCCTGATCGAAGTGGCGGTGGCGCTGGCGGTTCTGGCCATCGGCCTGACCAGTATCCTTGCGGTGATTACGACGGGCTTGCGCTGGAGCGGAGAGATCCGTTCGGGCAATATGGCTGCCATGATGGTGCGTGCCGCGGCCGTGTATGATGTTACGGCTACCGACAGTTCCTTTGGATCAACACCGAATGGCTGCAAGGTTACCCGTAGTGAAACTACCGTTGGTGCGGATAAAACCAGAACGGTTACTGTACAAAGTTTGGATGCTGAGGAAACCTACATCCAGATGACGACGTATCTCACGATTAGTTCAAGTTAAGATTCACAAAGGATGATTCCCATGGTGAAACGTTCCGGATTCAGTCTGATCGAACTCATGATTGCAACGGCGCTCGGGATGCTGGTTGTGATGATTGTCGGCTTTGCCTTCAACAACAGCGCCCGCGCAACGCGCCGCGCGATGGCTGCGGTCGATTTCTCCGTGCAGGCACAGGCACTTCTCACGGTCCTTGAAGATGACCTCTCCGCAATGACACTTACAGGTGGATTTAATTCTGTAACGAATGCAAATTCGATTACATTTTCAAAATGCTCATCATTGTATTCCGAAACAAGCGGATATGTTACTACGGATTCGGATTTGACGCCGACGTATGATGATGTCTATTGGGTCCGGTGGGACTGGTCTTCCGTCGAGGGGCCTCTCTACCGATTTGAGAATAATGATGATACTACTTATCCCTTGACAGATGCTGGCGCATCGGTTGCAAGTGTTCTAGATCCTTCAGATTCTTCAGCGACTTCAGCGACAAAAGCTCTTTGGTCTACAGTTCTTCCTTCTGTTATCAGTTTTAAGCTAAAGTTGTATTCCGACGTTGGCATGACATCTGAGATTCCTGCTGGTAGTGCAGTTTCTTTTATCACGTGCAATGGGGATTCGGGCGGGGTGACAGTTCCGAAGATGGCGTATGTTTCGTTTGTCCTCTCCAATATGTCGGAGGATGAAATCTCAAAAATGTCGACTTCGCTGGATGAGGACGGGGTGATTGAATATGCCCAAGAGCTGGGAAAAGTAGCTGCGCATTTTCAGCATGTCATCCAGTTGCCCGGCGAGTGAGTTTTATTCGACATTAAGACAACCTTAAATGAGGGTAGGAGATATCTGATGAGAAGAAGGCGGGATTCTCGGGAAAAAGGCTCGGTGCTGCTGGTCTGCATCGGTATCCTTGTGGTGATGGCGGTGATGGCCGCGGGCTTTATCACGGCGATTACTGCAGCGCAGAAGGCGTCTACGGATGTCACTCCGGCAGAGCTTGCAAAACTCGCTGCCGAGTCAGGAATGGCCCGGACGATCAAAATGCTTGTTTATCAGGAATCAAACGCCTCGAATACTTTTCCGACTCACTATTATGGTGCGCTTGACAGTTCATATATGCCAAACCAAACGTCTTATGCCCTTGATTATATAATGCGTCCTCCCAGCTCATCCAAGGTAACGCTTGCAAGTATTGAGGACATCATTCCCGCACCGTTTTTATTCCAGTATTATAAAGATGGCCAC
>QKHZ01000219.1 GCA_003249795.1 bacterium | reverse complement strand
CGCGAAATCATTTCAACTTGCTGACGCTGATTTTCCGAAAGGTCTGTTCCGGCCAAAAGCTCAGACATTCCGATAATCCCGTTCATCGGCGTCCGGATTTCGTGACTCATACTTGCGAGAAAATCACTCTTTGCGCGATTTGCGTTTTCTGCTGCATCGCGAGCTTGCATAATTTGCTGTTCGGCATATTTTCGTTCAGTAATATCGTTAAGAAGCCAGATGGCTCCGGCAAACGGGGTTTTCGGATCAATAGCTGTCCCGATAATATGGCACCAGAAACGTTCATTTCCTTTACGCCGAAGTTCGACCTCCATTTCGCAAGGATGGCCTTCTTCCAGATCTCTGGTATATTTCTCCATTTTTTCAGCAAAGTCCGACGTGTTGGGAAAGAACTTTACGACCGGAGCCTGATACAACTCTGCCAGAGAAACGCCGATAATTTTCGCAATCTGCGGATTGGCCCAGACAACCTTGCTTTCTCTGACAAACATAATCCCGACCATGCTGTTTTCGAGAATAAGTTCCTGTTGACGACTGGCTTCTTTCAGGTTTTTCGCAAGGGTTTCTTTTTCATGAAGTTGAGCGTTCAGTTCATGCGTGCGCTCGGTGACTTGTCTGCGTAAAATCCGGATCCAGATAATGATCGCGATTGTTGCTAGAAAAACTCCAAGACAACCGGCGAAGATGATTTCATGTTCGGTAATTGGCCGCTGGTTTGGCTGTTCAAACGATACCCACTTTTTCTGAAGTGCCAAGCGCTCTTCTTCTGTGATCGATAAGATCGCTTTATTCAGAATCGGTAAAAATTCAGACCAGTCAGAACGGATGGCAAAGCCGAAAGGCGCGTCGATTTTAACCTCTGGGACGATAACCAGATTTTTGATTCCATGCTGATGAATATAATGAATGCCTGCTGCCAGGTCGACAAATGCAGCATCAAGCTCACCGATAGCAAGACGGGCAACGCCTTCGCCCGGAGAAGTGGTGCGGACGATTTTTGCCCATGGATATGTATGGCGAATAAAAATTTCTTCACCTTCGGTAAATTCGACACCGATAGTAATATTCCGCGCATTTGTATTGGAGACTTTTTGCAGAATTTCCCTACGGGTCAGAAGAAAATCGATATTATCAAAAAAAGGTTTACTTATAAGGGCATGGTGGGATTTTTCATCTTCAACAAGTTCGACAACATGAAGATCGGCCAGCCCTTGCATGACAGCGTCATATTCATTTGCTGGGTTAATTCTGCTCTGGGTAATAATTTCAAACTGAACTCCAAGGCGATTTGAAATGAGATGCAAAATATCGGCGGTGATACCTGCATAATGGCCGTTTGCATCAAAATATTCAATCGGCTCAGTCTGCTCATGCGGTTCGTGGCGGATTACCGGATGCTTTACAAGCCACGCTTTCTCGTCCGGTGTCAGATCGATGGTCGGTGCCTGATTTTCCGGCGAGATAAAAACACAGCTGGTTGGATAAACTTGTGGTTTGGATGAATGATTGTTTGTGCCAGGAGTTCCGGTAGCGCTGGTTTTAGCGTCGACAACAGTAGGCTGTTGCGTTGTCGATGCAGGCTGATTTTCTTGAGTGGCGGGTTGTTCTAAAATGGTTTCCTGAGCAAATAACAACTGTCCGCCAAAAATCATTGACAGGAAGAGAAATGTTTTCAGCAGAGTCGTGATCCGGCCGGATGGTGTCATTGTGATTTTGAAACCTCCTTCAGGTTTGAGTTTTTCAACCACGATTGCCAGGCATTCATATCATCGCCAAAATCCTGTCCTGTTGCCTGCTTGAGCGTTGTCAGTGCCATGGCCTTTACTGGAGCGGGAAGCCCTACAGAACCGGCGAGCCAGATGAGTGCCTGTACAGAATCCGCTTTTGGTAATCCCCGCAATGCAACCATCGTTTCACGCCGAAGCAAAGGGTCGTTTGTCCGCGTCAGAAATCCGGCAAGCGTATCAACAGCCGGATGGCTGTTCATCAGTGCCAACCGCTCAATCGCATCACGCCGGACGCCTTCGTGCGGGGACTGTAGGGCGGCGGTATAAAACCGCAATAACTCATTTTCGGATAAAACCGTTTGTGCTGCCTGTAGCGCATATCGGCATGCGTCTTCAGGATTCTCTTGATTACAGATTTGCAGTTCCAGTTCTTCGTTATCCTGTTCGCGAAGGATTTCATCAAACACCAGTTCGGTTTTGAGTGAATCTTTTCCTTCCAATAATCGTTGTTGACGCTGCATCTGTTTCTGTGCTGTCTGCAGACGCATTTGTGAAGACTGGGAATTTATGGCTGTTGTTGTCTGGTTTTCGGTTGCGCTATTCTGTTGACCGGATGTTTGCTCAGAGGAGAGAGAGCCGGCTTTTATCCAAGAACCATTTGCATACTCATAACCGAGTTGCTGCATGACATCCTGTACCGCTTGATGATTATTCAGAGTCGTGCCTACTTCTGTATACCACGATTTTAACTCTTCAGTCCGTTTATCAATATCCGGCTGGAATTTTTCGACAAAAGAACCGATAGCGAGAGCGGCTTCTGTTTTAAACTGCTCAGCCGACCATTCGCTTCTTTTTTTCAACAAGGATTCATACTGTCCACTCAGCCATTCTACCAGATCTGATGGGGCGACTTGTGCGACAGATTTCCACCGCTGCAATGCTTTTGTATATCTCTCTATGCGTGCGTCAACAGATTCGGTTTTCCATTGTTTCATATCACGCCGGATGCCGTCAAGACATGCCTGCCGGATCATTTGTCGATAGCCTTCAACTTCATCCGCCGTTGCTTCAAGAGCCTGTTCGAGACTGATCTGCAGGCGGATGGCGATATCAAATGCGGCTTCCGGCAAGGCATCTTCACGTAACGCCTTCAAATGATCCGACCATATCTGCAGATCGGAAGGCATCAGTGACCAAGCCTGTATGCTGAACACGGGTTCTGAAGCAGAGCCTTCAATCATTCCACCAATCCATATATTATCGCCGCCGCGCACTGACAACTTTGCTTGCGGGTCAATAACCCAGCGCACGTTATCATATTGCCGGCCATAAACTGTAAGTGAATTCCTGGAGGCGTATTTGATCTTGAGCTCGATTCCGACCGGAAGCTGACGCGGCGCATTGACAAGATCATCTTTCAGTAACAGATAACGTTTGCCGTTCAATAAATGATAGACTTGCTTACCGGAGCCGGTATCGAGTTCGACCCGTTCCGGTTTTTGACCAGCTTGTGCGGCATCAGTTGCATACAGGAAAGGATTACCCAAACACGCGCAGGTACAAAGACAGGCAAGCAGTGTGATCATCGTCCGGCGGAATTGACCGACGGATTTTGATAAGCACAATAAGCATAAAGAAAAGGCAAAGTGCTTCTGATTCATTTTGTTTCCTCCGCAGTTTGCGGTAGTTGTGGCATTTGTAATGTGGAGATTGATCCGTCCCGATGGACCATGACGATGGATTCGCGACCATCTGCCAGTTTCATGACAGCAGTTTTTCCTAAAAACGGAGCAGCACCCAAATGCAGGCTGATTGTCGGAGCCTGCGCAGAAGTGGTTGGGTTTGTCCAGAACCGCAACATGATCCGGTCAGGTAACAGAACTGCCAGATCTTTCAGACCATTGCCATCGAGATCGGCGAAAGCAAAACCGACAGGCATTTCACCATTTTCGATGGCGATCGGCGTCTGGTTCACACGCTGTCCGGGTTTGGCGGCAGGGATAAACTGCATCATGGGATTGCCTGCACCCATTACCGCAGCCAGTTCGCCTTCGGTTTTCGAAACAGGGCGCCATCCTGCGCAGAGTAATGCACCGGTACCAGGGCTATGTTTTTTCCATTTTGCGCCATTTAGTAGATTCCGAACATAAAGATTTGGCATCTTCTGGCCGCCTGACCAGAGCATGATCTCTTCTGCCTGATTGTCGTCAAGAACAAGATCTGCGATCTGCATCTGTTTCCACACCGTTGTGAGTTCAGGAATCGGAAGGCGGTGATATTGTACAAGGTCGTCATTGCCGACGCTTTCGTAAACGAGGATCTGTTTTAATGATGGGATCAACACGGCAAGTCCGGGACCGCCTTCTCCGTCTGGATTGCCGAATGCACACAAGGCGGCATTTGCAGGAAATTCCAGCGGTTCGCTTTTCTGGACAAACCGGCTTTGCGTCGGATTCCACTGATACTGATAAATGGCACGCGTATCGACCAGAATCACAGTTTTGTCGTCAAAGACACTAAGACCGATCGGACGCCTGTCCAGATTCAGCGAGGCAAGTTCTTTCCAGCCGTTTGTGGTGTTTCCGTAACAGAGGAGTTGTCCGAACAGGTTCCGGCCGTTTGCGACAATGATCTGGTTTTCATTTGGACGGTCCAGTATACCGGTTGCGATCAGCGTCGCATCACCCGGATCAAATGGAACCGGCGGAATCTGCACGAGCAGCGGCTTGATATCCGGCAGTGTCATGATCCGGAAAGCGATTGTCGCAGCCGTAGCTTCCATACGGCCGATTGTTGCCTGACAAGTAATCAAAACTTCACCGGCGGTGATATCTTCAACGCCTGGTTGCCAGCTCAGTGTACGGGACTCTTCATCAAAAGTAATTGGCGAATTCGGCTGACGTGAATAGTCAACGTTGATTTTCAGCTTTGAGTTTTCCGGAGGAACCGGATCAATCGTAAACGAAGTACTGTTCGGTACACCGGGGATAAAGAACACGACTTGTTCAGCAAGAACTTTGTATTCGATTTTGGTATTCTTGGCGTTTTTCTTCTGATCGGATGTTTGTCCCCATGTGCCATCATAAAGCCCGAGCAGGTCGATTTTGATACCTATGTCGTTTAACTGTTTTTCAAATTGTTCGATCTCTTCTTCAGAAGAGTCTTTGATCTTGTCGGAGATTTGTTCACGGATTTGCGGATCAGACATCAATGCGTCAACAATTGGCTGGAAGATAAGCGCGGGAAACAGGTAAAACGCTCCTGCAATCATTGCCGGAACCAGAACGAAAATCGCGACTAGTCCCAAACAACAGCAACGATATCCACGTTTTTTCTTTTTCTGCTGAAAACGAGGCTGATTTGCCACCATTTTCTGACGGTTTTCATACTGGCGCAGACAGTCTTCACACATCGTCTCGCCGTTATCATTCTGAGCCAGTTTTTCTTCCGCGACACGCTTTCCGCAGGCCGGGCACAATACATTTACGGCAACCGGACTGAGGTCATGAACATGCGCCAGCGCACTTTCTTTCAGATCTGTGTCAGCTGTGCATTCAGCACAACGCCGGAACAATTCCATCGCCGATTCCGGATCACCCAGTTCTTCTTCACAACGAGCGTATAAATACAATGCCTCGTCATTTTCTTCACTTTCCAGTAGTGTCTTCAGGTATCCGGCTGCTTCCTGAAAACGTCTTAATTGTCCCAGACAGCGTGCCGCTAAAAGCAACGCTTCAAAATGATTCGGACTTTCCGAACAGATTCCGCGGGCAATCTCATATGCTCCGCTTGAGTCGCCTGTAGCCATAACCGAATACGCCTGTTCAAGACGCTGACTGACAGTCAATGTTTCGGGAGCGACAGTCGAATCTTCTGAAGCGGCAGGCGGGTCGAATGAAAGAGAATCCGGCTCTTGATCATCAGGGCCGAAGGCAGCATCGAGCGCCGAAATCATTCCGGCGGAAGCCTCTTCCGGCGAGCCTTGAAAGAGAGGGACATCCGGCATGGTTTTTTCAAGCGTCGGATCGGGTGTTACCGAATTATCTGCAGGCATGCTGATTTGATTGTTCGGGACAATATCGGAAAAATCAAATGAAAACTCTTCATCTTCAGCTTCTGCCGGAGATACCTGCTGAGGTTCATGTGCAGTCTGTGTCCATTCCGGAGCGGCTTCAGATTCAGGTTGAACCGGTTGTTCTGCCTGTGGTATTTGTGGTTGCTGTTGGACAGGCGCTTGCTGACTTTTTGGAGTCGACAGTGCCATGGAGGTTTTTTCAAGCAGAATTTCTTCGTCATCAAAATTAAGAGAAACCGAATCAGGCTCTGCGGGGGAAACAACAATCGTCGGTTGATCCAGATCAGGATGAGCAGCCACAGCTGCAGGTTGTTTGGATTGTTCGGCACGAATCTGACTGATCCATTCGCGGATTTTCTCGGCGTTTTCCACATCCGGCATGCGGCTGACAAATTGTTCAAACGCATCAGCGGCTTCGATATTCCGGTTAAGTGACCGTAGGACAAAACCAAGAACATACCATGTCGGTGCATCGTCGGGCTGGATCGAAACGGCTTCGCGCAAACTCGCCAGCGATTCTTCCATGAGTCCCAGCTTTGCCAGTGACTGTCCCCGTCCTGACAGCGCTTCAGCATTCTGCAGGTCGACATTCAGGACCTGATCATAGCGGGTTTTGGCTTCTTCATAGGCTTCGCGTTCATATGCCTGATCCGCCAGTTCCAATAAAGCCTCTACAGATAACCCGTCTGATGTCGATGCTGCTGGTGCGGCGGGTTCCGGATTTTCAAGCCTGACTTTGTCGATCCAGCTTTGAATTTTTTCAGCTTCATCTGAATCATCGCAGGTTTTCAGATAATCAACATAGGCGTCGGCAGCTTCCACATCGCGTCCCATCCGGCGCAGAACATAGCCGAGGTTGCTGTAAAGTTCGCCGTGACGAGCGCCGCGTTTGATTGCCGATTGTAATTCTTCATAAGCGTCAGCGAAGTTTTCTGTTTCAATATAGACCATCGCCAGATTGTTTACTGCGACGATATTGTCGGGATCTTTCTGTAATCCCTGCCGGTAGACTTCGATTGCTTCTTCCAGTTTTCCCAGATCATACAAGCGCTCTGCTTCGACAAACAATTCATCAGCAGAACCGTTTGCGCCTGATTGCGAAGAGGGTTGCTTTGAAAAATCCTGTTCGGCCATGTGGTACTCCGTAGTGCTTTATCAAAGAAACGGTTATTATGTATATACGATTCCGACATGCGGAATTTCCGGATCGTTTCATCCGGCTCTTGACTGGGAGATTGTCATTCTGATCCGCTGCCCAAACTGCGGAGTCATTTTTGTACAACATCCCCCCATACCATCCTATACAAGTTTATAGATTTCAAAACTGGAAAAAAGGCCTGACGTGTTTTTTTGAGTGATAATTTCACTTATTTATTTTTAGCAGGCAGCTAATGATAGGCTAATTTCGAGTTGGTAGATTATACAAATAATGGATAGCGTGGGCAGCGCCTCCATTCGATAAAAAAGTGTTGATTTATAAGCAAAAGGAAGCACCATCATGGCTGACCGAATCTTGATTATTGATGACGAAAAGGATATTCGGGAACTGCTGCAATATAATTTTGAATCGCGTGGCTACAAAGTCTTTGCGGTCGGATCATCTGAAGAGGGATTGCACCTACTAAAAAAGCAAGAATTTGATCTGGCACTGGTGGATCTGTTGTTACCGGGGATCAGTGGAATAGAATTCTGCCGCCGGGTCAGAAAATCAGAAAAGCACAAGTCCATGTGTCTGATTATGCTTACAGCAAGTGATGCAGAAGATCATATCGTTACCGCCATGGAGTCCGGCGCAGATATGTATTTAAATAAACCTTTTGCACCAAATGAGTTAGCAGCCCGTGTACAGGGACTACTTCGGCGCAGGCAAGAAATCAAGCATCAGATTGAAGACCAAATGGTTAATTATGTCCGCGGGGGATTACAGCACGCATTCAATCAGCCGTTAACGGTGATGTTCGGCAATTTGTGTTTATTAGAAAGTGTTTGCGCTGGTTGTACACAGCAAAAAGAACTGGTCGGCGTTGCTCTGAGAGATATCCGCGGAGCGGTGACGCGACTGCATGAATTACTGCAAAAACTAGCTCATACAACCCATATTCGTGTCTCTGCATATCCCGGCGACGAAAAGATTTTTTCTCTGGAATGGAGCGATCAATCAGTAAATTGACGTTTTCTGCTCAGTCAATTCTGTTAACTCTCATCCGGTAATATCGACATGTTCGGTGCTGACAACACAATCGCGATCATCGAAGAGGTTAAAGAAACACCGCGTTGTAGCTGTCGGAATCTTCAATTCAATCCTGTTGTTTTGTGCATCAATAACGGCTTCCAGCTTATTGTATTTCTGATCCGGTTCATAACCGGTTGCGCGGGTAAAACAAAACTCGGCTTTCATGATCGGGCGGGCGGAGTCAAATGTTGCCCACAGTTTATGTTCCTGAATACCTGTGCCGGTGATTTTTGCCAGTGGCTGGGTATCGTTGACAATGCTGTCAGCAAAGGCGTGAAGCTCTTTCGGATTTTCTCCGTGTCCGTCGTGCCCGTGGATCATTTCAACGCGAATGCAAAGTGTAGTTTCAGAAGGTACGGCTTGATATGACTTCTGTAATGCGCTCAGATGAAAAGCAAAGTCATTCGTGCCGGTAACCCAGCAGACAGGGCATTTCGTATGCGGCAGGTATTTCGACGGCTCCCACAGTTCGATCCAGCGGTCGATTGTTTTCTGGTCGAGTTTTGACAGGATATCCATTTTCCAGCAGCTGGTTGTGTGTAAAAATCCGCAACCGTACACCGGCATGGCAAACTTGTAACGCGGGTCGATTCCCATATTCAGGCAGGTTAGATATCCTCCCCAGCTGATGCCGGTAATGCCGATACGATCTTTTTCAACCTGTGGCTGGGAACGCAACAGATTATGCGCCAGAACGACGTCGGCAACGGCGTGATAAGTCCACTGGTCTTTCGGGTCGTCCAACGATTTGTCAAAGGTGTCCCATCCGCGCGGGCCTGCATATTCATGTTGGGTTCGCTGGTTATCCTCATCACGGCCGAAGGGAAGCGAACCGCAGGTGTCCATCGCGATTGCCGCATATCCGCGAGAGTTCCAGAGCCGCACCCAATAACCGAAAGCCGTTCCGCCGCCGCCGTGAACGAGAACAATACCGGGACAGGTCTGTCCGGGCTTGAGTTTGGGCATGCCGATCCATGCAAACGAACGTGTCGGTTTTCCCTTCCAATCGAGCGTATCGTAAAAAATCGCTTTGACGCCGGGTTCTGAAAATTCATCTGTTTCATGAACAGCCGGAATGCGGTCAAACAGATCGGACGGCCAAAGGTCAGCTGGAGTGGGCATTGAAAATGCTTTCTATATAGCCGGAGTTGAAAAGAAATGAACTGAACGGAATTGAAATTCGCAGGTGTTTTGAAAAAAATCGGCAGGTAATTTCTATTTCAACAGGAAAAACGCAATCACAGCCGCAATGATTAGGGCAACAAAGACACCTGCGCCGATCAGGATGTGTGTCCGGGTTTGTGCACGCATGGCTGCTTCTGCTTTTTTTGCCCGATCTTCAGCGATTTCAACAGCTGATTTTACTTTTTCCGCAGATGATTTTGGTGCAGGCGGCGGCGGTAAAACCGGACCGGTATCCGACGATTTTGCCTGCTTCATCTCCATCATCTTTTTTCGAATCTGTTCGGTGTCCATCGCCATGGTGCTGAAGACATCGTCAAACCCGGGCATTACGTCCGCAGCCGGATGTGTAGCGACTGTGGGTGCGGAGGCAGCAGCAGGATTTTCGCCAGAGTCTTCAGCCGAGTAAATAATCGTATATTTACCGATTGTGATTTGGTCACCGTTTGTAAGTTTACGAGGTGCCTGAATACGTTCCGCGTTGACAAACGTGCCGTTAGAGGATTTCAGATCTTCAACAATATATCCGTCGCCTTGCCGCATGATCCGCGCATGAACACGGCTGATACCGAGGTTGTCGATATGGATATCGCAACTCTGCTGGCGACCGATTGTATAAACGTCGTTGACCATCGACTGGCCAAGGATCTCTTCGTTATTGAACACAACGCTGATTGATGGCATGGCAAGCCTCCCGACTGGATTCAAGGATACGGAAAGTGTAAGGAGTGGTCAAGCCTGAATTTGGGCTAATTTGCCGGATAAAAACCTGCCGACTCAACTTTGCCATTTTCCATATCAATATAGATCCGGTAATAGGCTTTTTTGTCCATAGACGGATCACCGCGTCCTGCCCAGAACTGGTAGACGATTTTATGTTTTTTAGCGTTTTCTTCCTGCCAACGGGCTTTGGCGAGCATCGGCGAGAGCGTGCGGAAATACATGCCGGGTTTGACAAAGTTCTGATCCAGCCATTCACATGCGGTCATACGTTCTTTCGGATCATCCGACCCAAGCCGGTCGATCTGCTCTTGTGTGCCAGCCGGTGCATTTTCTAGTGCACTGGCGATCATCCGGGTTTTGGCGGCCTTTGCATCGTCAAAATCATCGGGGCTTAAAACAAACTGGCGTTTCTCCAGATGGTTTTCCAGAATCCCGTCTCCACCGCAGTTCAGGCAGCGGGTATTGAAGGGAAGTTTGCTAACAGAATCCTTTACGTTTGTACCATATTTCGACCAGTCACGATTTCCGGTTCCGTTGCAGACGGGACACGGCTCATCGCGCTTTGTGACGATGGTCAGGGTGTCTTCGTGCTTACGGCTGAGCCAGACAGTGACCAGTGTCCAGTGATTACGCTGGTCGAGAATCCGATTGCGGTAGCGTTTACCTTCGGTCAGCTTCTGGTGTACTTCATTAACAATATCCTCACGCGCCAGGTCCCGGCTTGCAAGGTAGTTGTACACTGCTTGTTTTGTAATATCGCCTTTACCGCCGGCAGAGGTTTGACCAGGAGTGATTTCACATCCGACCGGTAATAGGCACAGACCGGTAAACAACAGAAACAGGCCGGTGCAGGCCAGAATGGTTTTTGTGCAAAAACGGTTTCGGGTAGCGCAGCACGTCATGATCGTTCCTTTTATGATGATAAAGCATATCGACAACGAAGAGAACCAATCCGGAAATCTGTCAGGCTTTCCTGTAAGGAAGAAGGAAGCCGGTTGAAAATCCGTGAAAAATCATCAAAATATCAAGCAGCCTATTGTACGGTGTAGATTTGTCTTTTTCAAGGTTCGTAAAAAAGGCAGCTGTTTGGTATACTGTGGATTTTACAGGCTGATCATTTGGCTGAAGTTTATTCTTTTCGATAATTGAAATAAATATGCGGATTTTGTCAGGGGATAATCGGCTGTCCTCAACGGAAATCCGCCGGAGAGTCCATGAGAATCGCATTTTTCGGCAGCGCCAATATCGGTGAGGAAACCTTGTGCAAACTGGCTGAGCACGAGAATGAAATTGCTGTCGTCTTTACCCAGCCCGACAAGCCCGCAGGACGCGGCGGACATCTGCGCAAGACCCGCATCAAGGAACGCGCCGAAATGATGGGCGTGGATGTGCATCAGCCGTTGACACTCAAGGACGGCGAAGCGACTGAAATATTAAAGTCATATAATGTTGATCTGGCGGTAGTGGTTGCTTATGGCCATCTGATTCCGGGTCAGATGCTGGCGGTGCCGCAGCACGGGTTTATTAATCTGCACGCGTCGCTTCTTCCGAAATACCGTGGAGCCGCTCCGGTTCCATTTGCGATTCTGGACGGGGAGGCAGAAACGGGTGTGACTATCTTCCGGTTGAACGAGCGGTTTGACGAAGGCGATATTTTAGATCGTGAAATCATCCCGATTACCGGCGATGACACGACCGCGACGCTGCTGGAAAAAATGGCGCCGATTGGTGCGGAGCTGGTGTGTAAGGTGGTGGGTGAGCTTGAAGCCGGATGGGCGCACTTTGTCCCGCAGCTGGATGCGGAGGCAACGAAAGCCCCGAAGATGAACAAGGACGACGGGTTGATCCACTGGCATGCTCCGGGCGAGCAGATCGACCGGATGAGCCGCGCCTACCAGCCGTGGCCACTGGCGTATACGTATGTGCAGCAGGGCAAGAAGAAGCTGAGGATGGCGGTTCTCAAGGTTGAATTCGTAAACGGTGAGAATGGTGAGGAAGTTGGTGCAGGTGTTGAGCAGACACCGGGTACGATTCTGGCGGCGGATAAAAAAGCGGGGCTGGTTGTGGCGACAGGAAACGGCGCGCTGCGGCTGCGGCGGGTGAAGGTTGAGGGCAAGAAGGAGATGGAGGACGTCGACTATCTTCTCGGCGCCCGCCTTGAACCCGGCATGCACCTCGGTTAATTTGTGCAATGGTTAATTTGCATATCTGATTTTTGGTGTAGGATGAGTTACATTAATGGATGCGGATTACATGATATTGGATGAGGTGATCATGAACCGGAGATTCGCTCTTCGGTCTGGCAATCTCATACCCGACCGCCTCGAAAAATCACCCAATATCACCGAATGCGATTCTCTATCAAAGCATCTTCAAATTCATTATGCGCCGCAAGACGAAACAGTTCTTCCGTTTATCCGCGCGTCGCTTTCCGAGGCGTACAATGTTGTGAAATCCTGGTTTGGGATGCAGGATGATCTTCCGATTGCGTTGTGGATGGCGCCTGAAGAAAATGACCTTCAATATATGGTCTGCATTCCGTGTGCAGGCAGTTATTTTTTTGCTCCCGGAAAACGGGATGGAATGAGTGTCATTACGTTTGTGTCCCCGCTTTCCTGCCAGATCAATAAAGATAAAATTCGTATGACATCATTACTCGCGCATGAAATTTCGCACCATGTCATTCAGGACATATCGAATGCATCGGTGGACTCGACAACGCGCAAAGAAAATATGGATGTGCCGATGTGGTTGGAAGAGGGGTTGTGCCAATACCTGCAATGCGAGGTGCAGCCGTCTTTTGATAAGAAGCTTACAGACAACATGAGTGCAATTTCAGAGAAGCGCGATCTGGAAGATTTGTGGAACGATCTGACTTGCCGCGATAATCCGGACGCCACAGATGCTGCATATGTACAGGCGTATTGTGCGGTCAAATGGCTTGTGCAGGAAAAAGGAAAAGCGGAAATTCTCAGGCTGTTGTCATCCAATCGCGATCACACGACAGATTGGAAAGCTCTGACCAAGCTGGCAAACAGCATTCAGAAAAAAGACTGCGCGAGAAGCATGGTTTCATGAAGAGGAAACACGGTTCGGTTTCGTGCAGTGACAGATAAAAAACGGCAGATAAAATATGAAAATCTATCTATCGACAGGTGAGATTTCAGGCGAGCAGCACGCCGCGCGTTTCGTGACTGCGCTTAAAGAGCTCCGGCCGGATATCGAAATCGACAGCATGGGCGGGGGTCTTCTTGAAGCTGCCGGTGCGCGGATCATTGTGCCGTCTGAAAAAATCCGCGTGATGGGTTTTGTCGAAGTCATCACGCATCTGCCCAGTATCCGTAAAGCCTTCAAGCAGGCGGTGCGGCATATTGTCGAAACGAAACCGGATGCGGTTGTCCTTGTCGATTATCCCGGCTTTCACCTGCGTCTTGCAGCGGAAGTGAAAAAGAGATGTCCAGAGATTCCCGTTGTGCAGTACATTGCGCCGAAAGTGTGGGCATGGAATGAAGGGCGGGTCAAAAAAATCCGCGAGACAATAGACCTGATCCTCTCGATCTTTCCGTTTGAAGAGCAGTGGTTTGCCGATCGCGAAGTCCGCGCTGCGTATGTGGGTAATCCTGTGTGCGATGCAGTGAAAAACGCCAACGGGCAGGCGCTGCGGGCGGAGCTTGAAATTGACCCGCAAGACAAGTTGATTGCGATCTTTCCCGGCAGCCGTCGAAAAGAGATCCGCGCAATTCTGCCGCCGATGCTGGAAGCGGGTATGCAACTGGAGAGCCGTCACGAAGGACTCGCGTTTGCGGTGGCCGCTGCGCCCGGTTATAGTCGAAAAGACTTGGAAGCGCTGGTGCCGATCCCTGCACCGCTGCCGGTTGTGGAGAACAGAAATTTTGAGCTGCTGGCAGCCAGTGACGCGGTGATGGCAAAGAGCGGGACGACGACGCTGGAGGCGGCACTGCTTAAAAAACCGATGGTGGTGGCGTATAAAGGCAGTGCGCTCAGTGCGATGATTGCGCGGCGGGTGGTGAAGCTGAAGCATTTTTCATTGCCGAACATTGTGATGCAAAACGGAATTGTGACAGAGCTGTTTCAGCAGGACGTAACCGGTACCGGCATCGCGGACGAAGTCAGCCGGCTGTTGTATGATGCGCAATATCGTGGCTCACAATTGCGGGAGTTTGATGTTCTGGAGCGCAAACTCGGCGACGAACCGGCTGCTATCCGCGCGGCCAAAGGCCTTCTCGATTTCCTCGGCACTCCTTACTTCGGCTCCGACGCCAGATAAATACGATACATATCCATAATTTCCTGTAAAAACTAAAAATCATTTCATTTCCATATGAAATTTTCATGAAAAATAGTCGAAGACTACTATACTCTAGATAGTCTATGTGGGCAGAGAAATTTCAAAAGGAACAAAATGGAGATGATATGGCCAATAAACTTCATCTGCAAAGGCGTCGGGATTTTTTAGAATGCGCTGCGACGATTGAATCCCTGCAGGAAAAACTGATTGGATATACAGAGTTGCACCCACAATGCGAAGAAGCATTTTTACATTTGCAAAAAGCGGCCATTTCGCTGAGTGCGGCGGAATATGAAATTGCCGATGAATTGCATCGTTCACCAAAACAAATCGCAAAGCAAGAAACCGAAAGCCAATTTACAGGCAGCCCAATCTCTTTTGCCCGTACGGTATAATCAGACAGGTTTTCTGTGTGATTCCCGATGGCTGTATATATTCGAGATGATCTCACTTGGTGATAGCAGTGTACGTTTTTATAATAATTTCGAGTTGGGTAAAGTAGGTCGGATCAAGAAAATCACGTCGATGAAACGACTGTTTTTGTAGGTAAAATTCAGGCAATGACATTCTTGAAACCGCGTTGGGAGTTTCATTCCAATTTGTAGCAAGTTGTAGCCATGTGACAAAAACGTAATTTAGAGAATATTGATCCTTCCATATCTTTTTTGTAACTCTATGTAAATTCATTTCTTATAAATAATTTAAAAAATTAACAGTATGGCACTATCTTTGTTAGTAGCTTCCTCAACCGTGTGTAAGCCGACGATATAGCACAGATGCAAGATGACTTGCCTCTGGTAAGGGGCATATCGCCGGTTTGGATATTTTTGTCAGGAAGTGAAGGAGAGAGAGAGTGAAATACGGAAAATGGATGCTGACACTTGCCGCACTCATGGCAGTCTCAACATCAGTCTGGGCAGCAGACGATACAGCGTCTGAAGAAATGCTGCGGGTCAACAACACATGGATGCTGGTATCGGCCGCGCTGGTCTTTATCATGCACCTCGGGTTTGCAACACTTGAATCAGGTCTAACACGTGCGAAAAACACCGTCAACATCCTGTTCAAAAACGTTTCCATCGTTTCCATCGGTCTTTTGACCTACGCGATCTGCGGCTTTGGCCTGATGTATCCGGGTGGCGATGGCGGGCATTTTCTTGCATTTGCCGGTTGGGGTCTGGATCTGGCGCAGGGCGCTCCGGGCAATGCCCTCGGTTACTGCGGCGGTAACTACACATACTGGACTGATTTCATCTTCCAGGGAATGTTTGCAGCGACTGCTGCGACCATCGTCTCGGGTGCAGTGGCTGAGCGCGTCAAGCTCTCCACCTTCCTGCTTTTCTCGGTCATCTATGTTGCAATCATCTATCCGATTGTCGGCAGCTGGGGTTGGGGTGGCGGATGGCTTGCTGCGCGTGAAGTCGGATTCCACGACTTTGCCGGTTCGACCTTTGTTCACTCAGTCGGTGGCTGGGCAGCGCTTGCGGGTGTGATCGTTCTCGGTCCGCGTCTGGGCAAGTACTTCAAAGGAAAGAGCAAACCGATTCCGGGTCACAGCATGCCGCTTGCAGCGATTGGCGTTTTCCTGCTGTGGTTCGGCTGGTTCGGATTTAACGGCGGTTCGGTTCTGAGTGCAGACCCGACGCTCGTGTCGCTTGTCTTTGTCACAACCTCACTCGCTGCGGCGGCAGGGATTGCAACGTCGATGGCAACGAGCTGGATCGTTCAGCAGAAGCCTGACCTGTCGATGGTCTTGAACGGCTGCCTTGCAGGTCTGGTCGGGATCACCGCTCCAGCGGATGTTGTTACGCCGTTTGCAGCAATTATCATCGGTGCGATTGCGGGTGTGATTGTTGTACTGGCGGTTCTCTTCATCGACAGCAAGCTCAAGATCGATGACCCGGTTGGTGCGACCAGTGTCCACCTCGTCTGCGGCGTATGGGGAACCATTGCCGTCGGTCTCTTCAGCGCACAGAAGACACTTGGAACCGGTGATCAAGATCTTGGTTTGTTTTACGGCGGCGGCGCAGGACAGCTCATCACCCAGCTGATCGGTGTCGGTGCGGTTGCGTTGACCTGCTTTGTCAGTGCATTTGTGATCTTCAAGGTTCTGGATGCAATCATGGGGCTGCGTGTGGAAGAAGCGGAAGAACTGCGCGGGCTGGACATCGGCGAACACGGGATGGAAAGCTACGCAGGCTTCCAGATCTTCACCACCCAGTGAGAAACGGACTCGGGTAATGTTGCATACAGATGGCGGCGGTGTCGGGGCGTGGGAATTTGTGTGGGGCCCTGCACACGCCGGCCATCTGTGGCATCAGCCCGTGGGTTGTGAAATCGAAAACGAAAAATTGGATGAATTGGTTTTAATGAAAAAACAGTACAGGCTGCCTTGAAAATACCGTGACAAAATCCGTGTCTTTGCCTTAGGATTTCAAAACAGGGCGGTAAATCGAAGCGGCTGATGTGCAATCAAAAAAAACAACAGGTTTGGAAAAACCTCATTGAAAAAAGGAATGAATCATGAAGCTGATTATCGCTTACATTCAGCCTCAGAAGCTGGAATCGGTCAAACAGGCATTGGACGACGCGGGTGTCGCCAAGATGTCAGTGACAAACGCACTTGGATGCGGCCAGCAGAAGGGCTATCACGAATCCTACCGCGGTGTTGATATGGAAGTCAACCTGCTGAAAAAGGTTCGGATGGAGATTGCGGTTAACGACGAGTTTGCTGAAAAAACAGTCAAGGCGATCATCGATGCAGCCCGTACCGGCACAATCGGCGACGGCAAGATTTTCGTCATGCCCCTTGAGGAATGCTACCGGATCCGTACCGGCGAAACCGGTCAGGATGCAATTGGTTAAATAATTTTTTCCGCTGCGGGCACAAGCGCGGAGGCGTACCACCCCACGCCACCGTTTTGTATGAAATCGGTCTGATTATACCGATCCGTATGAAAACACGCGTTTGTGTCCGCATCCGCAACGCGGATATTTTTATATATCTTATTTAAAAATAACCACTTATCGAGATTAACCCTGATATAATAATTTGGTATGGATATTGCGAGAATATCTGTCCGTGTTTTTTGAAATTCCCGTGGTTTCAAAACACACCTTATTCGGAGTTTTCTGAGGTCGACAATCAGGAAAATCCCCGAAAAACCTGCGGAAAAATTGTGGAAAGTTTCATTCCAAGGGTTGACGAAAAAAAAAAGAACGCGAAAATCTCCTCATTGTATCTGTCAGAAACTCTGACATAGATGCAGGGGGATAAAACGCTGATCACCGGATCGTACCTTTTTCTTCCGGCGATGTACTTTGTAACGATTCAAGGTACGCAAGCGTTTATAAAATTCGAATCCTTTTGCGCACGGTGCGCATCGGTTTCAGGTTCAGCGGTTTGTAGTAAGTTTGGATTGTTTCCCGGTCAAGCCGGGATGTAAATACCAGTTTTTATCTGAGGAGAGTGTGCAATGGCTGATGGCGTAATGGATGTTACAGAGCACTTTGGCTCGAGCGTGTTCAATGATGCCGTAATGCGGGAACGGCTTCCCAAGAACGTTTACAAGACCCTGCGCAAGACCATTGACGAAGGTGAAGAACTCGACCCCACCATCGCCGACGTTGTTGCTGCGGCAATGAAGGACTGGGCAATCGAAAAGGGAGCAACCCACTATTGCCACTGGTTCCAACCGATGACCGGTTCGACCGCTGAAAAGCATGACTCCTTCATCAGCCCGACGCAAGACGGCCGTGTCATCATGGAATTCTCCGGTAAGGAACTCATCAAAGGCGAACCGGATGCATCCAGCTTCCCGTCCGGCGGTCTGCGCGCAACATTCGAAGCCCGCGGTTATACCGCTTGGGACTGCACAAGCCCGGTCTTCGTCAAGAACGACGGCGCAAACATGACCCTGTTCATCCCGTGCGCTTTCTGCTCCTACACTGACCACGCTCTGGACAAAAAGACTCCGCTTCTGCGTTCGATGGAAGCACTCAGCAAGCAGGCCGTCCGTGTTCTGCGCGCTCTGGGCAACACCACCAGCAAACGCGTTACCGCTACTCTCGGCAGCGAACAGGAATACTTCCTCATCGACCGCCAGTTTGCGGACGAACGTATGGACCTGATCTGCTCGGGCCGCACCCTGTTCGGCGCACCGTCACCGAAGGGCCAGGAACTTGAAGACCAGTACTTCGGTTCACTGCACGACCGCATCGGTTCATTCATGAACGAACTGAATACCGAACTGTGGGCTCTGGGAATTTCAGCCAAGACGCAGCACAACGAAGTTGCTCCGGCTCAGTATGAAATCGCTCCGATCTTCGCAACCGTCAACGTCGCGACCGACTGGAACCAGCTGACCATGGAAACCCTGCGCGATGTCGCAGGCCGCCACGGCTTCATGTGCCTGCTGCACGAAAAACCGTTTGCAGGTGTCAACGGCAGCGGCAAGCACAACAACTGGAGCATGGGCACCAACGACGGCATCAACCTGCTTGATCCGGGTGCAACCCCACACGACAACCTGGTCTTCCTGACCTTCCTCTGTGCGATTGTCCGTGCAGTTGATACGTATGCTCCGATGCTGCGTGCGTCGGTTGCCAGCGCAAGCAACGACCACCGTCTCGGTGCAAACGAAGCTCCTCCAGCAATCATTTCGGTCTTCCTCGGCGAACAGCTCAACGAAATCTTCGAACAGCTTGCAACCGGTAAGGCCAAGGGCGGCAAGGGTGCCGGCTGCATCAAGCTCGGCGTCAATTCGCTGCCGGTTCTTCCGAAGGACAACACCGACCGTAACCGCACCTCACCGTTTGCCTTCACCGGCAACCGTTTCGAATTCCGCATGGTCGGTTCATCGATGTCGCCGTCGGGTGCCAACTTCGTTCTGAATACGATTGTTGCAGAATGCCTTTCACAGATTGCTGACGAACTCGAAAAGTCGAAGAGCGTCAATGCAACCTGCCAGGACATTCTCTCGAAGATCGCGAAGGATCACAAGCGCGTTGTCTTTAACGGCAACAACTACTCCGCCGAATGGGAAAAGGAAGCCAAGAAACGCGGCCTGCCGAACCTCAAGACCACGCCGGAAGCATACGCAATGATTCTGAGCAAAGAAAACTATGCGGTCATGGAAAAGCACGGCGTTCTGACCAAGGAAGAACTGACTGCCCGTACCGAAACCCTGTACGAACAGTACTGCCTTGCGCTGAACATCGAAGCCAAGACCATGCTCTACATGGCAAAGCGTCAGATCCTGCCGGCATGTATCGAATACTCGGCACGCCTTGCAGATGCAGCTAAGTCCGTTGGCACCGCTGGCAAGACCCAGAAGGAACTGCTCAAGACCGTCTGCAAGCTGATCGATACCGCAAGCGCAGGTGTTGTTGCTCTTGAAAAGGCACGCATCGCTGCTGATGGCATTGATCACGCTGACAAGAAGGCTGATGCATTCCTGAAGAAAGTTATCCCGGTAATGAACAAGCTGCGTGAATCAGTTGATGCCCTCGAAGAAATCGTTGACGCTTCGATCTGGCCGCTGCCGACCTACGCTGAAATGCTGCTGATGCGCTAAGCGCTGACTGCGCAAAACTAGCGAATGGTTTAAAAGCCATTTGCATGAAAAATGCTCCGGGGGGAGCGACTGCCAAACGGCGGTCGCCCCTCTTTTTTTGCCGCAGCGCGAAAATAATATGTCGCTGCTAGTTCATGACGGAATTAGCGGGCATAGCTTTTTGCCGTATTGATAATCGAAAGAAATCCATGATGTAAAAGGCGATTGATATTTGTTTTGTTATTAATCATCAATCAGATATCGGAATTTGGTTTGATGGACAAAAGGATCACTGAATCCGCGCTGCGGCAGGAAAAAAAGACCAGCGGGCGAAATCACCCAACGGAAGCGTGTTGCCGGTTGTGCTGGTTGATTGAAGAGTAAGTGAACCGGTTTCAATGCGGGTAGTTCCGCACCGTCCTGCTAAAAGTGAGTCGACACTTTTTCTCATCGCCTCAGGTGGAAACTTCGGATCGTGCGCGGTCAGTAACACTAGCGCAGGTTTGGGTACAAGCAACTTTGACAAGACCGCCATCAACTTCGGAAGATTTTGTGAAAGCTTCCAGACCTTGCCACCTTTACCGCGACCGAATGCGGGCGGGTCAAGAATCACACCATCATACATTTTTTCACGACGGAGTTCGCGTTCACAAAACGCCATTGCATCGTCAACCATCCAGCGAACAGGCTTGTCCTGCAGCCTGGACAAAATCGCATTCTGT
Organism: bacterium; assembly: GCA_003249795.1. Taxonomy (GTDB): domain Bacteria; phylum Planctomycetota; class SZUA-567; order SZUA-567; family SZUA-567; genus SZUA-567. Next base: position 7,975 of record QKHZ01000219.1, on the reverse strand, counting down.
TTTGCCATCTCGACAGAAGGCCGCGCCGAATCAAGATGGCAAACTTCAACGCCATCAACAGACAGGGCAGCCAGAGTAGAACCGCCGGTATAGGCGAATAAGTTCAGTATTCGCAGGGGCTGGTCGTCGCCAGATTGTTTTTGCTTTTCTTTAACGAGTTGCGGCAGGATATCGACAAGCCACTGCCAGTTATTTTGCTGCTCAGGAAATACGCCAAGTTGGCCTCCGCCTAAGGTCTGCAGACCGAACCGGATCGAATCAAACCGGATAGACCAGTTTTCCGAAGTAGATCCTTTCCATGAAGACGATGCTGACGAATCTGTAGTCCCGCGTCTATCGCCGCCGGTGCGAACGTGATCGTAATATAAATCCGATTGCCATTCCGATTTTGATAATGCCTTCGGCCAGACAGCAACGGGAGCAGGACGATCGACAATCAGTTTGCCAAATCGCTCAAGCCGTCGCCCGCTGCCGCAGTCAATCAGTTCATAATCATGTGACTCTGAATCTGGCATCTAAAAACTTTCATCTCACAAGGAAGAGTTGCATTGATGATAAAAGAATCCGGCGCAAGATTAAGCTGTCGCAGGATCGTTTATGTTGATAAAGAATGAAAATCAGCCGCGGTAATATTCGACCGTGCGGCGTAAACCTTCTTCAAATTTGACGACTGGTTTAAAGTCAAGAAGATCGGTTGCTTTTTGTACGCCCGCCTGGCTGTGCTTGACGTCACCCGCACGCTCCGGCGCGTAATTCGCGGACACATTGGTGCCGAGGATTTTGTTAAGCAGTTTCACAAGATCATTCAAACTGATGCGATCGCCGACAGCGAGGTTGATCACTTCGCCTTTTAATTGCTTCGGGCAGCGCGCGGCAAGCAGGTTACCCGCGACAACATTATCGATATACGTGAAGTCGCGGCTCTGTTCACCGTCTCCAAAAATGGTCGGCGTTTCGCCTTTGAGGATCATGGTGATGAACTTCGGAATGACAGCAGCATATTCACTCTTCGGATCCTGACGCGGGCCGAATACGTTGAAGTACCGAAGAGATACGGTATCAAGCCCGTAGCAGGTCGAGAAGGAACTGGCGTAATACTCCTGCGTCAATTTAGCGACGGCGTAAGGGCTGAGCGGTTTTGGCAGCATGGACTCAACCTTCGGCAAGGTTTCGGTATCGCCGTAGGCGGAACTGCTGGCGGCCTGAACAACGCGCTTAACCTTTGCATCGCGCGCAGCCATCAGAAGGGTTACGGTCGCGGTGACGGATGAATGAAGGCTGGCAAGAGGATCGTCAACAGAGCGCGGTACAGACGGAATCGATGCCTGATGGATTACGTGAGTAACGCCATCACAAGCGGCTTTCGCGATATCCATGTCACAGAGCGTACCGCGGACGAGTTTGAATTGCCCTGCGATATCAGCGATATTTTCTTCCTTGCCGGTTGAGAAATCATCGACACCGACGACATCAACGCCGTCAGACAAGAGTTTCCGGACGATATGGCTGCCGATAAATCCGGCGCATCCTGTCACCAAAAAACGTTCGTCTGCCACCCTGTCTCCTTTTTAACTTGATGAATGATCGTATCGATTAATTTCATTTCGATTTCAGGTATTCGTTAATCGCCATTGCCGCGTCCTTACCCGCTCCCATGGCCTGAATGACTGTCGCGGCACCGGTGACGATATCACCACCGGCAAAGACGCCTTCGACATTGGTCATCATCTTTTCATTGACCGGAATGTTGCCGCGTTTGTTCAATTCAAGTTCAGGCCAGTTCTGTGTCAGAATTGGGTTTGGACCCTGACCGATAGCGACAATGAACTGGTCGATTTCGATGACGTGTTCACTGCCGGGAATTTCAATCGGACTGCGCCGGCCGGACGCATCGGGTTCACCCAGCTTCATGAGCTGACACTTCAGGCCTGTGACCCAGCCTTTGTCATCACCGACGACTTCGACGGGGTTGGTCAGTTCCTTGAAAATCACACCTTCTTCGAGTGCGTGTTCGGCTTCCTCTTCACGGGCTGGCATTTCTTTGCGTGTGCGGCGGTAAATAATGTAGACGTTATCGGCGCCAAGGCGCAGAGCACTCCGGGCTGCATCCATCGCAACGTTTCCACCACCGACAACGGCGACGTTTTTACCGACCTGAATCGGGGTGTCATATTCGGGGAACTTGTACGCCTTCATCAGATTGATGCGGGTCAAAAACTCATTGGACGAATAAACGCCCTTAAAATTTTCACCCGGAATATTCAGGAACCACGGCAGACCCGCACCGGTTCCGAGAAAGACGGCGTCAAAGCCTTCCTTCATCAACTGCTCGACAGTGATGGCATTGCCGATCGGCATGTTGAGCCGGAACTCAACGCCCATCTGGCGCAGCGCATTGCATTCACGCTTGACAATTGCTTTCGGCAGACGAAACTCAGGGATACCGTAAACAAGAACGCCGCCGGTTTCGTGCAGCGCTTCAAAGACAGTTACCTTGTGACCCATCATCGCAAGGTCTGCAGAAGCCGAGAGTCCTGCAGGACCTGCACCGACAATGGCGACACGTTTGCCGCTTTGTTTTGGCATGACCGGAATCTGCACTTCGCCCAGCTTTGCTTCTGCGTCAGCAACAAACCGTTCAAGCCGGCCAATGGCAATCGGTTCGCCCTTGTTCAGAAGAACGCACTTGCTTTCGCACTGCGACTCCTGCGGGCAAACGCGTCCGCAAACGGCAGGCAGATTATTTGTCTTTTTAATCACCTGCACGGACTTGAGGAAATGGCCTTTCTGGATCTGTTTGATAAAGCCGGGGATGTCCACGTTTACAGGGCAGCCCTGTACGCACGGCGAGTGCTTGCACTGCAGACACCGCATCGCTTCGGCGCGCGCCATCTCAGGAGTATAGCCCAGAGCGACTTCATCAAAGTTATGACGGCGCGAGTGCGGGTCCTGCGCAGGCATCGGTGTCCGGCTCGGAGCTTTGACGCGCGCGGCTTCTTCTTTCTCCAGATCCGCGAACCGCTGGCGCGCAACATCTTCTTCACGGTCATAGGTGCGGAGGCGGGACAGGAGCAGCTTGAAGTTCACTTCGTGGGCATCAAACTCGGGGCCGTCGACGCAGGTAAATTTGGTTACGCCGCCGACTTCAACGCGGCAGCCGCCACACATGCCGGTACCGTCGACCATGATCGAGTTGAGGCTGGCGATGGTCTTGATTTTTGCAGGACGGGTGACTTCGGTAACTGCGTTCATCATGATGGGCGGGCCGATCGTAATGACGCGGTCGATTTTTTCGCCTGAATCGATCAGCTTCTGCAGCAAGGTTGTGACAAAGCCTTTCTCACCGGCTGAGCCATCGTCTGTAGCGACCAGCAGCTTGTCGCAGCAGGCTTCCATGCGGTCTTTCCAAAAGAGCAGATCTTTATTGCGGAATCCCATGATCGAGATGATGTTGTTGCCTGCGTTATGCAGCGCGCGCTGGATCGGGTATACCGGAGCCACACCAAGGCCGCCGCCGATGCAGACGACGGTACCGAAGTTTTCGATTTCACTCTTATGACCAAGAGGGCCGACGATATCGCGGAAGCGGTCACCAACGCCGTATTTGTCAAGTTTTTTGGATGCGACACCAACGACCTGAACGACCATCGTGATCGTTCCGGCGTCGCGGTCGAAATCGGCGATTGTCAGCGGAACGCGTTCGGCCTTGTCGTCACCGCGCACGACGATGAACTGTCCGGGTTCGCAGCTTTTTGCAATCGCGGGACAGTAGACTTTGTACGAACTGATCGTGTCGCACAGCGCTTCTTTTTCAAGAATCTTGTTCAGGTTTTCATCCGGTGTGTCGAGAATGCTGTAGGTATTGTCAATCGTTCCGGAACAACCGCCGCCGTTTTCGCCATGTTCATGGCCGTGATGATGATCTTCGCTCACCGCTGACTCCTCAAAACCCGTGATCATTGAAAAACTGCCATCAGTAACAGGGATGGCAAATCACGCCAAAGCCTGTAGAAACAAGGTTTGGGTGTGAAAGAAAGGATTTTATCATTTAAATACTGATTTTGAAAGTTCATTCCGCAAAAAAAATTTCTGTCAGACTCAGCCGGACTGTGAAAACGAGCGGTTATTCCGGTTGCGGGATTTCAGGTTGGGTGGCGTCAGACTCGCCATAATAGGGTGGGATGGCGTCCCATTTTGTGTAGAGAGCTTTCAGTTTGGGATTTTGTTGTAATTGCTGCAGAAAAACAGGGGAAACATAAGAAGCAAGCCGGTCAACAGTCTGGACATCAAAAGCGTGGGAGCCGTACATCTCGGGTGTTTTGAGCAAAATGACATTACTGCCTGCCGGGAAAAGAAAATCGCGGTAAAACGAAAGGTCATAACCGGATAAGAATGCGTCAGGCAAAACACCGTTTTCGTACAGGGCACCACCTTGCATAGCGTAGTTCGGGATGGTCGGCAGATAGACCGGCTTACTGAGATCAGTTTGTTCTATCCAGGTAAACAGTTTGCTGAGCTTCTGAAGCGTTTGTCGTTCACCGTCGCGCATTTTCAGCAAAGACGGCCGGCCATAATCGTAGTTGACGTGAATGCCGGCTTCGGCAAAGATCCAATGCAGCGGCAAAAGTAAAAGCGTAACAGCGATAAGAAGCTGTGTGGCACGGAGTTGCCAAAGGCGGTTTTTACAGCTGAGAAGCTGGTGAAAAATGATCCCGAGCAGGATCGCGCACCAGATATTTGAATTTGACGTATATTTCGTTGGCCAGGTATACAAATGCCCCTGATAATGAAGAAAAGCAAAATCACGTCCGAGAATGACCATCGCCCCGAAACCCAGAAGAACCAGAAAAATGCCGATGGCAGTCCACCGTTTCTGCCGGTCTGCTCTCTTAAAGAACCAGCCCAAAATCATAAGCCAGACAATGGACGAAACAATCAATGCGGGAATCAGCAGGTGTTTCAGGTGCAGGATGTGATAATACAGCGGGCAGACCCAGCTGAGTCCCAGACTGCCGCTGAAGAAATACCAAAGCGATAACAGGCGTTCTGTTTTGGTCACCGGATCGCCTGCAGGCGGGATAAAGGAACCGCAACGGGTGAAGACAATCGCATTATAAACAACACCCGCAATAAAAACAGCCGAGATTGCCAGAATGGTCGGCCACTGTTCGCGCAGCCGGATATTCTGGCCAAGTTCATGCGGTACCAGAAACGCGAGAACCGCCAGCGGCACCCAAAGTCCGGCAAGATCGGTAAAACAGCCGAGAAACGTACTGATAACCATCAACAAAAACCAGCCATTCCGGTCTGAAAATTTCCAGCGAAAATAAAAGAACACCGCAAGCGTCGAGAACATCGTTGCCTGCAGGTAAACGTTTTGCAGATAATATCCGGTCGTCAAGAGTGTCCAGTCGGCATGCCCTGCGCACAAGGTGACGGTAAGGATAATCGCCAGCGTTTTGATTCCGAGTTCCCGCAATACAAGCGCGATAGATGCAAAGGTAACGCTGATCATCAGCAGGTTCAGAAGATTGTAGTAAAACGCGTCGAACCCGAACAAGGCGCGAAGAACCGTCGTTTCAACCCGCATCAGCGGCAGGGTATGGATTCCGTGAGGAATCCAGATTGATTCGGAAAGAGGAACGGCTCGGGCGACTGAAAGCAGTTCAAAGTCGTCGGCGTGAAAACCACCTTGCTGCAATGCCGCGAAGTTCGGAATAAAAACAAGTAAAGCACAATAGACAAACCAGAGCGTCACCTCACGCAGCGGGAAATGAACAGACGGTTCCGGCTTTGTGCTGAGCAGTTGCGAAAAAGCAGAGGTGGCGACGGGCTTTGACGAGACCGTCCAGAAAATGAATCCGAGTAGAAGAAAACCTGCGCCCAGAACCGGAAAGACGGAGTGCAACCAGTTCACAAGGCTAGCGGCACGTTCGCCCGTGTCGGCGGTTAGTAATCTGACAAAGACAGCTTCCGGAATCAGACAGAAGCCGATGCATCCAAGACCTGCAGCCAGAAGGATTGAAATCAGCCAACTCAGACGTATGTTTTCCAATGAAAAGCCTCCGGATGGATTTATGTAATCAATATATCATGATCCGGATTTCAGGTAGACAGGTCAAGTGGATAACCGGAAAGTGAGATCCATGAAAAAGCGGCAGACACACGGCCTGCCGCTTTAACTCATGTTGCTGCATATCGCAGATCGAAATGGCCGAAGATTTCAAACGTCCGAAACCCTCAGGTACAGTGTTATTTCTTCACATGCTGCTTACAGCGGATGACATAGTCATTGCCACTGAGTTTCCCGGTAATGATCTGAGTATCCGGTAGCATTGAGATTGCTTTTCCCTGCAGCGGTATAGCGGCTTCAAGGCAATTATGGATCCATGTTTGCATCGCGCGGAGAATCTCTTCCGATTCAGCTTTTTTCCCGATCTCATATTCGATTGCTTGCATGATACTTTTTTCGGCGAGTGCATATTGATTCTTACTTTGTTCCAGATTTTTTTGCTGGTATCCTTTTGGGATAATAAACAACATATTGGCGTCTGAATTTGCGGCAATTGCAGCAGTGATTGATGCGTCTGGTTCACCGGCACCGTTAATCACGTTTTCAATGGTCTGCCAACTGCCGAGAACCAGATAGTCGCCGGTATTGCACAGTGCATATGACAATGTACCGTCGGGTTTCTGACCGGGTGTGATTGCGCCGAAGCAGTAGACAGGTTTGCCCTCAATCGAATCAGTAACGACATTTTTCTGATTGGATGCTACACCCATCATGAGCATTGAATAGATCATATTAAACGCTTCGGAGTTGGCGATGCCAAGGGCAACAGTCACTTTCGGCATTGGTACGGTTTGTCCTTCCGGATTTACAGGTAAGGAGACCTCACTTTGATCCACAAACATGTACATATCACCGCCTAACAGAGCAGCGATCTGGTCAGGAGTCATGCCGATGGCCTGTTGCAGTTGGCCGATTACGGCTTGATATTGCATTGCAAGCTGTGCAGGCAGGTATTTCGGTATTTCCTGAAGAACGGTCTCAAGTCCCATGCGACCCATCACGCAGATGGAATCTGGTTGATAAAGCCCTGCCGGAATTTTGAACGAGCGGCCGCCACTCAGCATTGCTTTCATCGCTGGCGTCGGCTCTTGGGTGAAGTGAATGCCCATAAGAGCGTCTGTATCAATGCCGTCAGAGGTGTCATACTGACATGTAGCGCCCATTGCATTCATCGTTTCAAGGCCGAGCAGGTTATTGAAAGTCTGATAAATCATTGGAGCCATTTGTGTTTTCATATAGGATGCAGCAGCGAATTGATCGGACATATCGGAGTCTGCATAAGCTTTTTGAGCCTCTTCTGCTTGTTTTGTGAGTTGGTTACCAAGTTCAGCGAAAAGCAGGGACGGATTACAATAAAAATTCATGACTCCCTTGGCGTAACTCTGGTAAGCCGGAAGTGATGACAGTGATTTGGAAGAGCCGGAGTTTAAAGCGTTGGCTAACTCATGCGGAACGGCATTGCAGATGACAAAGAAATTACCAATATTACCGAAAGAATATGGTTCACCCTTTTTGGCTGTTGTTTGATAAAATGTACCATTTGGAAGATCAACAGCGGTTGCTTGATTATTTTCCGAATTCTTTTTCTGGGTGATGAATGTGGCAAGTTCTGATGCTTGTTCAGGGGTAGTTTGAGCCATCAGGCAAACTAAAAAATTCTGGAACTCTTCTATAACGGTCTCTTCAAATTCTGTTTCCGAGAACTCGCCAGTATCGTTTACTTTGGGTGTTTTAATGGTCTTGCTGATTTTACGCGGTTCATCTGTTTTCAAAATGGCTAAATAAAGTTTTGCCTTCAAGAGTCCGTCAAAAACCTGCGGGTTGATTTTGCCGTCCTTTTCACATTCTTTCAGGACTAAATCATAAAACGTTTGCGTTTCGCGAATAATCTTGTTACCCGAA
>QKHZ01000058.1 GCA_003249795.1 bacterium | reverse complement strand
GAGATTGTTTTTGACTGCTAAAGCAGCGGCGGTACCGACTGCCTGCCCAAGAATGCCGCACGTGGCCATCACGCGAGTCGAACTCATCGCGGCGTGCGTGACGCTGATATTGCGTCCTGCGCAGAACAGGTTTTCTATATTGCGTGAGTACAGAGTCCGGTAGGCGATTCCATATGGAGACGGCGCCGGATGGAAAATCGTTGGAGCGCCCGGATAGTTCATCCCGGCTGGGTGATGGTCGTCCATACTCCAGCCGCCGTAGGCGATGGTATCGTTGAATTTCCCCTCTGCTCGCACGTCGTTCTGGGTCATGATGTAGTCGCCGACGTACCTCCTGCTTTCGCGCTTTCCGGGCAGGAATCCGACCCAGTCCAGAATCCAGTTTTCTGTGCCGTGGTCTCCGTGGTTTTTGATATGGTCCCAGACGCCGAACGCGATGGCGAGGAGTTCGTCGCGGTTTTTCTCCGAGTCAAGAATAGAGTCGCCTTCGCCGCCGATTTCAATCCACCAGAAGTTTGTGCCGAACTTTCCGCCGATTGGAAGGTCGTGGTGGCGGTTGTGCATCGATTCGTCGGTGGGATATTTTTTTGCCCATTCAGGCGGGATGAACTTCTGCGGACGGTCTGTCTCGCGTGCTTCCAGCAGGCAGCTGAGCCCCATCGTTTTGCGGTCAGCGTTTTCTGGTTCAATATCTTCATTAAATTCGGATCTTGCCTCACGCCCCCATCGGACTTCAGCGCCGGTGAGTGGGGCAAGGATGCTGTCGCCTGAGCAGTCCGCAAATTGTTTGGCCCTGATTTCCTGCCAGGTCTGCGTGGTCATTTGCCAACCTTTGACCGAGACGATTCTGTTGCCGTCCATGGTCGCGTCTGTGCAGGAACAGTTCAGAAACAGTTCAAGATTTGGCGTAAAACGGGCAATCTCGAACATCACGCTGTCCCAGATTGACCAGCTTCCTCGTGCGTTACGGTAAAGGTTGGCCAGCCGGATTTCTTCAACAATGCCTGTTTCACGGTTGTGATCGCCATGCGCGCCGCAGACATGCATGCGAACCTCAGACGAGGCGTTACCGCCAAAGACCGGCCGCTCTTGCATGATCGCTGTTTTGATGCCATTACGAGCCGCTGAAACTGCCGCACACAGTCCGGCTAGGCCTCCTCCAACAACACAAAAATCAACATCATGGGTTATTGTCTTCATTTTGTCCTCTTTCTATTAAGGAAGTTATGTTTATCTGTCTGGTGAATTGTTATTGGTGAGTGTTCAGTTGTTTTGCCGGTACTGCCGGTGTCTGTTTATCGTGTTCCTGCAATTTCTCGGTGATCTGTACCGCCGCATCTTGCAGAGGTGACAAGAATTTTTTAACAAGGATTTCTGGCTTGTCAACTCCCTGCATGAGTGCCAGTCCTGCAACAATCGGGCAACCGACACAAACGGCAATTGATCCGGGACGGGACATGTCGTCGATGGCATATCCCTCATTTGCGCAATTCTGCAGATCTCTTTGTAAACTCAGCGGATCAACGCCGCAGGCGGCTGCCGCGCTTTTCCAATCATCCGCGCATTTTTGCGAGAGCAATATTTTACCGATACTTGAGTTTGTTGCCGTGAATGGGACGTGCCGACCGATTGCTATATTCAATGAGGACTGTGGTGTGCCGTGAAACAGATAGCAGACCTGTTGGTTCCAGAGAACGCCAAGCGCGGCTGCGCATCCGGTTTCCTGCATCAGCGTTTCAATTACCGGCAACGCCTTTGTCAAAAGTCCGGAACCTTGAATTGTCAGGGCTGAGAGAAGGTGTACCGCAGCTCCGGGCAGATACCGTTTTTGTTCGTCCTGCTGTAGATATTCCATTGCGCATAACGTTTTCAGCAAACGGTTGATTCGAGTGTGTTCCTCTCCCATGCTGCGCGCGAGTTCACGACTGCCGATCGGGTTGCCTGAACCGAGTACATGATAAAGACATTGCAGGCCATCAATCAGGCTACGGTTGGGTTGTGCGGGGAGTGCCATGATGCGTTCCTTTGAAGCTATAATAGCACCAACACAAGGGATTGTCAAACCATTCGTTGGTTTTAGCTGAAGATACTTAAAAAACTGGATAAAAAAGTTGACGAGCGCATATCTCGATATAATATGCCATATTATAAGGAAATAAGCGGCCTGCGGGGCTGCTTGGATAGGAATGAACTCAAATGAGAAGGAGTTTGAACATGGCGTCGATTGATCCGAAGAAACACGCCCCAAGCCTGTTACCTTCGGGGAAAAAGTGGGAGTTGGTCTGGAATGACGAGTTTGACGGCAATACGCTGGACAGATCAAAGTGGGGCTTCCGGTTGCACCTGATGCAGCAGCGTCATGAGACATTGACGGAGGAAGGTGTCTCGTTTGCAGACAGCTGCATATACCTGAATCTGGTTAAAAAAGACGGACAGTTTTATTCTCCTCACTTGCAGACCGGTCAGAACTTTCTTGACCGTCCAGGCGGATCGATGTGCTTTGACGAAAATGCGGTCAAACCGAAATTCGCTTGGCCGATTGCCAAGTTTGAAGAGCCGAAGTTTCTGCACAAGTACGGATATTATGAATGCCGCTGCAAGCTGCAGACGCAACCGGGGTGGTGGTCGGCGTTTTGGCTGCAGTCGCCGATTATCGGGTGTACACCGGATCCGGTTTTCTCAGGGGTTGAAGTTGATATAATGGAAAACTTTTCTCGCGATGGGATTATTTCCCACAATAATCACTGGAGCGGGTACGGGGATGACCACCTGTGCGTTGGCTCCGGCGATCGCAAGCTTGAGGATACAGCGGACGGGTTTCATGTATTCGGGCTGGATTGGAGCCGTGATGGCTATGTTTACTATGTTGACGGTAAAGAGTCGTGGCGGGTGGACGGGCCTGTATCTGACCGTGAGCAGTTCATTCTGATTTCAACCGAGTGTCAGGGCTATCGCAGCGGCAATGAACCGCGTGCGGATCTAAAAGAAGCTGTTCTGCCTGATGCCTTTATTGTTGATTACGTCCGTGTCTATGATGAAGTATAGTTGCTCTATAAACGCCTGAATATTGTCATGCAAAAGAATATGCAAACGAGCCGGGGGAGAAATCTTCCGGCTCTCTTTTTGTTGTTTCAGCGTTTTGAATGCGAAAATTCATAGGTCAAATTTTGCGGTGACGAACGTGTGGTCCGAAGGTTTTTCCCATGTGCGCGGTTCTGTGTCGACGGAGCAGGAAACACTTTTCACCGCAAGCGGCGGGGTCGCCAGAATGTGGTCTATTCTCCAGCCCAATCCTCGTTGCAGCGCATTTTTTACGCGGTAGTCCCAGAATGTGAATGTTCCGTTTTCCGGTAGGTGTTTGCGGAAGACATCCTCAAAACCAAACGCGCGGACGTCTTCAAAGGCGTCAATCACATCCTGACAGAAGCAGACATGCGGCCAGATGCGCTTGGGATCGTGAACGTCCTGCGGGGTAGGGGCGACATTCAGATCTCCGACCCAGACTACCTTTTTCTTCGCGGATGAGAAGGTTTTGTCGAAGTATTCACGTAGCCGTTTCAGCCAGTTGAGCTTGAACTGGAAGTAGTTGCTCTCAAGTTCCCTGCCTTGGGGGACATACGTGTTGATGATTTCAACTCCGCCAATTGAGATATGGCCGAGTCGTGTATTGCTTTCGCCTTCATCGTCACCCATTCCGAAAGAAACGGTTTTAGGCTTGTTTTTGGTCAGAAACGCGACGCCATTGTATGACTTCTCCCCGCAGAAAACGACGTTGTAGCCTGCATCTTCAATTTCGCTGTGTGGGAACTCCTCATCGCGAACTTTTGTCTCTTGAACCGCAAGCACATCAGGATTGTTTTCTTGCAACCACTTGAGCAGGATCGGAAGCCGTGCGCGGATCGAATTGGCGTTAAATGTCGTGATCTTCATTGTGAGGCTCCGGGGGGGATATTTGACAAACCGGCAGTAACACTCTTGGGCGCTACTGCCGGTTCATGATTTTTGTGTTCTGTTAATCTTTCATTCGCCGTGGCAGTGGATAAGGCTGACGACGTTGTCCGAGTGCAGTTTCTGGCGGCCGTGCAGGAAGTCAAGCTCCATCAGAAAGCCGATACCGACAACCTGTGCTCCGACGGTATCGACCAGCTGCTGCATGCCGCCGACGGTTCCGCCTGTAGCCAGAAGGTCATCGATCAACAATACTTTTTCGCCTTTTGCGACTGCGTCTTCGTGCATGCAGAGCGTATCGGTGCCGTATTCTAGTTCATAGGAAACGCTGATTGTTTTGTACGGAAGTTTGCCCGGCTTGCGGACTGGGACAAAGCCCATACCCATTTTGTATGCAAGCGTTGCGCCGAAGATGAAGCCGCGTGCTTCTGCAGCGAGAATCTTGGTGGCGCCGCTATCGCTGAATGCTGTAGCCATTTCGTCAATGCATTCGCGGAACGCGTCCGGATCGCCCAGAATCGGGGTGATGTCTTTGAAGATAATTCCCGGCTTTGGAAAGTCCGGCACGTCGCGGATCAGTTTGCCAATGTTCATGGTTGCCCTTTCTGTTTTTGAAAATCAATCGCTCGTAGTGCCTAACTGTATTTGTCTCTCTTTGTGGTTGCAGCTTGGGCGCATGTTCGACTATGCGTGTATTCTCATTTTGATGCAGAGACTTGTTAGCGTTCAGCGCCGGGGTAGATCATCTCTGGGGTTTGGGCTGTTGTCAGAACCGGAATGAAGTAAATTACCGGAGCGCCCTTTGGTGCTTCTTTCGCGGCTGTCGGCTGATCAGGCAGACGTATCCGGTCTGCATCAGCCTGAAGGGATTCAGAATAAGAGCCAGAGCCTCCCCTCAATGCTTTTTTATGGCAGTATAAAAACGTCAGTCTCACGCCGGAGAGTTTCAGCAGTGGCATGGTCATCCGACTCTGGGTTACTTTTTCCAGTTTCATGCGAAGGGCTTTTTCAAGCAATTCGGGACTGTCACTACTTCCAGGCTCTGGTGTCAGTTCTTCGTTGTCTTTTGCCCGCTGGACTTCCGATTCGATGTAAGCCTGACGGTCTGCCTTCATCTTTTGCAGGGTCGCATAAGCTGTGTTGATCTGATCAAGAAGATCATTGGATTGCTTGCCTACATCCAGCAGCGCACCGGTGAGGGAGCCTTGCTGATCCAGTGAAGGCCGCAACCGCCAAATTAGCATCTTACTTGGGAGATTTTTCTCTTTGACCTTTTCCGGGGAGAACTGGCTGTTGATGTTGCTAGCTACAGCGATAACGGTTTCAGCAGAGCTGCCGTATAGCTGGTCGTCGCCAAGGTGGACATAGGGTAGGCGGTTTGCCTCAACCCATGCACTGACCGGATCGCTGATGAAGCCGCCTGCTTCGTCTTTGGGTTCCGCAGCGGAAGCTACTGATTCGACTGAAAGTTGCTCCAGCGGAATTGTGATTTCCGACAGGGTTGAGCCAATGCGATAGGGGTGGAACGATGACGGGTTTTCTGTCAGTGGCCCGATTCCGGCTTTTTCTGCAAGTGGCCCGATTCCGGGAGTGACAAGGACGCTGAGGGCGCGCCATGCGAAAATGATCCCGCCAATGACCAGAATTGTAACCGCAGTAATAATCATGATCTTGCGGATTTTGAAACCTTCCTGCTCGCGGATGGTTGCACGTTCTGCCCGTGTCACATAGCGGGTGCCGTCAGCTCGCACTCCAGGTTCTCTGGATGCGTCAGCAATTGCCGCATTCAGTTGGAGTTTTCGACCTAGTTTGATGTTGTGCTTGCAGTGCGGGCAAGTGGAGAGGTTCGCGGGCATTGATTTCCCACACGATGGGCAGAGTGCTGATCCTTGCGTTTCTGCCGAGGTGCGCACGCTGGATTTGACGCTGCCGATTACGGTATCGCTGTCGGTCAGCTTTCTGGCTGAATTCGCCTGCGTATGAATCGGATTGCGGACGGTTGACCGTCTTTGCGACGGCGTTGGTGCTGGCATCGAAATCGTTATTTCCGGGACTTCGATTACGCCTTTGCACGCCGGACAACGAAGTCGTTTGCCAGCGAGCTCGTCTTTAACAGCAAACTTCTTTTTACAGCCTGCGCATGTGATCTGGATAGCCAAGGGAATTCCTTTGCAATACAGGTAGATACCGGAACGAATTGATTGGAGTATACCTCCCCATAACAGTGCTTATTTTGCTGTTATTTGTCAACGTGTCAAACAAAAATCACGAACCGTTTTTCTTGGGGAATTATATCCTTGACTCAATTGCCCATGTGTGGTAGGTCAAAGATGTAAGGTGAACGGGCAAAAGCTTTACATCGCACGCGTCCTCTGAAATCGGGCAGAAATGGTACACAATGGCTGATCGGATTCTTATCGTTGAAGATGCCGCAGCAATGCGTGAGGTCATTACCGACTTCCTCACAGGAGTGGGGTACGATTGTACCAGCGTTTCAGACGGGAATATGGCAATTGAGCAGATTCAGAGCAATAGCTTCGATCTGATCCTCACAGATCTACGGATGCCTGGGCAAGACGGTTTTGCTGTCGTTGAAGCAGCCAATACTCACCAGCCCGACACTCCGAAGGTTATCATGACTGCACACTCGCAAATTGAGGATACTTTGCGGGCGATCAAACTTGGGGCGTATGACTTTATCCGTAAACCAATTCCGAAGTTAGAGGAACTTGGTGTTGTGTTGCACCGAGCGCTGGAACACCGTCGATTGATTCGTGAGAGACAGGAGCATCTCTCAGAAATCGAGCGGATAAATCAGGAACTGAGCCACCTAAATGAGCACCTTGAGGATGAGGTTGAGCGCCGTGCCGGAGCGCTGGCGAAGGCGAATCAGGAGCTTCGTACCCTAGACGAAATGAAAAATAACCTACTCGCGAATATCTCGCATGAGCTGCGTACGCCGCTTGTGTCTGTGCGTGGCTATACGGAATTGTTTTATACAGGCCATTTTTGCCCGATTCCCGAAGATAAGAAGGCATATCTTGAAACCTGCTTGCGTAATATAGATAAACTGCTTCATCTGATCGAAAGTCTGGTTCGATATGCAGACATGGTTCGGGACAAGGTTCCTGAGTTGGAGTTAACTCAATTCAACCTTTGTGAGTTTATGAAGGGGGTTGTGGCTGATTATCAGGCAAAGGCAGAGGAGGTCGGTATTCCGCTGATGCTGACTGCGTCCGATATTGAATTTCAGGTTCGTTGTGACCGCCAGCGGTTGCGGCAGGTGATGGAACAGATTTTTGACAATGCTTTTAAGTTCAATAAATCTGGCTGTGAAATCAATGTTATGATTGAAAGTCTTGGGCGGAGGATTGTGAAAATCTCTGTAGTTGATACGGGCATCGGAATTCCGCTGGATGCGCAGGTACATATTTTTGACCGGTTTTTCCAAGTTGATTCCGGACCGACGCGGCAACATGGCGGTACGGGGATGGGGCTTGCGATTGCCCGTGATAATCTGCGCCTGATGGGAAGTGAGTTGCGCGTGAATTCTGAACCGGGAAAGGGCAGCAGCTTTTTCTGGACCATGCCGATGGTGCCCTTGGAAAACGTATCTTTTGGGCAGGTCGAGCCAACTTCACAGCCTGTGATTCATTGATAACGCTTTTATAACTGCCTATTTTTCGAAACTAAACTTGAGAGAGGCTAACCCTTCAATAAAAAACGCACTGTGCGCAGTGCGTTTTTTTTAAGATCATGTTGTCAGAAATCATGTATTCTTATACATCGTATCCGCAACAGCTATGATTGCTTGTGCCCTTGTGCGAACGATTCATGGGACTGGATCAGGCCGGAATCAGAAAGGTCATTTTCTGAATCGTTTGGACTCTTGTATTCTTCAGCCAGTTTCTCAACCTGCTCATGAAACGACGGATCTTGCAGCGCTTTCAGTAGTGTATCCGAAAGATGCCCGATGGAGAAGTAGCTGGCATTGCGCTCGGCGCTTCCTTGCACGTCGGCATTGATCCCGAGACAGGTTTCGATTTCATGCCTCAACTCGGTTGTTGCGGAGTCATGGGAGTCTGAGGGCGGGGCAGGAAGTCGCAGAACACCCCCGAGTAAACGTTCCATTACGCACATCCGTTGACTCAGCCGGGGATATTGCTTGTCCATCGTTGCTAGATCTTTGAGTTCTT
>QKHZ01000200.1 GCA_003249795.1 bacterium | reverse complement strand
CGCGTTTGGCACGGACGATCTGGAGAGCGCGGACTATCGCGCCTGCGCCGCCTACGGACCGATGTATAAATAAGTAACAGAGAAACAAAATCAGTACAAATGCGTTCGCGCTGCCGGTCTTGCGTCATGCAGCCGCCGGCGCGATCGTTTTTATTCTAATGATGAAGAATAGAATAAAAAAGAACAATGATTCGAACGAAGGGGCGACACGAACATGATACAGACTGCAATAGCCGAATCCATCCGCAAGGGCAAAACTGCTCTAGGTATCGAACTTGGCTCGACGCGCATCAAAGCGGTTCTCATAAACGAGAAGCATGAGCCTATCGCATCAGGCAGTTATGCGTGGGAAAATCAACTGATAAATGGATATTGGACATATGATTTGGCAGATGTGGAACGCGGCATTCAGGCGAGCTTCCGCGCTTTGAAAGAAGATGTCTCGAAAAAGTATGGAGTTGCGCTTTTCACCGTCGGTGCAATCGGCATCTCAGGGATGATGCACGGGTATCTTCCGTTCGACTCGGAAGGAAACCAGCTTGCAGCATTTCGCACATGGCGAAACACAAACACAGAGTACGCGGCAAAGGCGCTCAGTGAGCGGTTTGAGTTTAACGTACCGATTCGCTGGAGTATTTCGCATCTGTATCAGGCAATGCTCGATCATGAGGCGCATGTGAATCAGATTCACTTCTTAACAACGCTTGCGGGATATGTTCACTGGCGGCTGACAGGCGAGCGTGTGCTTGGAATTGGCGATGCAAGTGGAATGTTTCCGATCGATTCAGAGACCAACAATTATGATCGGCGATTGATGAACACATTTGAGGAACTGGCAAAACCATACTGCTTCAACTGGAGACTTTCTGATATCTTGCCAAAGGTGCTAGTTGCCGGAGATTCGGCGGGAAAACTCACAGAAGCGGGAGCTGGATTTCTTGACCCGGAAGGAACGCTGACCAGTGGCATACCTATGGCACCACCGGAAGGAGACGCCGGGACGGGGATGGTTGCAACGAATTCGGTCGCGGCTCGCACCGGTAATGTATCTGCAGGCACCTCGATATTCGCTATGGCGGTGTTAGAACGACCGTTGAGTCGAATGTATGCTGAGATAGATATGGTGACTACGCCTGCCGGACGCCCGGTCGCTATGGCGCACTGCAACAACTGCACATCGGATTGGGATGCGTGGGTGCGGCTTCTGCGTGAAACGACGCAGCTCTTCGGTGCCACTCCAACAACAGCTGAACTCTATGACAAGCTGTATCAAAAGAGTCTGGAGGGCGAGACGGATTGCGCAGGTATCCTGGCATATAACTACATTTCCGGTGAACCGGTCACAGGACTTTCCGAGGGTCGTCCGATGGTTGTGCGGCGTCCTGATGCGAAGTTTACACTCGCAAACTTTCTACGCGCGAACCTGTACTCTACGCTTGCTTCGCTGCGTATCGGCATGGAGATTCTCTTCAAAGAGGGCGTCTTACTTGATCGACTCACAGGGCATGGAGGACTATTTAAGACCGAATATGTCGGGCAAAAGTACATGGCGGATGCGTTGAATATTCCCGTCTCTGTGATGGCGACGGCTGGCGAAGGTGGGCCGTTCGGCATGGCGGTGCTGGCGGGGTATCTGCTCTGGAAATCCAAGGGCGAAACGTTGGATGAATATCTGGTACAGCGTGTGTTTTCTAGTGCGAAAATTACGACTGTACAACCGGACCAAAGTGGTGTCGAGTGCTTCAATGAGTTCCTTAAGAGGTATGTTTCTGGCCTTGCTGCTGAAAAGACTGCGGTAAAAAGCATTTGAAGCGATTGAGTAAAATAATACAAAATTATGATGTCCGAAAAAGTATCCTGAACAGATACTCGAGAAGACGTTACAACCTGATTCTTTAGAGCCTATTCAAAGCAAAAGCAGATAGCACCAGAGAGGCTATTGGAATGCTCGGTTGGATTTGGAAGACATGTGCATTCTGTGCTATGGCTGGTTATGATAGGGACAATAATCTGTTGTTTGTCCGAAACCCACAGGCGTTGCGGGTTTTTTTATTTTTGGGAATTTGCGACGGATTTTTGTTTGAAAACAGAAGAAAAACGAATAGCGAAATTGGAACCGGAACAAAATATATTATTTC
>QKHZ01000286.1 GCA_003249795.1 bacterium | reverse complement strand
CAATGAGATTGTCTTTTCACTGAATGCATTCAAATTTCTGTCGACATGATAATCCGGGCATTTTGGGCTTGTTAGATATTCCAACCAGAATCTGTGCTTAAATGATTGCGGAAACATAGCGTACCCTTAAATGTGCCCCACTCAACATAGGCAAGTTCGTATCCAATTTATTTCACGCGCCGCAGGCGCAACCTTGCGTGCGGACTTTTGCGGGGAGCAAAAGCGGGGTTCAGGGACAGGTTCTGCGCGGCGGTTTGCGCGGGTTCTGGCACGCCCGGAACGCGGCACAAAGCGGAGGACATACAGTGTCCGCAGCGGTCCAAGGGCAAGCGGCTGATTTCGCTCTGTTCCATCGCTAGCCTGTCAGCCGCTTGACCAACCGGATACATATGTGTTGACCTTATGCCTACCCTATTCACTATCCAAAAGCGTTTCGGTTATCAGTATCGTTTATATCCTCGCCACAGGCATTTCTGATACGCTTGCGTACCTGCAGAGCGATGTGTCTGACGAAAAGCCATGCGTAAGCTAAAGCGCTGGGGATTGCGCTTGCGAACAGTGCGATCAAACGTGCGACGTTTGGAAGTGTTAGCTGATGAAGACCGGGGCCGGGCCGGAGGCACCGGGCGTCATCAATAACGCGCCCATCGCTTCCAGCACGGGGCTGCTATGGGTAACACCAGCCCCTTTACTCGCCAAGCCGGTGTCCGGCCAGAGACTTTGGCTGCTGCCTTCCCGCAACCTTGATTTCCCGTTGCTCTCCTCCGGATCGGGTAAATTATTGCTGTGACGAAGGCACGCAGATGCCTCAGAGCCCTCACGACCGCGATAGCGTGAATGCCCGCCGGGGCACCCGGCATTCGTCAGTGGTACCAAGTCTGACAATGCCTCGATCGGAATCGAACACTCCTGATTCATTTCTTTTTCATGCCAGCTCTTCCAAAATGATTTTTCCTTCGCCGGATCAGACAAATATTGAATCGTTGAAGCATATTGAAATGCCGCCACCTTCTCTTTCCACAAAGGATCATACGGTGTTAGCATCACCTCGGTCTTGATCAAGGCCGATTGTCCACAACCAAGTGCCTGCGCAATATGTGCCTTGGCTTCGCGTTTTAGACTTTTTGAAATCCGCGAGATCTTCTGGTTCGGTTCACCAAACGTGCGTTTAAACGCACTTACTGCCATTAGCCAATCAGGATGCCAGAGATTTTCCTGTTGCTTCACACGCTCAGAGTGCGTCCGTGCAAACCCTTTGGCCGTGAACACGAGCCATTCAGTGCAGAGATAATGCACGATGGCGCTTTGATGCGCGACGAAGTCCTGCCACGTCTCGATCCCGTTTCGCTTGCCTTCAACCGTCATGCCGCGCAATGCTTCACGACGGATTTGAAACTCGATGCGCGTCATATTGTCCCACATCTTCCCGCCACACCGACGCTGCTCAAGTGCCAGCCACATTTCTTCGTTATGTTTTTCTTTCACTAACTTGTCATAACCCCGGCACATAATCTTGTCACGGCCAATGGAAAATCCGGTGCAGTTGTATCCTTTATAATGAAGCGAAGCCTTGTGGTCGTCGTCAAAATCAGATGGAAGAATCTTGTCACTCTCCCATCCGTCATCATCAAAATTCACATGCAAATCAAAATTGCGTGTACGGCTGATAAACCTGCGTTGGTAAACCGCAAACTGCAAGCTGTCTACGTGAAACGGCAAATCCGCGCAGGGATCGACACGGCCAAGGCGATTTTTAATAATCTCAAGCCCCATCTCTTGCAGGCGTTCCTCAACCTCTTGCATAATCGTTTCCATCGATCCGGCCAGAATCAATGGCAATGAGCCGACTTCGACGCGAACATTTGGGCACGACTTCTTGTCCTTGTCACCCTCCTCACCAAAGCGCTTGCCGACATAATCACGCGGCTGGATGCCAATGGTGATCCCGCCGTCCTTCAACACATACTTATAGTAACAGTACCGGGAAATCCCTTTGTTTGGGTTGAAACCGTAGGGCATGACCACATACAACCGCTGACCACAGGCAAAGACAGGCTGAGACTCATCATCACATTCAGCAGGCTGCTCCGCAATATGACGAGCAAACGAAATCTCATCCAAGTGTTTCATAAACCGTGGCGAGAACTTGCAGTAAAACGAGCAGTGGATCGTGTCCACCCCACCAGCGGTGACTGTGCATCCATTTTCAACATTCAAATCAGTTTGAGTATTCATAACAATATCCTTTCGCAAGAAAAATTCGTTTAAACGTCGTCATCAGAAATATACGGTTTGAGTAATAGAAGAATTGCTTGTTTGATGTGATCTGGAACTTGATTCCAGCAACTTGCAACGCTCAGTAAATCAAGAGGTATTCCGGAAAGTTCGGGTCCATAAACCGGACCACGCTTTTTTTGAAAACCTGTAACCTCATTTTCTGGAAAGGAGTTACCCTCAACCGGACACCACCTTACCAAGGTGGGGGGGCGGGTCGAGGCGGCATCGTGCTGATCGGCAAAGATTCACGTTATATCTTCCTTTCCTAATCCGGAACCAAATTGTCATCGAAATGGAGCATGATTCCGGCTTGAAGAATGCGCTTTTGCAATTCACTTATCATTACTTCCGGTAGCGAGGAACAACGTTCCAGCGCCAGCGCCGAGGCAATTCCTGCCACCTCCCCGGTCAGGATTGCCGGAGGAATGACTCTCAGTACGTCCCAGGCATACCCTTCTCCCGCAACGCAGCGGCCAACGGTTACCAGATTATCAAATCCTATTCGAGTCATACTCCGATAAGGAATTTCATACAAATAGTCGCGACGTTCAAAATCACATATCGCACCGACGGAATCATCAAAATGTCTGTAAGCGTCTTCTGCCTTCAAGGTATAATCTCCATCAATACGACGGGTTGTTCGCAGTTGCGGCATTGTCGGCATGGTGACAATTTCACGTTCATATGGGATATCGTATTCAATCATATCCAGCAAAAGTTTTTGAAAGGTCGTTACATATCGCGTCACTTCTTCAACACTCGTCCCTTTGAATAACGGAATATCCTTGGGCTGGCCTTTCCCATAAAGGTTGACATGTCCCGGCCCATACCTTTTATAAATATCGCTGATAAAACCTGTGGCTGAGGCTTTTCTGCATGTTGCCAAAGGTACTCCGAAGGTATAATAGGTGAAAAAGTTGTCGCCTTCAATGGTAGGCACTCCGGCGCGATGAATGATATCCGCATCACCTGTTGCATCGATGATCATACCGGCTTCATAAAATTCACGCCCTGATTTGCTTTCCGTAATAATCCCCCGGCAGTGTTTTCCTTCCATTACCGGTTGTGAGCAGATACAGTCAAACAATAAATCGACTCCGGCATCCAGAACCCATTTCGTCAGTTCTACCGCAAATATCTGAGGGCAAAAACGCTGGGTATAACGGACATTTGTCGGCTTTTGGGGTTCGCCATCAATCCATTCTTCCGGAATTGTATGATAGCTATGCTTTGCAGAAAGCCGTAAAAGTTCTTCTGCCATACCGAAGATAATCTGTTTTCCGTGACCGTTGCACATGGGCACAAACAGGTTCACCAATCCGATCGTTGCCAGACCGCCAAGAAGATTTGTCTTTTCCAGAAGAAGCGTACGGCAACCGTTTCGACGTGCCGAGACTGCCGCCGCAACACCGGCAACACCACCGCCAGCCACAATTACGTCATAACAGTCTTTTACTTGAATGGTTTCATTTATTTGAATAGATTTCATTTCGGTCCCTTAAACGTTAAAATATGCATGGGCGTAAATGTTGCGAAAGTTACTTTTTCCGCTGATGCGGCGATGAATAACTGGTTTCCTTTTTGCACAGGATAACTCGCATCAGAGTCTGAAACCGTTCCCTTGCCTTCCAGAATGAAGATCCCCAGAAATCCACCATCACCGGTTAATTCATATGAGTTGTTTATTGTTATTTCGTTGAGCTCAAAACATGCTGAGCGCTCAAGGCTAATGATACAATTGCCATTCCGGTTAATTTTCCATTTTTCCTCGGTTTCCTCACGGGAAATACC
The DNA here is from genome assembly GCA_003249795.1 of bacterium. Taxonomy (GTDB): domain Bacteria; phylum Planctomycetota; class SZUA-567; order SZUA-567; family SZUA-567; genus SZUA-567. Next base: position 4,196 of record QKHZ01000286.1, on the reverse strand, counting down.
CTCATAAGAAAAACAGTCGAACATCCGGTCAAACCCAAGCCCCTGATGGCATCCTTCATCCGCAATCGTCAACCCCGCAGGCGTCACCCGCTCTGTCCGGATCGTGTAGTCCGTAGGTTCCTGGATCTCGATCAGAAAACATCCTGCACCGATTGCGTGAGGAATGCCGCCTTCAATTAGAAATGTATCTCCGGGTTTAACATTAAACCGGTGAAGGCAATCAAGCATTGCCGGAATATTCTGCTTTTCAAAAACATCTTTCCAATATCCAGCAGTGATGCCCGGTTTAAAACCAAAATAGATGCAGGGCTTTTCTCCATTGATTTCACGTCCGCCCAGAATATGCCAGCATTCGGTTTTGCCAAATGGAGAGTTGAATAATTCCTGAGCGGCCTTTCGGGTAGGATGTACCTGTATGGTCAAACGTTCCGCAGAATCAATAAGCTTGACCAGCACGCCCAGGCTTGTCCCAAATTTTCCCACATGTTTTTTTCCGAGAAGACGTTCCGGGGCACTTGCTAGCAAATCCCTAAAGGACAAACCTGAATCGGCAACCAGACTTAATCCCTCCGGAGGATCGGTCTGGGGCCGCCCGACATTTCTGGCCTCCACCACAGATAGAATCCATTCTTCGGGATAATGACTGTCGCAAATGTCTGGCTGACCAAAAAAGGAATTCAGTTTGGCACCACCTGTATAGGTGCGCCAGGCTCTGGTGCGCTGCAATGGATAAATATTCCTCATTTTTCAACAGGTCTCACTGGCAAAACTGCGCATTTGCCCTGTGTGCTTATGGCTGCGGTCAAGCCGGTCAAGTCCGTCCTGTCCAAGGAAAAAATCAATCCACATATAGTGCATATGGTTTCCTTCATGAACTTCGACACCATGGTTTGAACCCAATGGAATATGAAGCAAGGTGTCGCCTTCCATTTCTACTTTGAAATCTTCGATTAAAACATCAATTTTGTTTTCGGGAAAACTGAAGAAAAACTGGTCCAACATCGGATGCGGATGTTGGGCGACCTTGTCATAACCGTAGGATTCCACCGACCCCATGCAAAACCCCGGTACAATACGCTGGCGAACCATTTCGCGACTGATGGTTTTGTCACTTTTGTTTTTATCACGATACTGGGTTGAAGTAATATATTCCTGTACATAGGGGAAAGTATGCTCGGTGTTTTTCCACTGTCCCGTTTGATCCTTGGGAATTTGCCATTCGATAGCCAGAAAACGGGTAGTGCTTTTTGCTTCAAAATCAGCAGTCTGGTCAAATCCGGGAATAAAAACGTAGCGTCCTTCTACGCTCACATTTTCACTGCCTGCAGAAAATGTAAAATCACCTTCAATGGTCAGAAAAATAAAAGCTGTATTTTCTTTTGGCTGAAAGCTCAACTTTTTTCCGACTTCCATGCGATACAGAAAGACATCTGCGCCCGGAATTGAGCTCGGAAGCATTGCGACCTTTTCATCATTCTGGACAACCGGATCCAGTTTTATCATTTTTACGTCTTTAACAGTGAAGTTCATGGCTCAAGCTCCTTGTTTGCTCAAAATACGGTCAACAACCAACTGACGGAAATCCCGTGAAAGCATGGAAAAATAGGCTGTAAAACCAGTCACCCGAACGACCAGATCGGGATGTCTGGAAGGATCCTCATGCGCTTCGAGAATCTTTTTCTCATCGATAATGTTTATATTCAGAAGAGTATTTCCTGTTATGAAAAACGTCCGGATCATGCTGACAAGTTTGTCGATCGAGTCAGGCGTATTTCCCAGCGCCGGATCAAGCTCCAGTTGGATCGGGGCCGTATTTCCGTATCCGGGCTGGATCGCCGCAATGGAATTTGCCATTGCGGTAACTGCACCATCACGCCTGAATCCCGGATGAGGATTGGCGCCGTGATTGATCGGTTCGCCCGCTTTCCGGCCATTGGGAGTCGCTCCGACCTTCCGGCCGAATTCAAGCGTGTTCGCCCAGGAAAACCATCCCGGTATGAAATTCAATCCCGGATTAGCGTCATTCTGTCTGCGTACCATTTGTGAGAATTCACTGGATATCTTTTGCGCCCACGCATCACCTAGAGAATTTCCCTGGCAGTAGCGTTCGGAACGCTGCAGCATGCAACGGATATATTCACCCCGTACGCCATCAAAATTGTTCCCCAGAATTTTCTGCAGTTTATGGAAATCCAACCGCTTTTCTTTTTCAATGCGTTGCTCACACGCGGCAAAACTATCCGCGACAGTTGCCAGCGCCGAAGCGTCTATGCACAGGTTGAAATAGGTTGCGCCCTTGGTAACATCCACGCCTTTCTCAACCGGGCCATGACTCAATAAATTCAAAATCAGTTCAGGCTCGTTCTGATCCTGAAATTTCAGATGGAATACAATTCCGTCAGCCGTGGCCTTTACCGCGATTCCCATATGCGTTTTGAACAACTCAAACAACCGGTCTGTCGAAGGATCGCCGTCAGCCATCATTTCATCGAATGCGACCTCAAATACTTTTGCCGCATTAATCTTGACAACGTCGTTAAGCGTGTATTCCATCCCCGGAATACTCATCCAGTGACAGCCGGAAGCCAGCCGTTTTTGCGCCAGTTCCCTGGAGTAGCCGCAACGCATGAAACCTTCCACAAGAGCCTTGTCACCGGAAAAACGCGGCCAGCCACTGCGATTGGTAAATAGATACTGTACTGCTTTGCGCATATAAACCGGATCTATTTTGTCGTGAACGCGGATGGTCAGATTGCATGCGATGTTCACCTTGTCTGCAGCATCGAGGATCAGGTAGGATAAATGGTTGATCGTATCGTTACCATTAATATCCGGGCCGCCCAGTTGATAGTACCGGCTGTCATTGAAGAACAGGCACCCGAGATAAAAGATTGCATCCTCATCTGTTATCCGTTTTTCTCGAATGTCGTTTTCGTAATACGGCAGAAGAAGTTGGTCAAGCTGTCCCCCCGATGATCCGCGGTTGTACAGCCGGGAGAACATACTGAAATGACACATCCATTGGATCGCTTCACGCATGGTTTGTGGCGGTTCTTCGGCCAGTTTGATATTGATGCGCGCCATTTCCTGAAGGTTTTCACTTAGCTGCGGATTCTTTTCAATCAGGGCAAGCTCAGCAAGCTGGTATCCAGTACGGCGAAGAAATGAACTGATTGCTTTTACAACCCGGATTTCACTGTCATAAAACTCATGACATTCCGCCGGATTTTCATTACGATAATATTCAAGTTTCTTTCGGATGCCACCCCAACCCAGATCCAGTCCCATTTTGATGTCAGGATTGAAGTGATGGTCCCGTCCGATTCCTGAAATAATATTGTAGCGATCATGCAAAACCTTCAGATCGTCATATGGAAAGGCAGGATTCCAGACAGGACCGAAAATATTCCGCATAAAGAAAAAGCCGCGCCCGACAAATGCATCCAGTGGATCGCAATATAACGGATGTTCATTCAGCAGATTTATAAAATTTTCCGTCCATCCGCTATAACCGTAAAATTTTCCGTCAGGATTATTGGAAACAGTTTTGAACTTGAAATATTCGGGAGCAACAACACGCCCGTAATCATCTTCATTCAGGCCGCCTTCTTTCTCAACTTTCTCCTGCGTTTGCTCCAGTTTGTGCTCGCGCAAAAGCTTAAGCCTTTTGTCATAACTGAAGATTTCATCTACCGGATACTTGTTGATATGCTGAATCATCATGATATCCTGATCTCCATTTGTGTTGGGGCAAGTTCTGATCTGATTTTTTCCAAACAGGTTTCCGAAAGCGGTTTTTCGTTGAGAAACGGATTCGATAACTGCAGCGCTTCATATTTGGAATTGCCCAAGGGGTTGAAATTCAGTAATTCCCAATAGTTCAGATTTTTCAGATTCTCGAGTACTTTCTGTATGGCTTTGAGGTTTTCCACAGAACAGGTCGCTCCAGGAATCAGGGGCGTGCGGCAAATCAACGCTATACCCAGCGAATCTAACCGCTTTACGTTCTGAAGAATTCGGTGATTCTCAATCCCAGTCCATCTCTTATGTTCAGTGCAATCGGCGATTTTCAGATCAAATATAATCAGGCTGAGTTTTCTCAGAATTGATTCAACCGTTACGAAATCATATGCAAGGTTTGTTTCAATCGCACAGGCAATACCCTCTGAGAGGCAACGGTCAATAATCGCTTCCGC
>QKHZ01000008.1 GCA_003249795.1 bacterium | reverse complement strand
CCCGTAGCCTGCAGCCGACTCGCTTTTATTCGAAGTGTTAATCACCAGATATCCGTACTTGTTTGACAGCGCCATCAGATAGACCGCACGGATACGAGCCTGCAGGTTCTGGTCGGTCAGATTTTCCGGATCGCCTTCCACGCCCGCAAAGAGGGGCGCAAGCATATCGGAAAACGCACCATACGGCGATTCAATCGGAAGCTCTTCAAACCGGACACCTAGATTTTCAGCAAGAATCTGCGCATCCGAGCGCGTATCATCACTTGAGTACCGGCTCGGCATCGTCACACCAAGAACATTGTCCTCGCCAAGTGCGTCGACCGCAATTGCCGCCGTCAGCGCCGAGTCGATCCCGCCCGACAACCCGATAATCACACCGGAGAAGCCATTCTTACGCACATAGTCGCCCAAGCCCAAAACCAGCGCCTCATACACTTCCGCCGTGCTGGACAGTTTTTTCTCGGTTTTTTCCGCAACAACCAGCTTCTCTTCCGTCTTCAGTGAAATTTCAACGACCGGCACCGTGCGGGTCGCCTTTGACGCAGCAGGCGCCTGACACCCACTGACGGCGTCATCAGAGAGATCAAAGACGAGAAGGTCTTCATCAAATTCCTTCGCACGGGCGACGACCTCACCGTGCGGATTCATCACCAGCGACCCGCCATCAAAGACAAGCTCATCCTGCCCGCCGACAAGGTTGCAATACAGAAACCATGACCCGCCGGGGGTGATAATCGTATTGCGGAACGTCTCTTCACGGGTGACGGACTTGCCACGGTGAAACGGGCTTGCCGACAGGCACGCGATCACATTCGCCCCCAACGCGCACTCGCAACGTGCAGGGCCATACACCTCCCACGCATCTTCACACACGACCACGCCGACTGTATGCGCACCCAGCTTCAGGTTCAGACCATCAGTACCGGGAGTGAAATACCGTTCCTCATCAAAGACCGAGTAGTTCGGCAACAGGTTTTTGTAATAGGTCGCCAGCACCTGCCCCTCTTCGACCAGCACAGCCGCATTATAACGATTTCCCGACGCGTCGCGCACGGGGCGGCCGATCAGCGCACGCCCACGAACCTGCGGTAACAGTTCGCCAAAGACATCATCACAGGCTTTGAAAAAACCAGGTTTGAGCAACAGGTCTTCAGGCGGGTAGCCGGCGAGTGTCAGTTCCGGAAAGATCACGAGGTCGGGGCTGGTTTTAAGCGCCTCAGCATGGGCGGCCAGAATCCTCGCTGCATTATTTTCAAGATCACCCACCGTGACATTAATCTGCGCCAGCGCATACCGTACCATGTCATTCTCCGTCAATCATTTTATTCATATGGCCATACGCCAGAGATAAGGATTTATCATAATGAAAACACCAAACAACATCAAGAGCAGGAGAAAGCCAAACAGAATAATTCTTACCTTCCCGGGTTTAAGCTTTACGAAAAACCAACCGATGACGATCCACTGCGCACCTAACATGAGTAGAAGATTCGATGGTGTAAACAGGTTTGATTCGCCAACGATCAAATAAACAAGTACAACAATCGGCGCAGACATGACACAAAAACATTGTTTTGCAGTAAAAGCGAAGTGGCTCATATCATGAGAAGCAATATAGGCACTCATCGCAAAGATGACAAGGCAAACAGGAATAACGCCGAACTTCCTGATATATTCCACACCATTTCCTCAAGAAACAACCTCAGACAACAAACAGACACCCAAGACTAACGCGAATGATTGAGCCGATATTCTTTATACTTCTCTGTTAATTCCCGGAACCACTTTATCTGCTCGGGCTCGTTACAATCTTTTGCGTAGCGTATAATTTTCTGTCGGAGTTCAGGATCGTTTTTTTCCTCGTCTTTAAGAAATTCGACTGCACTTCCAGGCCCCGTTTCTGCAGGCAATACCCCTACGGCACCACTTATGGATAGTGATGGTTTACCCAAAAAACGACGCACAGACCCATGAACATACAACCAGTTTGCAGATGAGTGATCACACTCCACACCCATAAACTGGGAGAACGCTGTCGGAATATACGTTATTTTTTTAGACAAAACGACCGGTGGCAAACCGAGTTCTACACACTCCATCTGCTTTATCACAAAGCACTGGTCGCACATTTCACAATTCCAGCTTACAGTGAGGGATCTAATCATCAAAACAGCAATAACGATAAATCCTAGGCTGCAGAGAATAATGACATATGCAATCTTTTTCTGCATTGACATCCCCTCATCACCGGCAATCGATCAAAATGTGTATCATCCCTATTTACCGCCAGCAATTACGATAGAACCTTATCAATATATTGACCCGCGTCCGGCAGCCTTTTTCTCAATTATCTCCAACAGCCCCGTTTTACAAAATCGACATAGCGACCGTACAAGTTCGTGCCCCAAATAATCCGCTCGTCATCCGCAGGCGCCAAGGCATAGGCGCGCAATTTCTGCCGCAGTTGCGGATCCCGGGCTGACTCCTCCATCAAGAACGAATAGAGCGAACGTCCCTGATCCGCCCACAACGAAAAGCGGGAATCAACACTCCCAAGCGAGCAATACCGCTTCTCGCCAAACAGCCCGTTACCGCTACCGCACAACAAACGCGGCTCGCGATGCTGACACAAACGGTCCTTGTCCAGAAACACGGAGAATCCGTTTGGCACAACTTCCACAGATTGCCAGATAACGACTGACGAAGCTGAACCGAGCCTCAACTCCACCCGCCGTTGATGAACCATTGCCAAGCACTCGGGACAGACACTGACAGTCCACGTCTTTTGGACAAACGCATACGCCAGAGCCAAGAATACACTCAAAACCACAATGCCTACGATGGAAACTCTGCGTTTGAGAAAGCCTGGAATCCAATCAAGCACAATCATTCAAAAGCAGCCCCTGCAGAAACACACCACAATTATTATTCACCAACACGATCATTCAACATCACAGCACCAATTCATCCTCTGGAAGTGTCCAGTCGGCGTAGAACTGCTTCAGTTTCTGCACCAACTTCACTCCCAGAAAAACAGACATCGGAAGCGCAACAAGCATGGCCGCGACGAATCCGGCGAGTTGCGACTGCATCAAATAGCGAACCATCACAAGCACAAAAATAAAGATGAAACTTAATGCTGCCAAACCGCACCAGCAAGATATGATCAGATTGACAATGAGCAAAAACTGCCGCCTGTTCATCACGACCTCACGCTGTTAAGATACTCCAACTCTGAGAATCGGCGGTCGATCGTGTGCAGGTTGATCGCCAGAATCAGGCTCGCGAAACTCAGCGCGCCCGTCAGCGCCGCCACACACAGCCACGGCACCATCGCATGCAGCGTCGGGCATGTCGCGACCGCTCCCGCAGCAACCCCGACGGCGAGAATCCCCAGAACAATCGCCAGCGCGCCAAACATCGTCAGCGGCTTGTAGTCGCGGAACAACGCCGCGATCGTCATCACGATCTTGATCCCGTCGCTGACGATATTGATCTTCGACTCCGACCCTTCCGGCCGTACACCCAGCGGCGTCGGCACCTCGACAATCCGCAGGTTGCGCTGTAGTGTCTTGATCGTCAGCTCCGTTTCAATCCCAAAGCCGCGCTCAAACAGCGGCACAGATTTCACCAGCCGCCGGTTCATCACCCGATACCCGCTCAGAATATCGGTCAACTTCACATGAAAGAACGAATTGACAATCCCCGCAAACATGCGGTTGCCGAACAGGTTCAGCTTTTTGAACTTCGTCAGGTCCGCCGACAAACGCGAACCGACTGTCATGTCCGCCTCACCGTCAAGAACCGGCTGCATCAGTTTTTTCACGTCCGCCGCCGGATAGGTATCATCACCATCGACCAGAATCAGGAAGTCCGCATCAACTTCACGGAACATCGTCTGCATGACAGTGCCCTTGCCCCGACGCAGTTCCCGCCTGACAATCGCCCCTGCCGCGCGCGCGACCTCAACAGTCCTGTCGGTCGACCCGTTATCGTAGACATAGATCTCAGCATCAGGCAGCTCTCTCTGAAAGTCTGCCACCACTTTACCAATTGCCGCCTCTTCATTCAGGCACGGGATCAATACCGCGATCATGAATGCAATCCTCCCCTCTGACTCAGTGCAATCCCGACAGGATGCCGATGATTTCGTGTTCGTCTTCCGCCTCCAGCAACGCATCCATCAGCCAGACTTCCTGCAGAAAGCTCTGCGCGATCCACTTGTAGATCTGAAGCGACTGTTTGTCGTCATACTCAGGCGCGGTAATTCCGAAAAAAACATGAACCGGCTTGCCGTCGGGTGAGTCGAACTCAACCCCGTCACGGCTGCGCGCAAACACCAGCGCAAGCTCGCGCGGTTGCATACTCCGTAAATGCGGCACGGCGATGCCGCTGCCCACCGCCGTACTTGCCCGTTTCTCGCGGTTGATCATGTCGTTCAGAAACTTGTGGCGGTTGCGGACAACGCCGGTTTCCATAAACAGGTCGGTCAGCTCTTCGATCACTTCGCCCTTCAGCCGCTGCCGTTCTTTTTCAGGATCTTTTTCCGGATCAATCTGGTCGAGATGACCACCAACAAACCCAAGTTTCACATAGTTGGGCTTCAAATAGCGCGCAATGTACAACGATGTTTCCCAGCGTCTCACAACGTCCGCATTCTGCCAACCGCCCTGCCCGATCCGGACAAGGCAGTCACACAGCTTCCTGCGTAACGATTCCCGTACAGCCAATGCAGCCTGATCACATGAGATCAGGGATAAGCGGAAATGCAGCACACTACATTCCGGGCCGTACTTTACTTTTCTGTTAGATAAACCAACCGGCCCGTTTTCACAAGCCGCATCATTTCAGCAATTCCGGACAAAGCCGGCCATCGCAGAATCGCAAACTGAAAAGAACTCAGTCGATCCCGCCGAAACGGTCTTCCACAAGCGCAACCAGCTGCTTGACCGCTTCCTCTTCATCCGCTCCATCAGCAGTGACCGTAATGACCGCCCCCTTCATCGCCCCGAGGGTCATCAGCCCCATAATACTTTTCCCATCGACAACCGTAGACTCGAACTGCACTTTGATCGCAGACTTGAAGGTCAACGCGAGCTTGGTAAATGCACTGGTCGGGCGAACGTGAAAACCATACTTATTGATAATCTCAACACTTTGCGAAACAGACATCATTTTGCCTTAATATAGTTATAGATATTCTCATAATCACAGGCTGGGTTCTTCCACGACCAGTCGTAAGCCATGCCGTTGGTAGCAATCCGGTTAAAGTCTTCCGGTTTCTCGAACCAGCAGCGGATTCCGCGCCAGAGCGCATTGTCCAGCTCCGCCGGAGTCGCAGCGTCAAACACGAAACCGTTGACCTTATCCTCACCTTTTTCGACATCACCAGCATCAAAAACAGTATCGGCCAAGCCGCCGGTTTTGCGCACAATCGGCACCGTCCCGTAACGCAGTGAAATCAGCTGCGTCAAGCCGCACGGTTCAAATAATGACGGCACAAGGAACATGTCGCTGCCTGCGTAAATCAGATGTGCAAGGTCTTCATGATACCCGATCCAGATATGCACATCGGGGCAGTCTTTCAACTCATTCTTGATCCGCCAGAAATCGCCATTCACCGCCGCGTCGGGAGACTCACCCAGAAGAATAAACTGACCTTCCTTCTCCAGCGTTGAGTAGATCGCACGCTTGATCAGATCCAGTCCCTTCTGGTGCGTCAGGCGCGTCACGACCGAGACGATCGGTTTCCACGCATCGGCAAGCTGCAGCCACTCGCGTAGCGCGTATTTGTTTTTATACTTTTCGACAAACGTCTCGGCGTTGTAATTATGCGCGATCCGGTCGTCTTTTTCCGGATCCCAGATGCTCGTATCGATGCCGTTGATAATCCCGCCGAGTTTATCGCTGTATTTATTCAGCAAGCCGTCGAGCCCTCGCCCGCCGCCCGGGGTTTTCATCTCTCCGGCAAAGGTCGGACTGACCGTCGTCACGAAATTGGAGTAGACAATCGCTCCGCGCATGAGGTTGATGCAGTTGTTATGCGAGCCGTCCTTGAGCCGGTCAGGAGTATAGTACTGCCCGCCGTGAAGACCAACCATCCCCAGCAGTTTGTCACCATACCAGCAGAGTCCCTGGCATTCGTTGTTGTGAATCGTAAAGACCACACGCGAGTTGTCCCAGCCAAGAGCATTATAAATATCGTAATACAAAACAGGAACAAGGCCGGTGGCCCAGTCATGGCAGTGGATAATCTCAGGGCGTTTTTCAGTTTTCTGCATGAACTCCAACGCCGCGCGGCTGAAATACACAAAACGGAAAAGATCATCATCGTATCCGTAGACCCGATCGCGATCGGTATAATTTCCGCCGGTAATGAAATAGGTTTTCACCCCTTCAACACGCCCTTCAAAAACTTTTTCCGGCCGCCACTCGTTAAAGTGCGGGGTCCAGAGTTGTTCGTATACTTCGTGGAGGCCTTCGATCTTGTCGTAGCGCATGCAGGAGTACATCGGTACGATCACATCGACGTCATGCCCCATCTGCATCAACTGCTTGGATAATCCCAATACCACATCCGCCAAGCCTCCAACTTTCGCTACAGGCGCAATCTCAGGCGAAATCATTACGATATACATGCATTCCTCCCACGATGCGGCAGGATTATCCGGCCGCAATATGAACTATGATAAGCAGTTAAGCCATAGATGCAAGACAGAACCGGACTCTGTTTACTGTTTTCTGCAGGAGTTTCACGAATGTCACATTTCACCAATCCATCTCCACTATTTTCAAAAATTCATTCTCTCAGTTCGATCAACCATAATATTCACCGACTTAAGACGCAACTGCATTTATTACCGCAGCTTAACAATCTACTGCATAATTCAACACAGTTTACGTATCAAATGATCAGAACGAATCGACACCTGCAAAAAACATATTTCAAATTACTGTGATTGCATTGAAATAGGACATTGACAAATAAGATCTACTATGTATACAATAAATTCATGTGGATCACACATTGCTTTTTTATAAGATGAACTGATGCCAGACGCATTGTCGATACATGCCGCTAACAATGTACATGCGGAAAATCGTAATTCGCACGCATCAAGAAAGGATATAAATCGTGTCGTCACACTTCGCCATTGCCGACAACCTGTTCATCGATAAATTGCCGATTGGAATTTATCGGAATACTCCCGGCGTGGGCGGGCGTTTTCTCAGCGTGAACGAAGCGATGGTGTCGATTCTTGGGTATGACAGTGCTGAAGAACTTCTGAATACGGATGTCAGCATGCTCTATGTAAGACCTGCAGAGCGCTCCTCTTTTGTTTTGGAACTTATGCAGAAAAACCGGATTGAACAAAAACGGCTTCATCTGCGGCGCAAAGACGGGAAAACATTCTACGCCCGCGTCACAGCCCACACGGTCTACGATGATGATGGCAATATCCGGTATTTTGATGGTGCTCTGGTTCCGGATTTTACAGAACCTGAGTCCGTACCATGGGAAGCCGAACGCGAGCAGCTTGCTACCTCACGAAACTCTCTTCAGCAAGAAATTACCCGTCTGGAAGAGGAAAACAAAACACTTCAGACACACTTGGCTGATCTGCACCGGCAGGCAACCGCCTCCATTCTTGCAGGCGGGCTTGCGCATGAGATCAACAACCTGAACACAACCGTCCTTGGCCTGAGCCAGTTTATCATGTCTGATGAAACACTCCGACCGGATATTCAGGAAAATCTGCGGCGCATTGCGGATGTGGTCCTGCGGGAACGCGCCCTCACAAGAAATATGCTTCATTACATTCGCCCGAATCCTCAGGAGACCCTATCGGGAAATCTCACCAACTGTGTAGAGTCTACCCTCGACCTGCTTTCACATGAATTCAAACGAAACGAGACCGTGGTTCTGGCCGACTTGGCTCCGGTCGCAGATACAAGAATCGATGATCATGAAGTCGGTCAGATTGTGTTCAATCTGCTGCTCAATGCCCTGCACGCGGTTTCTGAGTGTGCTGAAAAATCCATTCGTGTGCGAACATGGGAAGACGAGGAGCTTGTATGTGTTTCAATCCGCGATACCGGATGCGGAGTTAATCCCGAGCATCTTGACCGGATATTCAACCCGATGTTCTCAACACGCCATGCACATCCACAAAACAGCACAGAACCGGACACAGCTCAAAATGAAGGAGGAACCGGGCTGGGGCTTTCGGTCAGCCAGATTCTGGCCAAACGCTATGGCGGTTGCATACGGGTTGAGCCATTAACCGGAAATGGTTCTGAATTTATTCTCGAACTCCCGCGCGCACTCGCAGAGCCTGCACACCACCCGGCTCGGTCATCTGAGCGCTGTCCGCACATCCCGGACTCTGCAGATCATGCGC
>QKHZ01000269.1 GCA_003249795.1 bacterium | reverse complement strand
ATTCGTTGTCTTGGCATCGATTTTATAAGGACAAGCAGAAAACAGAACCCACAAAACAGCAAAAGCAACAACCCTTGCCAATGTGGATATTGATAATATTCCCAGCTAAGAAAAACGATAATCAGAATGCTTATTAAATAAGTCATATACAAACGTCGGGCATAACTACGAATCGCAAATTGGATCCGCTTGAGGTCTTCCTCTTCTGTTATATGCTCATTGTCCTGCGTCATAAAATCCTTAGACAGAAATAAATGCCGGATCAACACCGCTGAGATGTTTTGAAAAATGATTATTGTGTCACGACTGCGCGGGCGAGGATGAATTTGTTTGGCCCTTGCATTTTGGAGATACTCGAAAACAGCGTCCGGTACGCCCACGCCAAATCGGCATCGCTACTTTCGCTCGGATTCTGCAACGCATTGGCAAATGCCTCCCGCTTCGGCCCGTCGATCCCGCTGACGACTTCCGTCAGCGCCATCTGAATCGCTTCCGGACTGAGCGCCTTTACAGGAAGACCGTCAAAATCGGCAGCAAGTGCCTGATATGAAAAATCAAACCACTGCACGATTTCCTCGTCTGTCAATCCCGCCATCGCGTTTTCCATCACCCGCAGCGCATCTTCAGAAGTCTCCATCCGGCCACGGATCATCTGGCAACAGGCACCGTCGGACATACCCGCATAGACTTTGTTCATCAGTTCTGCCCGCAAAACAAGCATATCATCATCCAACCGCACCAGTCCCTGTTGCGCCTTTTGCTTGGAGAGTTCAAACAAACTCTGCTTGTTCTTATTCTGTTTGATCATTGCGGAGATTTGCGGATGTTCCAGCAGCTTGACCATCATCGCCTGAAACGGCTTATGCAGTCGCGACGATTCCGGATAAGGGTTATCACGCTCAATCTGATAGCGTTGCAACCATTTACTGACCGAGCCCTCGCTGACAGACAATCCGACCCATGTCGCAACCAGCAGCATAACCAACGCTATCGAAATCGATTTCATCGCTTTCATCGTTATCCTCCCCGCGATAAACGGCTAATCTTTAATAATCAGATTCAAACAATTGCCTGCTGCGTAAGGCAGTGCAGCGTGCCCAGCCCCACCACCAAGTCCGCCGCGTGGATGCCGATCACCGGACGGTCGTTAAATAACCCGCCGAGAATCCCCAGCGCCTTGCGATCGTTTTCATCGTTGAACGTCGGCACCAGCACCGCGTGATTGCAGATATAAAAGTTCGCGTAACTTGCAGGCAACCGCATCCCGCGAAAACACACCGGCTTCGGCATTGGCAGATACACCACTTCGGGCTTTTTCCCGTTCTCCAGCTGAACACTTTGCAGTCTCTCCCTGTTTTCCTGCAGCGGCTTGTAGTTCACATCGTTGGGGTCGTTTTCCTGCGCCAGCACGATCGTCGTTTCATTGACAAAGCGGCACAAGTCGTCGACATGCCCGTGCGTATCGTCACCGGCGATGCCATTGCCGAGCCAGACCACATTGCCCGCACCCAGCATCTGTTTCAATACGCCTTCGACAGCTTCCTTATCCAGTCCGGGATTGCGCACCTGCGTCTTCTGATCAAGCAGACACTCTTCTGTTGTGAGAACTGTCCCGCATCCATTGACGTCGATTGCGCCGCCTTCAAGCACAAACTTTTTTCCGTCCGGCCGTTTTACATCATGGCACGGCAGTTTCAGTTTTTTCGCGGCCTTGCCTGCAACAGTCGCATCCAGCGTATGGTCGGCATATTTTGCCCAGCCGTTGAAATGCAGATCCAGAATCGCCGGCTTGCCTTCAGTATCATAGACCGACACCGGCCCGTAATCACGCGTCCAGCCGCGATTAGTGGGAAACCGGAAAAACCGCACGCGTTTCAAGTCGATGCCCGACTGCTGCATCATCTTTTTCGCCTGCGCTTCATGCGTTGCCGAGTCGACAAAGAGGCGGTACTCTTCGCCCTGCGTAATTTTTTTCGCAATCTCCATATACATCCAGCGCGTGGTTGCCAGTTTTCCCGGCCAGTCGGTACGATGGTGCGGCCAGCCCATCCACGTCGCCGCATGCGGATGCCACTCTGCGGGCATTCTGTAACCCGAACAGGTTTTGTTTGGCTTGGTGTTGATCTTCGACATCGCGTTATCCTTTTCAACTGGCAGACAATCAGTTCATTTCTCTGGTTCTATTGCTTTAAAAAAACCAGCTGTCAT
>QKHZ01000241.1 GCA_003249795.1 bacterium | reverse complement strand
CGGTTCAACCATCAGCGCTTCCGGAACGATCAGCGGGAAGTAAATTGTCGGTGGGTGGATGCCGCGGTCAATCAGTCCCTTGGCCACATCCAGCGTATGAACACCTTTTTCCATCATTTCTGCGGAAGGGGTGGACACAAACTCATGCATGCAGATCCGGTCATACGCAGTCGGGAACTTGTCTTTCAGTTTTACGCGCAGGTAGTTTGCCGCCAGAACCGCGCACTCAGCGACATCTTTCAGTCCTTTTTGACCAAGGCTGCGAATATAGGCATACGCCTTGATGCACACACCGACATTGCCGTAAAACGTGGACACGCGACCGATCGAGAGCGGGAAGTCGGACGACCAGATCAGTTCGATTTCCGGTGTCGGCACTGGTGACTTGACAATACGCGGGATTGGCAGGAACGGCTCCATGCGTTTGCTGACACCGACTGGACCAGAGCCAGGGCCACCGCCTCCGTGTGGGGTCGCAAATGTCTTGTGAAGGTTCAGGTGAACAACATCAAAGCCCATATCCCCGGGGCGGCATTTACCGACAATCGCGTTCAGGTTCGCTCCGTCGTAATAAAGAAGTCCGCCTGCATCATGAACGATTTTCTGGATCTGAAGAATCTGGGTCTCAAAGAGGCCGAGTGTATTCGGGTTCGTGAGCATGATTGCGGCGGTATCGTCGCCGACTTTCGCGCGAAGGTCATCGAGGTCTACTTCGCCTTTTTCGTTGCTGTTTACGCCGACGATAGTGAAACCTGCGAGGTGTGCACTCGCTGGGTTTGTGCCGTGGGCGCTATCGGGGACAAGAACGGTTTTCCGCGTTTCTTTCTGTCCGTTATTTTCATGGTAGGCGCGGATCATGCTCATGCCGCAGAACTCACCGTGGCTGCCTGCCATTGGCGACAGGGTAAATGCGTGCATTCCCGTGATTTCTTTGAGATATTGCTCAAGATTATAAAGCAGGCGCAATGTGCCTTGTGCGCGGAAGATCTCGACATAGGGATGCAGGCCTGTAAAGCCGTCAAGGGACGCTGCTTTCTCGTTGATTTTTGGATTGTATTTCATCGTGCAGGAACCGAGCGGGTAGAAGTTCGTGTCTACGCCGTGGTTGCGGCTGGAGAGCTTCATGAAGTGGCGCACGGCCTGCATCTCTGAGACTTCCGGTAGTTCCGCTTTTTCAGAGCGTATAATGCCACCGGTCAGTTCTTCAAGCGATCCAGCGGGAACGTCGCAGTCCGGAAGCTGCGCTGTTGAGCAGCCCGGATGGGAGCGCTCAAAAATAAGCGGGGCTTCATTAGAAGTGCCAGAGCTTGAAGCGCAGGGTGCCATTTGTTTCTCCTAAATATCCGCGTACGAGAATCACTCGTGTTTTGCTCATGCGGCAGCAAACTGGCTGCCATCCCGTCAGAGGATGCTCTGCTGGCAGAACAGACTGTCGCAGGGCGAACCTGTTTCCGCATAACGGGTTGAAAAAGCAGAGATTAACAGATTTTTTATGTTTGGCAAGCGAAAAGAAATAGTGTGCGATTTCATGCAATGAGGACGTTGAGTCTGATTCGTTTTTACAGAATGAGTGGCAAAACGACATCATTGAATAAGAAAAGACTGTTGGATTCAACTTGCATAACAGATTGTTATTTGAGGGGTAAACTCTTTAGAAGTCGGATTCATGAGCATTACAGGCGTGGCCTGCAATGACTTGCCACCTTCTGTTTGACCTCATTTTCCAGACACGCGTCAGGTGTATGTTGTTGTCGGTCGAAAATCCTGCATTTTTCCCTGATATACGGAGTCGAATAGATACGATCGCGGTATCGTCATACATGCGAATTTCTTGTTGGGCGGTTTCAAGTCTGCTGAACTTGACCATTCCTGTTCTGTGTGCGCGAAGCTCGTCGGATTTTGTCATGATGGCGCCGCTGTGGAGGGTGTAAGTGAAATCATCCGCGAGCAGCCGATCAAGCGTTTTAACGTCTGATGCCAGAAGTGCCTTATGTAATTCAACTTCCAGAGCTTCAATTCGTTCAGTATAGTTAATTGATTGAGTCACGCCTATCTCCAATGCTATTACTGCTAGGTAATAGCACCTATATCAAACTTAAATTATCTATAAATATAACGTATGATGTTGCAATACACCAATGATATTTGTTTAATATAAATACAAATCATAATATTTTATTACTTTTCTTCTTTGTGGATGTGGTCGCAA
>QKHZ01000288.1 GCA_003249795.1 bacterium | reverse complement strand
GCCCTCCTTACCCTCGGCGCCATCGCGGATTTGTCTGAACAAATCCGGCCTTGTATCTGTGGTTTTGAGTTTGATGCAGACAAAATCCTTCAGGTCAGGCATTCTCTCCCACTGTTTGACTTGCTGATTATGAATTGAACAGGTACTGCAGTCTTTTAGATAGAGGATTGCCAAAGGAAGTCCAAGCTTCTCAGCTTCGCTGACCGCTTCATCAAACTGATCTGCCGTGTACCACTCAACATTATCAGACGATTTTTTTGAACCGGCCGAAAGATTTGCCGTAAACGAAAACACCATGCAGAACGACAGCATGAACAAACCGATTTTCCTAAGCATGAAACGACTCCTTTGATCGCTTTTTCAAAATCACCAGACGTGTCGGCAGGCGACATGATAAACGGCACAAATATTTCGTCCGGGTTTCTGGAAGTGCCGATTGGTCCCCTTTTGATAGCATGGAATAACCGATTTGAAAACTCGCCCGGACACTATTGAACATAGGATTATGAATAAAAATGTCAAGAAAAATACAGATACGCCAGTATGCCAACAGCATCCGACCATGAGAGAAAGAAATGCTTATATGCAGAATTGCTTTTCTAACGCCGCTATGGAATGCGGCAGCTTGCCGTTGATCCCGACTAAAACATTCAACAGCAATATTGAGTTATCACAAGTCGCAAAATTAGCATTTTCCGATTTAGGGAGGATGTGTTGCGGACGCTATTTTTCAGACGGAGTCGGGGAGAGGCAAGGGCACTCGCGAGGTTGCGCTTGCGTTGTAAGCGCTTCTGTCTGTTCTGCTTGCTGGTCTGTTTCGTGCTGATGTTGCAGGTCTTCATCAATCTGGCGGTCAAGCGCCTCTTCGCCATGTTCAGCATCTTCAAATGCCACATCGATTGCATGTTTGCCCATCGCATAGAGGATTGCTCCAACCAGCGCACAGGGCAAGAGTCCTAAACGCATGCAAAGCATGATCACAACCCCTTGCGGGCCGCTGCCGGTTTTGACTGCCTCAAATAAAAAGCCGAACGCTTTCTCACCGACACCTGCACCGCCTGGAGAGACCGGTAACGAATTACATGCCAGTCCGACCGGAATCAGGATCGCAAACATCGTCATCGGCAGTTCGTTCAGCCCCGCAGCCCGGCCAAACAGGTATGCGGCAAAGATCTGGCACAGGTGTGCCAGAAATCCGTAAAAGATCCCTTCCAGAAGCGCCAGCGGATTTTTTCTGTACGCGCCTGCTGCGTGCGAAAGCCGAAGAATGTGGCGGCCTCCCGGAATTTTTTCTTCCAGCGGTTCGATCCAATTGGCAAAGCGGGATGCGCCGAGAAATACAAGCGCAAACAATGCGAGGCTGACGCCGAGAACAACGCCGAAAATGGTACTGAAGTTGGAGAATGCTGCGTTAGTCCGGATCAGCGGCAGATTCATCCATGCCGCGACAGCAAGGATCAATACCAGCGGCGGTAACCCTAGAAACCGGTCGAGGATTACTGTTGCTAATGCTTCACTAGTGCGCTTCTGATCACGGCCGACATAGTATGCCCGAAACAGGTCGCCGCCGGTCGCACCGGGGACAAACTGGTTGAAAAACATACCGATCATTGTCAGGCGCAATGTCGGGATATAGCCCAGCTTCATATTTTGACCGTGCAGCAGTACCTGCCAGCGAGCAGCTCCCAGAATTCCCGGAAGGCACATCAGGGCGACACCTGCGGCAAGCATCTGCCAGTTGACGAATACATCCCGCAACAGCGATGGATTGATATCGCCATTGTAGATCATGAATAGAATCAGACCGACAGCAACGCCGACGCGGTGGGCACCCCAGCTGGATTTGCCCAAAAACCGCATGAGTGTTCCGGGTGCCAACCCGATTGCCAGACACGGTAGCAACTGCCCCTTCAGAAATGCCGGCACCATCATCCGCACGAGCAGTGCGATTAGAATCAGTGCCTCCAGAATGACGGGAATCCACTCTGCCGGTTTTGGTGTTTTCTCGGTGGTTTGTTTTGTTGCTGCTGCGCTCAATGCTGGTATTCCTTTACCGCGTTTGGCTGCCCAATGGTTTTCACAAAATTAAAAATCGCATCCCTGCGCCGGAACGTAATCAGATCGTTTGAGCGGAGAGCTGTTCCAGAAACGCCTCCACCCGGATTTTTGTCCGCCCGTCAACATCTCCTGGCCGGTCACCCTCAAGAGT
>QKHZ01000089.1 GCA_003249795.1 bacterium | reverse complement strand
CCATATTCTCTATTTTCTAATCCTTTTTCAAAAAACCAGTCATTAAACAACTGGCCCCAATCTGCGGTTACATTACTTTCCGCAGGTGGCTTTGGAAATTCTACGCCCGAAATATCCTCGAGAGCTGGTTTAATTTTCTCATAAAACTCATAAATATCTTTTATGCCAATGCTTTGTTCGTCAAACCCATTCGCATCCACATATCGCATGGGATTCTGCCGTGCATATCGATATCTACCATTCAATCGCAAATGGTCACGGCTCAAGAAACGCGCAGTA
Source organism: bacterium (assembly GCA_003249795.1). GTDB lineage: Bacteria > Planctomycetota > SZUA-567 > SZUA-567 > SZUA-567 > SZUA-567. The sequence goes on along the minus strand of QKHZ01000089.1, from coordinate 15,131 downwards.
GCCGTATCGTAAACACGGGTGGGTGTCAGATAAAACCTATCCCCACTATCCCCCAGCACCATCCAGTTACTCTGGTAGCGGAAGCGGTTGCCTGCGGCTTGTACTTCAGCAGATTCATCCGCAGAAATCACTTCACCAAAGGCGTTGTACTCGTAACTGGCAATCACGGCTCCGGTCTTGTCCGTCAGGCCTACCACCGTGCCGCGGTGATCGTACTGCGGGTACTGGTAGTAGGTGGTTTCTCCCGCCGTCTTCTTCGCTGCGACCAGACTGCCGATACCGGTGACCGGGCTGTAGCCATGGATATACTCGGCGGTTACGTTACCAGAAGAATCTTTCTCCGCAAGCAGGTTCAGCCCGCCCTTATCCCACACAAAGTTCGTCAGACCCGCGCTGTCCTCCATCGCGTACCTGCGCATCAGCCCATCGTAGTAGAAATAGTATACTGTGCTGGACAGGTTTGTCATCGACAGATTTTGGGTAGAGTGCGGCTTTACAGTTGCCGGTGCCACACCATTAATATATGAGTGAACCGGCTTGAATGATCAAAGGGGATTTGGCGCAATGATGTGAAAAAGAGGATTCAACGCAACATAGTTTGTCAGCGCGGAAGCATGATCAGCAGAACGCCTGCAAGCACTCCGGCCAGCGCCAGCGCCTTGTGGCGTTTGCCGCTCTCCTTCAGGATCAATCCGCCTGCTGTGAATGAAACCACCACGCTGCTGCGGCGAAGAATCGAGAGCATCGACAACAGTGCGCCTTCCTGCGAGAGTGCGGTAAAATAGGCAAAGTCCGCAATCATCAGCAGGATGCCAATAGCAGGAATCGCCCACGACCAGTGAAACGCGGTATAGTTCTTCCGCTTCGGCACCCAGCAGCACAGTACCACCAGTCCCAGCACGACCACAAGATAAACGGCAAACCACGCCTGCACAGTGATCGGGGCGATGCCCAGCGACGCAATCAGGTACTTGTCATACACCGCGCTGATGGTTCCCAGAATCGTCGCCAGAACGATCAGGCCGATCCAGCGATTCTTGCGGAATTGAATCCCCTCGCGCTGCCCCAGAACCGCAAAAGCATAATACGAACAGAAGACCACCGCCATCCCGGCCATCTGCCAGCCGTTCGGACGTTCGTGAAACAGCAACATCGCCGCAGCAAGTGTCCACACCGGCGCAGACGCACGGATCGGGGTCGCAATCGAAATCGGCAAATGCTTCATGGCAAAGTAGGCGCAGATCCAACTGGACGAAACGATCACGGCTTTGGCAAACAGCGCCAGATGCGTCAGCCAACTTTGCGGGGCCACATACAAATGATGCGCCTGCATCCACGCAGAAGACGTGTACGAAGCGATCAGAACCGGCACCATCATCAGCGCGCCAAAAACAGTTGCAAGCAAAAGAACCGGCAGAACCGCATTGTTGCGGAGGGCGAGTTTTTTAGAAATATCGTAACAGCCTAGAAACAAGGCACTTACGATACCAAGAATCATCCAGACCACATCGTTTCCTAGCGTATCTCTAACAGTGAAATAACAATCATAGCGCAAAACCCGAGAATTGCAATGAATCATCATTTCAGGGCAGAAAAATCATTTCCGGTAATTACCCGCATCTTGTATCGTAACTGATGAGGCAGGTTGCGCAGGGCTGCGTAAATGCCTTGTACGGGATTCACCAACGGCAAGAAAAACAAATGGTACGGACAATCCGATGCGAACGTGGATTGCAGTAGGGTTGGTATGGACTAGCAGGCTGCCTGCTGCTGCACCCATATTAATTGAAGCGGCTTTGTTACGCAAACAATGATTCGCCGCAACTACGGGCTGGTTTTAACGGTATTCTCAAAAAGGTTATCAAAAACGAAAGCCGACATTTCTGATAACAATGCAATGACCGCGCTGCGGCATGTAAATGAAGGAGTATGGCATGGCTGCGATGATTAACTTAACCGATGCGCATATCCTGATTGTCGACGACTCGCACCTGATCCGTCGGATTCAGCGGCAGACACTTACCGAGTCGGGCGCACGCGTGGAAGAGGCCGAGAACGGGCAGGTCGCACTGTTGAAATTGCGCGATTCGTACACCCGCAACGATCCGTTTGCGCTGGCACTGGTGGACTTGACCATGCCGGTAATGGACGGCGTCACGCTGATCCGCGAGATCCGCGCGGACAATGATTTGAAAAAGTTGCCGGTAATTGTCGTCAGCAATGAAAATGAGTATGACACGATTCTCGAATGCGCACGCCACGGCATCAGCGGCTTTGTCTCCAAGGAGTGCGGACGCGAACGGCTGCTGGAAATCGCATCGGAATCGGTGCAGATCAATGAAGAACATCCGCGCGCGCCGGGACTGACGGCGGAAGAGGCATCGCGGTTGTTGCGGGTGCTTGAGGATACGCTGCAGCAGGAGATCGGCCGCGGGGTATATGAAGCGGAAGCGGCCGAGCAGACAGCACCGTACCAGTCGGTAGTCGAGTTTTTACGGATGCACTGCCCCGAAGCACTGCCCTAGCGATTGCGTTTTATCCATCTCATTTGATTTTTTCATTTCGTATCCACCTACCACTGGCTGCAGTCTGAGTGGTATTCGGTTTCGATCATTCTTTCATACAATGTCGTGTTGGCCGCTAAGGAAGACTGTTTTTTGTAATAAGGACAAATGATGAGGTTATATGCAAAAATTGGTGAAGATTTATCAGAAGTTTCTCAAAATAAGGCGAGAATCAAGAATAACGATACAGTAATTACAGAAAAGCTTTCAATCGCAGCATATGTTGAAATCGTAGAAAGTAACAAGAATATTTATCTCTATCGATATGATCGGGATGGCAATATTGTCGGCGACACATGGCATTTAACAATCGACGAAGCGAAGAAACAAGCTCATTATGAATATGGCATTGAAAATGACCAGTGGACAGAAAGATAAGTTCAGTTCAATTTGTAAAATGATCAAACTATATTCAGAACACGACTATGTTCCTCGTACAGCGCACATCGCTTCTCAGGACAAGGACTGTACAATACATGGAGCCGCTTCACGATCTGATCGATGCACATTGCCATCTGCAGGAGCCGAAGCTCTGGCACGACCGTGTGGCGGTTCTCTCGCAAGTAAAATCCGCGGGCGTGTCGACACTGCTCTGTAACGGTACGCATGAAGCAGACTGGCAACACGTCACCGAACTCGTGAACCTGCACCCCTACATCATCCCGTGCTACGGAATCCATCCGTGGTTTGTCCAGACCTGCTCCGACACGTGGCTGCAGCAGCTTGAAACACTCCTGCAAAACAATCCGCACGCCTGCATCGGCGAGATCGGGCTCGACCACTGGATTCATTCCAAACCCTACACGGATCAGAACGGCAACAGCGTCAGTTGGACAAATGAATCGATCAAAGAAAACGAGAGGATGCAGGAGCAGGTGTTTCTTGCACAACTTGAACTTGCCCGCACCTATAACCGCCCAGTCACGGTGCATTGCCTCAAAGCCTGGCCATGGCTCGATACGATTCTGAAAACAATCGGCTCAACTCCGCTACCCAAGCGTGGCGGGATTCTACATGCGTACGGCGGCAGTCCCGAGCAGGTTCCGCATTGGGCGTCTCTCGGCTTTTCATTCAGCTTCGGCGCCGGGATTCTCGACGACAAGCGCACGAAACTGCACAACGCGCTGAGGGCTGTGCCTCTTGAGAGTCTCTTTCTTGAGAGTGACGCACCCGATATCCCGCCGCGTAATCTGGAATGGCACACGCCTGCGACCATGCCGCGAATCTACAGCAAAGCCGCCGAGTTGTTACATCTTCCTGTCGAAGAACTTGCAGAACAGATCCGCAGCAACCTCCAGCACCTTCTTGCCTAACCTCTCGTCTTTGCGAACACGTCCACTCTTTTGAAAAGCAGTTGCAAAACAGGTTGTTTATGCATATAACTATACGTTTTGCATCGGGTTGCGCGTTTGGCGCGGCTTGAAGAATTTAATCGTTAAGGAGCGCCACTACAATGAAACGCACCCACACCTGCGGAGAACTCCGCAAAGCCAATGTCGACCAGACCGTCACCCTCGCCGGATGGGTCCAGAACCGCCGCGACCACGGCTCGCTGATGTTTATCGACCTGCGTGACCGCTACGGCCTGACGCAGATCGTTTTCGACCTCGACAACCCCGACGTTCTCGAACTCGGCCAGCACGTCCGCTCGGAATGGGTTCTGCAGATCACCGGCAAGGTCATCGCCCGCCCAGACGACATGGTCAACCCCAAGATGGTCACGGGCGAGATCGAAGTCACGGTGCAGTCGTTCAAGATCTTCAGCCGCAGCGCGCCGATCCCGTTTGAAACCGACGCCTACGCCAAGGTCGGCGAAGAAACGCGCATGAAATACCGCTACCTCGACCTGCGCCGCCCGCAGATGCAGCGCAACCTGCAGGTGCGCCACGCCGTCTGCCACGCCATCCGCGAAGTGATGGACGGTGAAGGGTTCATGGAAATCGAAACGCCGATCCTCGGCCGCAGTACTCCTGAAGGTGCGCGCGACTACCTTGTCCCAAGCCGCGTGCATCAGGGCAAATATTACGCACTGCCGCAGAGCCCGCAGATCTTCAAACAGATCCTCATGGTCGGCGGATGTGACCGTTATTACCAGATCGCCCGGTGCTTCCGTGACGAAGACCTGCGCGCCGACCGTCAGCCGGAGTTCACGCAGTTCGACGTCGAAATGAGCTTTGCAGACCCCGACGACATCTTCGCCGTAATTGAACGCTGCATGGTCGCGGCCTTCAAAGACGGCATCGGCGTCACCGTCAACCCGCCGTTTGAGCGCATGCCCTACAGCGTTTCGATGGACAAATACGGCTGCGACAAGCCTGACCTGCGCTTCGGGCTTGAACTGCACGACCTGTGCAAACTGGTCAAGGAAGTCGAGTTCAAAGTCTTCACCGCTGTTCTTGAATCCGGCGGGATTGTCAAAGGCATGGCCGTTCCGGGCGGGGCGGAGTTCTCGCGTAAAGACATGGACAACCTCACTGAACTCGTCAAGATTTACGGGGCAAAAGGCCTTGCGTGGATCAAGGTGCAGAACGGCGAGTACAGCGGAGCACCCGTCAAGTTCTTCAAGCCCGAACAGCTCAACGCCGTGCGCGATGAACTCGGTGCAAAAGACGGCGACATGATGATGTTTGTCGCTGATAAGAAAAAGATCGTCAACGCCTCGCTTGCCGCACTGCGCAACGAAATGGGTTCTCGCCTGAACCTGTATAAAGACGGCGAGTTCCGCTTTGTCTGGATCACCGACTTCCCGCTGTTTGAATGGAATGAAGAAGAAAACCGCTGGGACGCGGCGCACCACCCCTTCACCTCGATCAATGAAGAGGATATGGAGATCTTCATGACCGCGGAAAAGACCGCAGGCAGCCGCATCGGTGAAGTCCGCTCCAGCAGCTACGACCTCGTTCTCAACGGCGTCGAACTCGCGTCAGGCTCGGTTCGTATCCACGACGCGGAAGTGCAGAAACGTGTTTTCGAACTGCTGAACATCTCGCCCGAGCAGGCAAAAGACCGCTTCGGCTTCTTTATCGACGCGCTCTCCTACGGCACGCCGCCGCACGCAGGCATCGCTCCGGGAATCGACCGGCTGGTGGCGATGATGCTTGGCTTCGAAAATATCCGCGAAGTGATCGCCTTCCCGAAAACCGCCAAGGCTATCGACCTGATGACCGAAGCTCCGGGAGATGTCGACAGCAAACAGCTGCGTGACCTCGGCATCCAGAACGTTACGCCAAAACGCTGAAATCAAAAACAACGCTACCTGCAAAACAGACCTCTTGCAGATAGCGAACACGAGAGAATTAAAAACGGAAGGCTCTTAACAAGGCTTTCCGTTTTTTCTTGGATGAGAGCCGAATAGCAGTTGCAATTTTACGCGTATCGTGCTGAAATGGACAATATGTGTAAACATCCGACGAGATACCAGAACCGAGGGAATCGATGAGCTTTGTGACCGATGATAACCGGGAAGAATTGGGCCTGCCGCGCAAACCGCTGCGGCGCAACCGCTCACGCCTGCTTCCGGTGCTTTTCGTGCTTGCAGTCGCCTCCGTCATCGGATTGAGTGCGGGCAGGATCTACCGCGAACGTGCCCTCCAGTCGCTGTATATTGAAATGATCCTGCTGCAGTCGGAAACGCATCCGGTTCGTTTACAATCAGCGCTGGCCGGTTTTCAGAAAAGCGCCGCGCGCCTGATCAGCAACGAGAAGACACGCCTGATGCTGGCGCAAGCCTACCTGTATGCGGCAGACAATCTTCCAAACCAGTCAATCTATCTGCATGCATGTTTGCGCGAACTTGATCTTCTTATGCTCAATGCCAAACTCACAGATCCGCAGTTTGAAGCAGAAGCACTCTACACGAAGTCAATGGCACTCTCCGGACTGAATCAGGATCAACTTGCACGCGTTGCACTCGACCAGTATGCGACAATCCTTGGCCCAGATCTTACGGGCGGACAAAAAGCGTTCTGGCAAAACGCAAAGGCGTATCTGCTGGCCACCAGCTCCGACCCGAAAGTCCGCAATCCGGAAGAAGCGCTGGATCTGGCTAAACATGCCATCTCGTCGACATGGCATGACAATCAGGGCAAGACCCTCAGCCAGATGCCCGCAATCATCGACACGCTGGCGGCTGCCGAGTTTGCCAACCACAACGCCGAACGTGCGCTGCAGATCCAAACGGTCGCACTCGCGCTTGCCGATGAAATGAGTATGCTGTCGTATCTAGATAACTACGACAAATACGCGCAATCGCTGAAACTGTCATCCACCCGAAAAACGGATCGCACAGATCATTAAACTATCATAGGAGGGAACCGGCCATGTCGAAAATGTCGGTGCATTATATCAAAAAAGAATCAACCCGCCGCGTCGGCGCGGTTCTCGCAGGCATTGCGCTGCTGGCGATGTCAGTTGTTTTCTGCCCTGCCGCATATGCCGGTGAAGAGACAGAATCCGAAACAGCAAAAGATGCTCCGGCGCGCGTCTTTAAAGAAACGGTCAATATCAATACGATTGAGATCCTGAAACCGCTTCTGGCAAGCCCGAGCCCGAACTACACGATCAGGGAAACCGTCGGTGTTGACGTACCCAACTATGTCTTTACTGTCACCTGCCCGCATGGCGAATACGAACTCACCACCATGCACGCGCTCTTGAAAACCTGTCATGAAATCGATGTAATCGAAACCTTCCGCAACACCGAACACGGCCCGCAGATCCTGAACGGTGCGGCGCAGTCGGTAATGGAACTCGGCCGCGGCGCAAAGACCATCGTCTTTCATCCGGTCGCCGCAGGCAAAGCGCTTGTGCGCGCACCGGCGCGTATTGTCCGCGATGTCGGCCGCATTATCTCCGGCCCGTTCCGCAAACGCGAGGAAGAGGCAAACGGCGAAGACAGCACCATCCGCACAAAAGGCGCAAAAGGATTTCTCTATTCAAAAGATATCCGCTATGCGGCTTACGAACTCGGCGTCGATGTCTACACCGACAACATCAACCTGCAGGCGCTGCTACACTCTCTGGCGCGCCAGCGCAAAATCGGCAAACTCGCCCTGTCGTTTGCGATGCCGTCGATTGAAGGCCTGAAGTACGTCAAGTACGCGGCTACCGGCGGCTCAAGCAAGGTCGCTGTCGAGCAGATGATCATGGAAAACAATGCGTATGAGCTTGAGCGTCTGAATGCAAAGCTGTACAAGGAACGCCTGAACGCCGATTTCGAGCAGGACGAAGCGCTGGCAAACCTTCTTCACAACTACAACTTCTCGCCGCGCGAGGAAGCATACATGCGCGCAACACTCGAAGAGATCCAACCCGAAGCGGGACTGCATGAGGCGTTCCTGCTCTGGTCAAACGCAGCCGATCCGGACCAGGCGATCTACTTCTCCGTGCAGATGGATCTTCTCGGCATCATCCACAACAACGACTGCCACCTGAAAGAACTGATTTCGATCGGCAGCGACCTGGCCGCGCTGAATGAACGGCGTGAACTGAACGTCTGAAATGCGCTCGCTCATCACCCGCGCGGTTGCCGCAGCACAAGAGAAAAAAGCGGCAGGCATCCAGATCTGGGTCGCCGGAGACGTCAGTTGGAATCTGCAGACCTTCGCCAAACAAAGCAATATCAATATCCGCAGAAACATTCTCAAAGACCCAATGTTCCGCGTTCAGCCGGCAGAATAAGCGACAAAAGGAATACAGATGGGATATGTCGGCCGCGGCGGTGACAAACTCGCTTGGGCACTGGAAACCTTCGGCGTCGATCCGGCGGGAAAAGTCTGTTGCGATCTGGGCAGCAATGTCGGCGGCTTTGTCGACTGCCTCTTGCAGAAGGGCGCTGTCCGCGTCTACTCGGTCGACACGTCGTACGGAACGCTTGCGTGGACACTTCGCAACGACCCGCGGGTAGTCGTGATGGAACGCACCAATGCCCTACACGTCAGCCTGCCGGAAAAAGTCGACCTTGTCACTTGCGATGTCGGTTGGACGAAACAGGCGAAAGTCCTGCCGCACGCACGCGGGCTTTTAGCGGCAAACGGCTTGATCGTCAGCCTGCTCAAACCCCAGTACGAAGCGGAGAAAAAAGAGATTATTCCGGGAAAAGGGCTTGTTCGTGAAGACGCGCTGGAGCGGATCATTGTCGATGTGAAACAAACCGCACTGAGCCTCGGCGCGGATGTACGCGGCCCTGAGCGCAGCCCGTTTCTGGGCGGCAAGGGAAAGAACCCAGAGTTTTATTTCTGCACCGGCCCGTTTTCAGAACCCGGCGAGTAACCACGCGGTTATTTCATGCAGGCAGGCTTCTGGCCAAGGCTGCGGTGGTAGCTGATGCACTCACAGCACTTGCCCTTGCGGCTGCACGGCTCATACGTACACGGGCAGTTCTTGAGATTCTTTTCCTTGTTCGGACAATCAGCCATTTTTTTATCCTCCACTCTGACCCGCCCGCTTTCAAATTTCACTCACATTTGACGGACTTGATCACCAAGAAATAATCCCGAAATCCAGCAGCACGGCAGCAATTTTTTTTGAATCCACTTAACTCCGACGAAGCATCCGCTGACGGTCGCGGTCGAACTCGCGCTTCTTGATCGACTGGCGCTTATCATGTGTGGCCTTGCCCCGTACCAATCCGACAGCCACCTTTGCCCGCCCCCGGCTCCAGAACATCCTGAGTGGCACCAGCGTCATCCCCTGTGCCTCAGACTTTACCTGAAGTTTACGGATCTCCGGCTTGTGCGCCAGCAGCTTCCGTCGGCGCGTCGGCGCGTGATTATAGATATTGCCCTGCTTGTACTCGGCGATGTTCAGCCCCAGCAACCACAGTTCGTTCTGATCCACCATCGCGTAACTGTCGGCGAAATTGACAGAACCCGCGCGCAGACTCTTGACCTCGGTTCCGGTCAGGACGATCCCGCACTCAAGCTCTTCGATAATCTCGTATTCATGATAAGCCCTGCGGTTTTTCAGGATCATGCTCCCGCCGGACTCACTCTTTTTCTTTGCCATTTTGTTTCCTTTGGCGCCAGAGAGACAACCTGCGACAACCCGCAGCCGCACGCAGCCTGCACCAGACCATCATTTCATTTCAAACAGGACTACTGATCATATCCGCACGCGGGCCAATTGACAACCGCAAAAGAAAACGGGTATTTGCCAAAAAAGCAAACACCCGTCATCATTATGTTGAATCGCGCTTTTCTTTTGTCCGGCGCAATCCGGCAAACCGAATCACGTCCTCGCTGTATCGCCTGCGAGTAAGGAAGGACTTACTGATTCAATAGCCCGAACAGGAACTTGGTCGGATCGGTGTAGTCCTGCAACTCAAGCAGTGCAACCGCCAGCGCACCGCCATAGGCAATCAGACTGATCAGAAGAAAAACGGTATATGAGAATTCCAGCTTTGACGAACCGAATGAAGCAGGAGCAGGAGCGAAGTCATCTTCAAACGACTCTTCTTCGGCAACACCGTCGTCTTCAATGCCAAGCTCATCCTCTTCGATTGCGAGGGTTGCATCCGCTTCATCGTCAACAATATCAAAATCACCCACCGCACTCTCCTTTTCCGACAATCGCGCTTTTTAACAACCGCGCCGAGAGCCTTCTTTTCTACGGCTTGTTTTCGCCAAGCCTGTCTTTTATGTTCATAGTCAGCACGCCTACAGCAAGTAAGCTGCTTCAGCCGCCCAACAGAACCCCGCGCATCGTGCGGCTTGCATCCACACTCTTGGCCTGATCGCCTTTACGCATCCCAAGCGGGCTGGGCGTTGTGATGTCACATGCGCTCATCGTCTGGAACACCTTCGAGATCCGCACTTCGCCAAGATACTTCGCCCCGCGCCAAATCGTAAACCTGCGACCGGGTTGTAATCCACTGTTGGCACCGCAGCTGATCATCACACGCTGCTGATCGGGATTTGTCCACAAAACCTGTCCCTGCACCAGAGACTCGGCTTGCGGCAGTGGTTCTTCCACAATTCCGGTAGCTTCCGGCTGCACAGGAGCTGTCTGCTGCGAAGCCATCAGCTCCGTATTCGTCGTGCCTGAACCTGATAATGCAAGGCTGGCAGAAGACGGCGTTGACACAGGAGCGGCTCCGACCGGTTGTTCTGGTTCTGCAGCCACCGGTTCAGCCGGACTTTCATGTGTGTCTGACGCGGGCATCATCGCCGACAATTCACCCACTCCGGTGACACCGGTCATTCCAGTCTTGACATCTGCATTTGGAGAATATGAAGTCGAAGGCATCGCCTGCGCCATATCGATCTCGTGGCGAAGGCCGTTTTGAATCCGCTCATGCACTGTCGCGCCGGAGTTATAACCCAACTGCGCGGGTTCGGAAACCGGCATCTGCATTCGGCTGCGCAGCAACTCAGTTTTCAGCGCACTCAGATCGTCCTGCAACCGGCGGATATCCGTGTGCAGGGAAAACATATAGCAGGCGAAAAAGATCAACGACGCCACGCTCACGTAAGCGGCAATGGTTGCCCGCTCCGGCATGGCATAGCCCTGAAACGGGGATGTCGTTTTGTTTTCGTCGTTATTTGTCACGCGGTTGTCCGCCTATCTTTGGTTTTTACCCACAGGATACTGCACAATTGATTTTGAACCGAATCGCCCTTTTCCGGCAAAGCGGAAAAAGCGCAACCAAGGTTCATCCTCAGAGTGTCTGTGCCATATCGTTGACGGCGATTGCACCCTTCTTCAGACCCGGGATGATTGTCGCCGAACACATGTCGCCATACAGGGTACGGACGCGGACTTTGGCGATGTACTGGTCGCCGCGGCTGATCACGAATTCCATGCCGCGTTCAACCTTATCGGACTCGCCGACGTTGAGGATCACAATGCCGACCGACTCTTCGACCTGAAGAACAGCACCGGAGATCGGTGTTGACGGGGTCGGGGTCTTCAGCGGATCAATACCGGTCTGTTCGGTCACCTTCTGAAGCGCAATGTTCAGCGAAGTCACGCGGTTGACAAGATCAGCGTTATTTTTGGCAAGTTCTTCAAGTTCGCTCATCGCCTGCTGCAAGTCAGCAGCCACTTCGATCGCGCGGGTTTCGGCGAATTCTTTTTCAGAAACCGCTTTAGTGCGTTCGCTGATAGCCTCGTTTGCTTTTTTCAGCAGTTCATCATTACGCTTGTGCAAGCCTTCGAGGGTATTACGCAGTTCGTTGACGCTGTCACTCATGAGGTTGTAGGTGCCGGTCAGTTTTTCGAACTTGCCTTTGATTTCCGAGTTCGAGTCGCGCACTTCGGCAAGCGTTGCCTTGAGCGTTTCATTCTCACCGCGGAGGTTGCGCAGTTCATTTTCCTGCGGGCCCTTGACGTTTTCAAGCTGTGCCTTCATGTCGGACAACTCTTTCGTCAACTTGTTTTTGGCGTCCTCATTGACCTTGGACTGTTGAGCCCAATTGGTCTTTTTTGCGTACAAGCTGAGGCTGGCCATCGCAAAGGCTACCGCCATCAACATGTTCAGGACAATGAAAATTCTTGCCATAGTACTCATGCGCGTCGTCCTCCTGGGAACACTGCTATCGTTTATTCGACGTGATTTTAGTCAGTCATTCAGCTTTCCACTCAAGCAGGCATGCAACAGGCAATGCCAGCCTGAATATGAAGCTGTCTTTCACTCTATCGGCAATTCACCGCGAGCATTTTATAGAAAATATAACTTGTTAGCTAAAATGACAATACAAATTTCAGCGGCCTGAATAAACTGGATCGTGACGAATCAGCCCAACTCCGCTTCATTTCAGGAAATACGCTGATTTTACAACATTATCCGGAAATCCGTTTATCCTGCCTGATATATCCGGTTCTCGTTGACAGAAATTATTCTTTCTTTTCTGCAAAAGCAGTATTTCGGTTTATTTTTCCTGAAATTCTTCATAATACCCGCATTCATATTCGTTATCGGGTTTGGCGCCTGCGTTAAAGACGAAATAGGCTTTTTGTGAATATAGCCTCGCTTTTTCCCAGAAATCCGCAACCGCACGGCGGGTCACCTTGCGCGAGCGGATCAGCAGCACCAGAACAACCGGAACACCGATATCGATCCGGCCAATCTCTTCTGCACGAAACGGGCCGTAATCAATAACCACGCTTCCTTTTTCTTCATCAAGAATCGATTTCAGCGCAGCCTTGGGATTTTCCTTATCGATGGGGCCGATCTTGCGGATCGACTGCGCCTGTCCCTTTGCCATCAGGTTGTAATCGGTCGGATACGACCGGGCGAAGTCCGCATTCACCAGAACAGTATCGCGACCGTCTTTCTGTAAACGACAGACAAGCGAAACCGACATAGTCGATTTTCCCGACGCGGAAGAAAGTCCGCAGACACAATATACCCGCATGTCCGGAGTAATCATCGCACCCGCAGTCTGCTCAAACGCATGCGTCATCTGATGCAGGTCTTTGCACGGCGGAATGGAGAGTAGAGTGACCCCGTCAGGAACCTTGATGTCGTTGGCGTCGGTGATAAAGTCGTCGCGCCATTCCAGAATCCAGACGACGGCAAAAATAAACGGAAGTGCCAGAAGAGCCCGGAAAAGCGGGTTTATCGGAATCCAGGGGATAATCACAAAAGGCAGGCACGCAAGGACGCACAACCCCGTCCGATACCGTATTGCCCGAAGCAGCGTTTTCATTCACAACCATCCAACAGCACAAAATCACCTGAGAATGCAAACAGACTCGCGTCCGCCTACAGCTTTATTTACAGGATGGATTATATCATAAAACCAGTCGCGCTAACAGTATTCATACAAGGGTTTATTCAAATTCTTCTACCCGAAGAATTAACTAGTGAGAAACAGTGCAAGATTATGATTAAGGCTGTCTACTGATATGCTTTCGCTGCTTGGTAACACCCCAGATACGAATTTTTCCCAGAAGCACCGGCATTAAAGACAAGTACTGTTTGTTTCGAGTTCACAGCAAGTGTACCCAGCCAATCATGAAGATCGCGTCGACTGATTTGGCGGGGGGCAATCATACAAAAAGAAAACGCTTGTCCATAGACATCCACCAGCCTTTCTTTTTCAATAGGCCCGTAGTCAATTACGATATTCCCTTGCGGCTCTTCAAGAATAGGACTGATTACAGCATTAATTTCCGACCTGCCCATCGGACCCAAAACTTGAATCGATTGATCATGTTCTTTTGCCATTTCGGAATACTCAGCAGGCTCAAATCGCTCAGAGTCTGCATTGACCAGAACAGACTGGCATCCTTTTTTTTGAAGATGGCACACAAGAGCTACTGCCATGGTTGATTTACCTGAAGACGCCGACGGACTGCAAACGCAATAAACTCTTTCCGAAGATAACGTTATATTATCAGCGATGTCAGCAAACACATCTGCCAACAGATATTCATCCTTTTCGGATTCAATCGAGTATATCGATATCCCATCAGGCACAGTGACATCATCGGCAATCGTTACCAGATCAGCCCGACACTCCAAGAGCCATGCAATAATAGCAGCAACCGGAAGCGCCGCGATGATTCGTATGATGGGGCTAAGCTCCACCCATGGAACAATCGCAGAGAAAAAACAAATGATGCAACAATCAAAAAATCGATAACTCATTCCACGCCGAAACATCTTCATAGCGAGCTCCCACACATTTTATCAATGCTTAGCGCGCAAAACTCATGACTGATACAGACGACGCGCCAGCAGCTAACAGAGTGGCCGCGCATGCTCCGGCAGTCGCACCGGTTGTCAATACGTCATCAATCAGCAGCACGCGCTCATTCTGTAAATCCCCGCGCACGGCAAATGCGCCGACGGGGTTGGTCAGCCGCGCTTCTTTGTCCAGCAGTGACTGCACATGCGTGTCGCGCTCACGGTACAGGATCTCCGTCTTGAGCGCAATTCCGACGTATCCGGACAATACCCGCGCAAGCAATGCAGACTGGTTGTACCCGCGTTGCCGGTAACGGCTTTTGTGCAACGGAACAGGGATCATCATGTCAAACGGCTGCGGCATCGTTTGATCCAACCGGAAAACAGAATCAAACCTCTCGCCCATCATCCGGCCCATCACCGCCGCCAGCTTCCGGTTCTGCCGGAATTTGAGCGCATGCACCATCTCCCGCGCCGCGGCAAGATATTCAGCAACCGACACTGCCTGGGCAAACGCCATCCGGTGCGGCGGGCATTCCCTGCACACCGGATAGTCCGAGCCGATCAGCAGATGGTTTTTACTCCGCCGGACTACCGAAGTCGTCGGCCCTGCGACAATTTTATCTTTTTGAGGATCATCCAGCGCTGCGCCACAGTACGGGCAGCTTTCTTTGATAAGAGGAAAATCTCTCAGGCAGCCTGTACACAACCAGTCTGGCTGACGGCCGAACAACCCCACCCCGCAGCCGAGGCAGCGCGGCGGATACAGCGCCTGCGCCGCAAACTCCACAGCAGACCGCGCCACGTTTTTCCACCGGCTTTCAGATAAAGAAATTTCGGACGCACTCACCAGCCACGCCCCTTTTTGCGCTGTCCCATGCGGTACACATACGCCAGCACTTCGGAAACGGCGGCGTACAACTTCGGCGGGATCG
>QKHZ01000029.1 GCA_003249795.1 bacterium | reverse complement strand
AATATTTTATATGATCTTGTGTATAAAAGTCAATATCAAAAACCTATATGTCTGCTATGTAACTTGAAAGTCACAATTTGATTTGGTTGATTCAAAATAATGCATGATAACCTCCATTCTTTTGTCGGGTTATGTGTGGTATAAAACAACCTGTGATTGAGCGATAATCTAGTATCGATTTGTTTATACTGATTTTAGTGTTATCACTTGACGGAAAGGTGGAAGCCGCTATACTTCAACTTTCAACGTTTGGCGGGGCAAAGCGGTTATCCGGTTGTGGCCGAAAACGGTTTGCCCGAGAACGCGATAAACAGGATATCGACTCCATGAGAGATATTGCCGAAATCAATGCTGTTCTTGATGATGCAGGTCAGCGGCTGGATATGCTGCACAAAACCCTGAAAATCACCGATAGAACGGCTGAAATCAAGACGTTAGAGGAAAAAATGGCTGCAGCCAATTTCTGGTCTGATCAGGAAGAGGCGATGAAAATCGTCAATGCGATGAAGGCGGCCCGGGCAACGGTTGAGCCGATGCAGGAGGTGGTTGTCAATTATAATGATCTGAAAGAGTTGTATGAAATGGCGCAAGAGGAAGGCGATGATGCTTCTCTCGAAGAAATCTGCGGCCAGATCGACGAGCTTCCTGCCCAGATCGATAAACTTGAAACATTGGCTCTTCTTTCCGGTAAGCATGATCGGGAAGGTTGTTTTTTCAGTATTCATACCGGGGCAGGCGGAAGTGATGCGTGCGAGTGGGCAGAGATGCTGCTTCGGATGTATACGCGCTATTTTGAAGAGCGCGGCTGGAAGTGTGAAGAGCTCAGCATGGTTGAAGGTGAAGAAGCCGGTATCCGCGGTGTTGAACTTCGTGTGACTGGTGAATACGCATTCGGGTCGATGCGCTCGGAGATTGGTGTGCACCGACTGGTTCGGATCAGTCCGTTCAGTGGTCGCCGGGAAACCAGCTTTGCTGCGGTGGATGTGACTCCGGACTTTCAGGATGACATCGATATTGAAATTGAAGAAAAAGATCTTCGGATCGATACGTATCGTGCTGGCGGTAAAGGTGGTCAGCACGTGAATACGACAGACTCTGCGGTTCGCATTACGCACCTGCCGTCGGGGATTGTCGTTGCCGTGCAAAATGAACGCTCCCAACATGCGAACAAGGCAACTGCGTTGAAAGTGCTTCAGGCGCGCCTTCATGCAAGGGCGGAGCAGGAACGTCTGGATGAAGCCAGCGCACGGAATGCGTCGAAGTCTGAAAACGCATGGGGTAGCCAGATTCGAAATTACGTGATGCATCCGTATCAGCTGGTGAAAGATTTGCGCAGCGGCCACGAAACCGGCGATATCTCAAAGGTGATGGATGGTGAGTTGCAGGCATTTATTGACGCGTATTTACGTTGGTATGTCTCGGAATGATGACGTTTATTTGAACGTTGATCTTTCCTCGAAGACAACCAGCGGTGAAAAGAAATGTAGTTAGGATAAATTGTTCCCTATTTAGGAGATTGAAATGTCGCTTACGAATTTGGCAAAAAGCGATCCTGAAGTCCTGTCGTATCTGCAGGCTGAACTGAATCGCCAGCAGGACGGGATTGAACTGATCGCTTCGGAAAACTTCACCTCGGAAGCTGTCCTTGAAGCGCAAGGATCGGTGCTGACCAACAAGTACGCTGAAGGGTATCCCGGCAAGCGTTACTATGGCGGCTGTGAAGAAGTGGACAAAGTCGAGTCGCTTGCAATTAACCGTGCAAAGGAACTGTTCGGTGCCGACCACGTCAATGTCCAGCCGCACGCAGGTTCGCAGGCGAACATGGCTGCATACATGGCGCTGATTCAGCCGGGTGACACAATTCTCGGGATGGATCTTGCACACGGCGGTCACCTGACCCACGGCTTTAAACTGAACTTTTCCGGTAAGCTTTATAATGTCGCTTCTTACGGCGTAGATGAAAAGACCGAACAGATCGATTACGCCAAGTTGCGTGAAGTTGCGCTCGAGTCGAAGCCGAAGATGATTGTGTGCGGCGCAAGTGCATACCCGCGTGTAATTGACTTCGAGAAATTTGCGGAAGTTGCAAAAGAAGTTGGCGCGTTTCTGATGGCGGATATGGCACATATCGCTGGCCTTGTTGCTGCCGGCGAGCATCCGAATCCGGTTCCGCACTGTGATGTCGTAACGACGACAACGCACAAGACGCTGCGCGGTCC
>QKHZ01000062.1 GCA_003249795.1 bacterium | reverse complement strand
GGAGCGACGGAGTCGTCATGAAATACTTTCTGGTTGCAGGCCGCTCAGTTTTCTTCTGGAAGAAAAAAGTATGACGGTGCAGGCCATGCCGGATCGTTGGCAGGCAGGTTCAGCCCGCGTAGTTCACGGGCGCTTTTTGTCAGTTCCTTGTGATAGTCCTGCAGCCGGATGACTTCTCGTCGGCAAATGCCCTGTTGCTTGTTGATCGATGCCAGCCTGCGCATCAGTTCGTTTGCGCGGATGGAGAGGGTATCGAGGCATTCGCCAGCTTTTTCAGCGGCCAGAGCCGTTCCTTTTGTCGCCTGATTGTAGAATCCGGCGGCTTTGGTCAGGAGCCGGTAACGGTCGCGTAAAAACTGCGTCGCATCAATCGAAATATCTGCGAACTCGATCAGGTCGGCGTTGCGGGTCGAATGTTGCCGCAGATCTGCCATTTGTTTGCGGATCAGGATTGACTGGCGGCTGAAGTTCCCCCAATCAATGCGCTCCAGAAGTTGCCAGCAGTTGTCGCGTTCGGGAAAACCGAAGGCCATTTCCTGTAGCGGCATGTGCTCGCGGATGGTTGTCGGGATGGCGTCGCTGACCATCTTTTGCAGTTCAAGAAAACCTTCTGCGTTGTTGCCGAATGCCAGATGCGTAAAGCGTTTCAGCGCGTCAAGCGCACCGTCTTTGACAGACCAGCCCATACTGGCCGAGACCATCGCGGAAATAATGTCGTGTTCCCAAAGCCGTCCTCCGGTCTGGTCAAACAGGCGGAAGGTGATTTCGCGTGTAGGCGGTTGGTGGCGGATGTAGATGCGGTCAATCCGGCGGGCGACGTCTTCCGCCGCGAGGCCGACAAATCCTTGCGCACCGCTTCCGACCGACAGGCAGAAGGGCATTGCCGTTCCGGGCGTTGTTTTCAGGTCTGCGTCTTCCCAGAACATGATCCTGCGTCCGGATGAAAAGTCAGGACATACGCTCGAAATCCGTTTATGAAGATAGAGCCCGATCTCCCGCGGCAAGTTCTGGTCGATCTGCTTGAGTACGGCACGGATCTCCTCGTTAGGCCGCAGTGCAGAGGCAAGACCGCCGACACCGATATCTGTCGGGGTGAAGGAGGATGCGACGCGGCTGCACAGCGCGGCGGCGTTTTCAACCGGGATCCGGACGCCGTTTTCCTGTTCCATCAAGTCGATCCACGGGATAATGCTGATGCCGTATTCGCGGCTGCAGAGTGCGAGCTCCCGCGCGTCATCTTCCTCAAACGTACCGAATCCCGGACGCGGACTGACAGGAGCCAGGGGATTCAGAATCAGGTGGAGGCGGTTGCCTTTGAACGAGTTGAGAAGCCCGACTGTTTTTAAAATGCTGTCGCTGTCGGGAACCATGTCGCGCAAGTTACAGGCAATCGATCGTACCGGCATCGCGGGGGCGTCTGCAATCGAGAGGGCAGGCAGATCGTCCTGTGTCTGGCTGATCAGCTGGATCATCGTCTGCGCACCGTACAGGCATCCGGAAAATGAAGCGCCTGCGATGATGCAGTAGCGTTGCATCCAAAGGTAGTATCCTTCGTCGTTTGATGGTTTAGTTTCCGGACTCAGGATGTCAGGGAAGAGTAAACTCAGATAGTCCCAGCTTCCGACCAGAACGGCTCCAGGCGGAACTTTTTTCGGGATTCCATCCAGAAGCGTGACCGTCTGCCCATACGGAGCCATGCCGAACTGGCCGACCAGAAGCCCGGGCAGTTCATAAGAGAGCGTTTCTGTATGTGGCTGCAGATAGACGCCCAGGCATTCGTGCGGGCGGTAACGCCCCTCATGCGCAGTAATCGATCTGACTTGTGGCAACAGGCGGGCTGCCAGTGTTTCAAGTTCGTTCACAAAGTTCCTATCTCTGCCTAAATCATCTTCCATATTGTATAAATCCAGACAATCTTCGCAATGAATAAGAAGAAATTGCCTTACTCCTTGTCAGTCAGTACAATAAGAGTCATGAAAACAACGATCTGGTCTGTCATGTTGTTATGGATCTGCGGATGTGCGTGGTCGTCGGGGTGGAGCCCGGATCAGGCGGGGGCTGCTGCGGCCTGGAAACCGGTAAATCTGGGAAAAGAACCGATGCAGTCGCCAATCGCCTTTGGCGCGTCCAAACAAATTGATATCGCTTCTGCTGTGGATGTTCCGGGCTGGGCGGCAGTCGGCTGGGTACCGGCGGGGCCTGTGGGGCAGACGGCGACGCCATCGGCTCCGGTTTATTCTTTTTTCAAAAATAGGGCATCGGCGCCGCATACATTTGTTCTTCTTGTCGATGTGCCGGTTCAGGCTGAGAACGCATGGGTTCGAACGCAACCTTTTTATTATGATGCAGTTGCGGCGGTGGCGAATCCGGTCGCTGCGCAGTTTTTATTGAAAAACAGTCGGTTTATCCCCTGGCCTGCCACAAATCAGGTTCCTGCGGCAGCGGTTTATCAAATGCCTTGGATTCATGGCGCTGGTCCTGAGAATCAGGTGCTGGTGGTCGGTTTGCCGCTGATGTCAAAACCGGGGATTGATCAGGTGGGGCATACTCTGGCGCGGCTGGTTAGTTCTGGGCCGATAGCGCTTTTGATTGTCAGTGATCTGTCCAGCGCGGTGGGTTCCGGAAATGACCGTCGTCCGGTTGATGCTCAGGTGCTGGATCATGTGACGGTGTTGCAGACGGAGGCGCTCCGTTCTTTGGGGCAGAAAATTTATGATCAGCAACCGGAACACCTGTCATATTTCAGTAGCCCTCATGCGGTGTGGTGCGGTTGCGTGGCTGCAGGCTATGCTGGGGCGAATGCGATTGCTTATGGCGGTTATTCCCGCCGTTGGGACGCGTCGCGTGCAGAAGATGTGGAAGATTCGCCGATGAAAGATTCCGCCGTTGGGGGTATGAAAGAGAGTGGGGGCGGGGATCTGGATCGCTATAAGGCGAGGATGGTGCAGGTCGGTCAGATCGGTGCTGTTTTTTATGACCGCCGCCGTACGCGTGCGGGGCAGCTCGTGGAAAATCCCGCGCACGATGCGGCATCGGACAAGCAAACTGTTTTGACGGAACGTGAACAGGCGTATCTGCTGAAGGTTGCACGTAATGCTGCGGAAGCGGCTGCGGTGTCGGCTGGTTACCGGTTACCGGAGCCGGAATCCGTGATTCTCCGGCAGAGACGGGCCGCTTTCCTGATTCTCTCGGTTGAGAACAAACCGGTGCGGATGGTGGGAAGTTTCAGCCTGCAAAGCCCGCTGTACGATCAGGTTATCCGTCTTGCCAAATCTGCGGTGATCTCTTCCGGCATCGGGGCGGAGCCGTTGCGCCACGCGAAGATCGATCTTGTTTTTCCGAGCCAGCCGGACAGTATCGGCGATTGGCGCAAAGTCGATCCGGCTACGCAAGGGGTGATGGTAGAGTATGGCGGGCAGCGCGGGGTGGCTTTCGGCTTTGAGCTTGAAAACCAGCCTGCCATTGCAGCGGACGAGTCCGTAAAGCGCCTGTGGGAACTGGCTTGTCAGCGTGCATCGATCTCTCCGAATGCTGTTTGGAGGGGCGCGGCGTTTCTGTCAGTTTTTTCGATAACGCGGCTGCAAGAGCCGTCTGTTCGCTGAACCGGGGAGACCTCATGAAGGAACAGTTCGGTTCATATTACGACCCGTGCGTGGATATGCTGCTCAGTTATTACCGCGTGCTGAGTGACTGGAATTACAAGAACCTTCGCGCTCCCTATTGGCGGTTGTATTGGAATGACAGTTCAGGTGCGGCGCTGCAGACAGCACAGGGGCTGATCCAGCTTCAGCCGCAGAGCATGTATCTGATTCCACCGAACTTTGCATATGACGGTGTCCTCTACAAGCCGGTCAAACATTTTTATTGCCATTTTCTGACCGGACTTCCGTACAGAACCGATTCGCTTGACGTCGTCCAGTTTGAAGCGCCGGTTGCGATTACAAGTAGGCTTGAGCAGTATCTGCAGGCAGGCATAGACAGCGACCCGATTCCGATCCGTTTGGCGTTGCTTGGGCGTGCTGCGGTGTTGTACGGACTGTGCCATCTTCCGGAACCGTTTCTGCAGGACAAGTCGGACACTGATCCGCGGATTGCTTCTGTGTTGGAAACGATGGCGAGAAATTATAATCAAAATTTATCGAACGGTGAACTGGCAACGCTTGTGCATATGAATACGAACGCGTTTATCCGGCGGTTTCGGCAGATGACCGGCAGCAGTCCGCAAGGGCACCTAGCGCAGATCCGGATTGATCGCGCCTGCATTTTCCTGCATCATACAGACAAGACGATCGAGCAGGTTGCAAAAGACACCGGTTTTTGTGACCGGTATCATTTCAGTAGGGTGTTCCAAAAGTTCATGGGGATCGGCCCGGCCGGTTTTCGTAAGAAACGGAATTGGCCTGTCGGTAGTCATTGATCACATGTAAGCGAATTGGCCTTTTTTTGTAATGTTACAACCTACTCTTGATTCTGTGCCGGTTCTGGCGGAGTGTTGAGGATGTCATCCAAAATCGATCGCAGATGGTCGATCTTACAAGGTTTGACCAAGATTTCATAATAATCGACGTCTTTCAATTTATCCAGACATTCGTCATAATTGTGTCCGGTCAGAACAAGGCAGACAGGCCGCTTTTGCGGATCAAGCTGCTCGATTTCCTTGAGGATGTCTTCGCCGGATATTTTCGGCATCTGCAAATCAACAAGCAGGATGTCGACTTCTCCTTCTTCGATGTGCTTGAGTAGTTCTTCTCCGTCATCGGTTTCACGCACAGGATATCCGTGCTGTCCCAGCCCGGAAGCCATAAATCTGCGGATAGACGGTTCGTCGTCGATGATGGCGATTGTCGGCGGATAGACGATTTCCCGCGCTCCACGGATTCGTTTTCCTGAATCATAGGACCGATTTTCGTTGTCTGTTTCCGTGATCTGGGTGATCGGCAGCCAGACGGTCATGCTGGTTCCCATGTCTAGAGCGCTGTTTACTTCGATCCTCCCGCCATGGCTTTGGATAATCTGATTGCTGACGCTGAGGCCAAGCCCCGTTCCTTTTACGGTCTGTAGTGGTGAATCTTCGTCGGCGTGTTCGCCTTTTTTTGTGAAGAACGGCAGGAAAATCTGTTGGAGGTTCTCCGGTGCAATGCCGCAACCGGTATCGCTGATCCGCATGTATACAAAGTTTCCGGATTGTCCGGTCGCGATCGTAATCCGACGCAGCGGCTGCTTGATAAGCGCATGCTGGGCGTTAATCATGATATTTAGGAAAACCTGTTCGATCGGATGCCTTGCGAGCATTGTCTGCGGCAGAGGACTCAATTGCCGTTGCAGCTCAATGCCGCTTGAACGCAGATCCTTGTCGATCAACTTCAAGCCTTCGTTGACGATATCGTTCAGGTTGCATGGGCTGCGCTCTGAAGAGTCTCGACGCGAGAAGTTCAGAAGCTGGCGTGTAGTGGAGGCGATTCGTTCTGCCGAGCGGCAGACAATTTCCATACGTTGGGCATTGACGGAGTCTAGTTCTGTCTCCGAGCGGATCAGATCCAGGAAGCCGATAAGCCCCGAAAGTGCGTTGTTGAATTCGTGGGCGATACCGGCTGCCATGATTCCGACTGCCGCCATTCTTTCCGAGTGCATCAGCATCGACTGCATCTCGCGGTTCTCGGTAACGTCGGCCCAAACCGCCAGAAGGTGGTCTTCCGACTGGAGGCTGAATCGGTGGGAACTGATGACACAGATGCGTTTGACCTGATTGCGGTTTAAAATGGAACATTCAACTGCTGGAGGCTGGCTGTCCTGGTGGGCATCCTGGAGCAGTTGGTTGAATATTCCTTTATCCAGAATATTCAACGCAACCGGCGTATGCCCTTCCAGTTCGTTTGCCGTGAAACCTGTTATTTTTTCAAGTGCCGGATTAACGCTGACAAACGTTCCTTGCGGCAGCTTGAGCAGTGACATTGGTGCGGGGCTGTTGTTGAATGAAATCGATAAAATCTGTTCCGACGTCTGACGTTTGGCTTCACTTTCAATCAGATCTTCCGTGCGTCGTTGTACGATATTTGTGAGTTGGTTTTTTTGTTTGGCAAGCCGTTGCCCTTCCGCTTCCCGCTCTGAAAGGTCGTGTCCCAGGCGTAGGTTTATTTCCTGCAGCATTTCAATTTCTTTACGGTGGGTATGCCGGTAGGCAAGAAGCAGGGGAATCGACAGGACGGCAAGCACAAGGGCACCAGCAGCACTCCAGAGAAGATTATCAAGCAGGAGCTTGTCAACATAGCTGACATCATAGTCGGCACCGGTCAGATAGACGGTACCGGATGGGCTGACCTCGCGAATGATCGCGCTACGGAAAACCCCCCATTGGTCACTGGCTGTTTCCAATAATATTCTTGGTCCACGCTGAAACTGTGCCCTCATTTCCGGGGTGGCTTCCTCATATTCCAGGAAATAATCTTCATAGGGGTCAGAATCAAATTCATCGGGTTGCTGGCTGCTCATGGTGAAGTACGGTTCGCCGTCTTTTTCATACAGAGTATAAATATAAGCAAACCCCTGATCATTGGAAAGCTGGGAGAGCATATGAGCCACATTTCGGTATTCTTCCGGTTGGATTTCTTCATGCTTGGCGATTCTGTCGTGGTAGTCTGCGGGAATAATGGTGTTGGCTGCAGATGCGCCAAGGATGAGTCGTTTGTCGATTTCGTCTCGAAGTACTTTTTCACTGTGGATATGTGCGATAAAAAGATACAGGACAGCGCCGATCGTGTAGCAGATGATCGCCAGCAGCATCCAACGGGAACTGACATGTCCATCTGTTTTGGCCATGTTTTTCCTTTGCGTACTCGAAGAGTCTACCCATAGTTACGATACCGTATGATCTGGTGGTGGTCAATGCTTCGGTTGTACAGGTGCATGCAAATAATGCAAGAAAATGAGTTTGTCTTTTTTTCCGGTCGAGGGGCATTTCTGCATATTGGATCGAATCAAGAGGGACTTTTTATGACAATATTTGCTGGTCGGATATAAGAAAATTGAAACGACTGTTGACAAAGTCGGATAAGTCCGTATCCTCATCACGATACAAACGTGCGGAGAGATGCCGGAGCGGTCGAACGGGCACGCTTGGAAAGCGTGTGTGGGGGTAACTCCACCCAGGGTTCGAATCCCTGTCTCTCCGCCAATTCAAATATCGGGAACCAATCTCCCGTTAACGACATGCCCCTCGGCTTACGCCAAGGGGCTTTTTGTTGAATCGCTTTATCCTTATCCACCAACAGGTTTTATAAATTCGGCCTGCTGGTACTTCCGGTCAGAGCGTTGGCGCGGCACGTTGATTATCGCTTTGGAGAGCCGCGCGACTACCCCGTTTTTTCTTTCTCCAAAATCCAGCACCCAACCTGACGCAGGATGTCCAACCCTCTGCGGAAGATCGCCTTTTTCATCCTGCCATGCGCCTTTACTTTCAACGGTGTCACCTCCTCCACATGTCACACCGGCACCAGCGCAATACACCAATCAATCCAATGCATTGATAAGATCTCCAAATTAATCTATGAATCGTCTAAACATACACCCCATAGGCGCACATGAATGATGAAAAACATTAAGGCAACCATCTGAAGACAGGAACACTGGGAATGTTAATTTTGATAGACGACGAGGCTAGGCAGCGGAGCTTGTCATTTCCCAAATTATGATATTCCAGAAAATCGACTTTTGTTATGCATGAATAGGTGCGCGCAAGTTGATAGATTTTTTCACGGTGGTCGCTTCTGTCGTTTATTCCGGGAATAATCGGGCAGCGTAATATGATCTGCTTGTCTTTCGAATTCAGATACTCAAGATTGCTTAAAATCAATTCAAGCGCTACGCCTGTGCATTGCCGATGCCGTTCTGAATCTGTTTCTTTGATATCGAACAAAAAGATATCCGTATTATCAATCACCATGTCCAGCGTATCGATAGATGCATATCCGCTGGTATCAAGACACGTATGCAGCCCCTTCTGTTTTGCTTTTGTAAGTATTTCTGCAGTGAATTCTATTTGCGCCAATGGCTCTCCGCCTGATATCGTCAAGCCCCCGCCGCTTATGTCATAAACCGTTTTATCTTCGCACGCCTCCAGAATTATTTCAGCAGCAGAAATAGTATAGCCTACAATCTGCAATGCATTTACGGGACAAACGTTTGTGCAGTTCATGCAGTTTCTGCAGTTTGCCCAAACCATTTCATGATGATCATCAATTAATCTCTGTGCATCGTATATGCAAGGATCAATACACAAGCCGCAATGAATGCATTTTTCATCATCATACATCAATTCGGGGCAATATTTTTTCGACTCCGGATTATGACACCAGATGCAATCTAACGGACAGCCTTTCAGGAAAACGACCGTACGTATTCCTGGGCCATCATGAAATGAGCCACGTTTTAGATCAAAGATTAATCCATCTGTCATGATGACATCCAACACTCAGACGGCTTCACGAATAAGCCGATCAACAACCAGTTGCCTGAAATCTTTCGAGAGAGACGTAAAGTAGGCACT
>QKHZ01000147.1 GCA_003249795.1 bacterium | reverse complement strand
ACTTCCGGACCTACGCAGTCAGGAGCAAGCTGAACCGGTTGGCCGAGGATGTCAGCCAGTTTCAGTGCAGCGGGTTTCAGCGAGAATTCCGGGGAAACCGCGCCCTTCGGACGTCCCAGATGGCTCATGAGGATGAGCTTTCCGCCACCGGCGAGAATGTGCTTGATGCTGGGCAGTGCAGCCTGGATGCGGGTGTCGTCATTGACTTTCCCGTCCTTGAGCGGCACGTTGAAATCCACGCGCATCAGAACGCGCTTGTTCTTTACATCGATATCCCGTATAGTTTTCTTTGCCATTGTCACCATCTCCTTGATTGATACCTGCTTTGGCGAAGCAGGTTTTCTCCTGAAATCCTCGGACAAGTTTGGGCAAGTTGGCAGGAAAGTCAAGCGAAAAGGTTTAATCGAGAAAAAGTTATCTATAATCAATTATGTTTTTCGATCCGGTTGGTGCATTTCGTGCGTATCTATTCAGGTTCGCTTGTTTGATTTATTATTGCAAACTTTTGATAAATAACTGGATGTGCTTTTTGCTGGTTGGGGGCGGTTGTATGGTTACAGAGGTTGTCGGTCGCTTTGCTCCGAGTCCGACAGGGGCGCTTCATTTGGGCAATGCCCGGACATTTCTGATTGCGTGGCTGCGCTGCCGCAGTCAGGGCGGGAGGATGCTGATGCGGATGGAGGATCTGGATCATCCCCGCGTCAAGCCTGAAACGGTCGGGCAGGTGTATGAGGACCTGCGGTGGCTGGGGCTGGATTGGGATGAGCCGGTGGATGAATCTGGGAATCTCGCAGCTTATGTGCAGTCCGAGCGGTTGGAATATTACCGGCAGGCATTTAACGAGTTGAAGGGAAAAGGGCTACTTTATCCCTGTCGCTGTTCAAGAAAAGATATTGAAGAGTCGCAGAGCGCTCCGCATGAGCGAGGAACGGGGCGGCTAACGGCTGAGGAGCAGAAAGAACTGTATTATCCAGGATTTTGTCGGGAAAAATCGATTGAACAGCCTGATAATCCAGCCGATTGCAGTGATGAAAAGGCTCCGGCGTGGCGTTTTCGGGTTGATCCGGGGACGACCCGCTTTGACGATGTTTTTTGTGGGGTGTGCGAGTCGGATGTTTCGGTCTGGAGTGGGGATTTTGTTGTTGCCCGTAACCTGAGTGCACCGTCGTACCAGTTAGCCGTTGTGGTTGATGATGCGGCGATGGGGGTGACTGAAGTTGTTAGGGCAGATGATCTGCTACTTAGTACGCACCGGCAACTTAAATTATATAAATCACTTGTGTTGAATCCGCCTGCGTTTTTGCATGTGCCGCTGGTGGTCGGAACTGACGGCCGTCGACTGGCAAAACGGCATGGAGACACACGGATCAGTGAGATCCGCCGGTGTGGGACGTCGCCGGAGTCAGTCATCGGCTGGCTGGCGTATACATGCGGTTGGTGCGAGTTCGGTGCGCAAATTTCTGCAAAAGAATTGATTCGGCAGTTCCGTCTGGATACCATTTCAATTGAGCCGTATGTGGTCGGTGCTTCGGATCTCCGGCTCTTGGGGTTGGCTGGATAATAGATATGCGGTTTTACCGGGCAGTCGTGATTCGCAACAGAAGGTATTCACATGCCGAAGAAATCAATAAAGATGCCTGAACTGTTGACGTCAAAAGCGTCAAAGAAATGCAGATCCCGTATTCAGCCCAAATCACTTGAGGATTGCTCTGCCGACGGAGTCATACCGGTTCAGTGTCAGAAACATCGAATTCGGGCATCGATTCGCGAATTGATTCGCGCTATGCCCAGACAAGAACGGAAAAAACAGGATCGTTTGCTGTGCCTGCGGCTGCAGGAGCTTTTTTCCGCCCCTTTCTGGAAAAAACGCTTTGTGTATAAAGAAGGAAGTGTTGAGGCGAAAACGCTATTGGGGTACCTGCCGCTTGCGGATGAGCCGGATTTATCGCCTCTGTGGAAAATGTGGCTCAAGCAGGGCGGGTTCCTTGTTATGCCTCGGGTGAGCGGGACTTCGCTCAGGCTCTTGGAAGTGCGGGATCTAAAGAGCGATGTTTCGTCCGGGGCGTTTGGGATTTTGGAGCCGCTTG
Organism: bacterium; assembly: GCA_003249795.1. GTDB lineage: Bacteria > Planctomycetota > SZUA-567 > SZUA-567 > SZUA-567 > SZUA-567. The sequence continues at coordinate 6,494 of QKHZ01000147.1, read as the reverse complement.
ATCACTGCCGGATGGTTTTGCCGGAAGAGGTCGGGATTGTTGTGACTCCGGGCCGGGCGTTTAGCCGTTCCGGTGCGAGGGTTGGGCGTGGTAAGGGGTTTTATGACCGCATTGCCGGGGAGTTTCAAACTGCGCCATTAGTGGCTGCAGCGTATGACTGCCAGATTATCGATAAAATTCCGCAGCAAGCGCATGACCTTCCGGTGGATTGGATTGTTACTCCGACAATGGCTTGGCGGCGCGGGTCGCGTGCGGTTTGCGTGCCATTAAAGACGACTGAAGTGAAATAAAGATAACACGTTTTATTTCATTGATTTTGATTCACCTGAGTGGCAAAAATTGGTATCTTCTTGCGCATTGGCGGTAACAAAAAATATGAAAATGAAAAGGCGGTTGCTGAAACGATGAGTTGGATTTTAGCGTTGGAGACGTCCGGAGTGATCGGAAGCGCGGCGATTCTGCGCGGGCGTGAGTGTGTGTATGAGGTATCTCTTGGCGAGGGTTTGCGTCATGGCGCGGATCTGATTCCGGCAGCAAAGCGTTGTGTTGCCGAGGCCGGGATCTCTGTGGCAGATCTGTCAGCTGTGGCGGTCAGCCAAGGGCCGGGGTCATACACAGGCACTCGTATCGGTGTGATGGCTGCGTGTGCGGTTGCGTATGCGGCGAAAATTCCGGTGATTGGAGTCAGCAGTCTCACGGCTCTGGCGTGGGATGCACGTCACTTGGCAAAGCGGATCGTTCTGTTTCAGGATGCCCGGCGCGACGAGGTGTTCACTGCAGTCTATGAATTTCTTCCGTCTGAGAAAAATAATGAACCTGATCAGCCCGAGAGCTTGACGTGTCTGAAAGGCGACTGTGCGCTGACGCCCGAGGAAGCGGCTGCTTTAGCGGAAGGTGAGGGATACGCACTCGTTGGCAGCGCCATCGGCCGGTATGAGGGGCTGGTGATTGCTGGTGGCGTAAAGGTGACGGAAGACCCGAAAGCGCCGACAGCCGGTTCGGTCGGGTTGTTTGGTTGTTTAAAATTTGAGCAAGGGCAAACAGAAGACCCGATGAAGTTCCAGCCGGTTTACATGCGCCGTGATGATGCGCCGGCTGTCTTTGAGCGGTTGTGATTTCAGAGGAAATGATTTTCTATACAGGATCGATATATGAGCGGAAGTAAACAGAAACGCAGCCTGAAGGAATGGTTGATCCTCGCCTTGAAATTCGGGATTGTGATTGGTGCGCTGGTATACCTCATTTGGTCTGACAAACTTGATTTTTCTAAGATGACGGTTGCTCCGGGTAAGGGGCCTCTGTTGGGCGTTACTATTGTATGTGTTCTGCTTGTGAATTTTCTCAGCTTTCTGCGCTATTCCTACTTGCTCAAAGGTGTGGGTGCGCCATTGCCCGTAAAAGATGTTTGCCGGATTGGGATGATCGGGGCTTTCTTTAATATCTTCATGTTGGGCGGTCTTGGGGGTGATGTCATTAAACTGGCATATGTAATCCGTGAAACCGGAAAACGCGCAGAAATTGTCGCCAGCGTCATGATCGACCGTATTCTCGGCCTGATTGCGATTCTGTCGTTGGGAGGTATTGCGCTGCTGATCAGTTGGCCGCTGGTGGTGAAGACTCCAAGTTTGCATGGCCTTTCATTGGGGATTTTTATTGTGCTTAGTCTGGCCTTGACGGTAACTGCTTGCGGGTGGGCTGCACTGACGTGGAAGCGGCGTGAAGGGTTTATCGCGTGGGGGCTGTGTGGTGTGTTTGGTGTCGTCTTGTGCTGGCTTGCACAGGCGCATTACGGTTTGGCTCTGGTACATTCGGACAGTGATATCGCGCTGCTGGCAGGTCGTGCGATGGCTTCATTTGGTGTGTGTTGGATTGTGGCGCTGGTTGTTGTTGTCCTGCTGCCGAGTTGTCAACCCGGTCGCCGACTGGAAGGATTTGTCCGTCAGAAGATTCCGCTTGGTCATACGATCATGCAGCTGATTCAGGCTGTGCTGATGTATAAAGGACATGCGCGTCTGATGGGGATTGCGTTTTTTCTGAGTCTGCTGCTGCAATGTATTATCATTTTTGCGGTGTATGCTACGGCGATGGCGTTGCAGCTGGCCGTGATGCCTGAATTATCGCACATCTTTTTTGCCACGCCACCGACGTTTGTTGCTAACGCCATGCCGATTCCCGGCGGCGGGCTTGGTGTAGGTGAGGGAACCTTCGGGTTGGTTCTTTCGCTTTGTAGAACTAGTGATGGAAGCGTTATAAAAGACGGAGCGAATATCTTTCTTGTGTTCCGTCTGCTGACGGTTCTGACCGGATTGTTAGGCCTGCCGCTCTATCTGATCGGGAAAAAGGAAATCGTCTCAGCCGAACAAGAATACCTTGAGTCGCTCGATCAGGAAGAAAAGCGGGAAGAAGAGATAGAAAACGCAGAACGTGCAATGGCGGTACAAGAAGAAACGGGTAATACGAATGGGGACGCCAGGGTGGATGGGGAGCCTTCCTGAGCATGCAGAATGAATATCCGGTTGTTGTGATTGGCGCAGGCCCTGCCGGCATGACTTCCGCATGGTTTGCCGCGACGGCGTTGCGCAAGGCCGAGTCGGCTGAATCCAGACCGGTGCTACTACTTGACCATAAAAGCGCTGCCGGTCTGAAGCTGCTGACTACGGGCGGCGGGCGATGCAATCTTGCCAATACTCTTCCTCAAAAAGATCTGATCGCGTCGTTTGCCGGTGCGTCCGGTTTTGTGCGTCCGGCGTTGTCTGCATACCCTGTATCTGCATTGCGCGGTTGGTTTGACGAACTGGGCGTGCCAACGCATGCGACAGACGGCTTTCATATTTTTCCGGTATCAGAGCATGCGATTGACGTCCGCGACCGACTGCTGGAGGCGTTACGCGCGGTGGGAGTGCAGGTGCGCTGCCATTGTCATGTAAACGCGTTGCGGTTGTCGGATGACGGGTTGTTTCAAGTCGGGATTCAGGAGGGGAGCCGGCATGTTCGTTCTGGGGACGATCGTTGTTGTTGTGATCCTGATCATTCTTCTGGGTGGATCGTCGCGCGGAAAGTGATTCTTGCTGCTGGCGGTCAAAGTAAACCGTTGCTTGGATCGGACGGCTCAGGATTTGCACTGGCGCGTCAGTTGGGGCACACTGTTGTCGAGCCGGTTACCGCGCTGACGGTACTCAAAATCAATCAGACGTGGATTCACGAGTGCACCGGAATTTCGTTTGAGCAGGTTCGTCTTCAGGCCGGAGAAATCCGGTCGGCAGGTACCGGCGTGTCTGAAAAAAACGAATATGTCAAATTAACCGAAAGCACGGCGAACCTGCTTTTCACGCACGAGGGGCTGTCCGGATATGCCGCGATGGATGTGTCTGGCGTTGTGTCGAGGCTGCTGCTGGAGAAAAAACGCGCGTGGGTTCGCCTGCGACTGTTTCCGGATCGGGACATGAATCTCTGGCGTCAGACATTTCAGACGTGGCGCAAGGAACAGGGAAAAAAACAGGTCGTGTCACTTTTGGGACAGGAGATTCCGAAAAAACTGGCGGCGGCATTTTGCGAGAAGGCCGCAGCGGATGTGACTGTTTCCGAACTGAGTAAGCCGGCCGCGACAGCTCTTGCAGAACTGCTTGCGGAGTTGACGCTTGAGGTGGCCGCAACAGGTGACTTTGCTGACTCGATGCTTACTGCCGGAGGTGTGGAACGCAGTGAAATCAATCCGAAGACATGCGAAAGCCGAAAACAGGCCGGACTGTTTTTTGCCGGTGAAGTGTGTGACGTTGACGGGCCGTGCGGGGGGTACAACCTTCATTGGGCGTTCGCCAGCGGCAGGCTCGCCGGACTCGCTGCTGTCGCTGAAAGTATCTGATCCGGTAGATGTTATAAGAAAATAGCGCCGATTGATATGGGATCGGGGGAAACGCTGTGGTTGAAACCGCATATGGCCGATAATATGAAAAAAGGAGGCCGCATGTTGCTGTACCCTCTTATTGCGGAGATGCGTACCTTCATAGAAATACGTTGATTTTCCGCATAGTCAGGTTGATTAATAAAAACAATAACAAAAATAAAAGGATCAAACGTTTCATTACCGCGCTGCGGCATATAAAAGAGGAGAAATGATGATCAAAACCTTTGTCTTGGATACGAACGTCTTGTTGCACAGCCCGCAGGCGCTGGATGCGTTTGAGGAAAATACGATCGTGCTGCCGATGGCGGTGATCGAAGAGCTCGACAAATTCAAGACAAGCAATGACGAACTCGGCCGCAATGCGCGTTATGTGATCCGGACGCTTGACCGCCTGCGTCAGAACGGAAAACTCGGTGACGGCGTTCAGATGGACAACAAGGGGATACTAAAGATTCTGGTCGGAAAGCATTTGGCTGGTGACGCCGGTCTTGATCCGGCCGTTGCCGACAACCGCATTCTTGGCGTTGCGTACCATCTTCACCTGAAGGGCGAGAACGTCATCTTTGTGTCGAAAGACATCAATGTCCGCGTGAAAGCTGACGCTCTAGGGATTGTTGCGCAGGACTATGAAAACCAGAAGATCAACGTCGATGAGTTGTATACCGGCTTTATTGAGCTGCCTGTTCCGGGCGAGTTTATCGACGAGTTTTATAAAAATGAAGTGGCGGAACTCGAAAGCGATCTGTATCCGAACGAGTTTGTTATTCTCAAAGACGAATTGAATGAAAAACACTCGGCGATGGGACGGGCGATTGACCACAACACGCTGGTGCCGATTGCGCAGCGCTCCGAGCATGTCTGGAATATCCGCCCGCGCAGTAAGGAACAGCGCATGGCGCTGGAGCTGCTGCTTGATCCGGCGGTGGAGCTTGTGACGATTGTCGGCCAGGCCGGTACGGGTAAGACCCTGCTTGCGATTGCGGCGGCGCTGGAGTTGACGCTGAAGCATGAGCAATACGACCGAGTTCTAGTGACCCGCCCGATTATCCCTATGGGCAAGGACATCGGTTACCTGCCCGGTGCCAAGGATCAGAAGCTGGCGCACTGGATGCAGCCGATCTTCGACAATCTGTCGTACCTCTTGCGCGAAGAAGGCGAGGACGGTTCGACCCGCAATGTGACCAAGCGCGTGGATGAACTGATTCAGAAAAATGTTCTGGAGCTTGAAGCTCTCACGTATATCCGCGGACGTTCGATTCCGCGCCAGTACGTGATTGTCGATGAAGCGCAGAACCTGACCCCGCATGAAGTGAAGACGATTATCAGCCGAGCGGGCGAGGGAACGAAGATGATCCTCACCGGCGATCCATACCAGATCGATAATCCTTATCTGGATGCCGCCAGTAACGGCCTGAGCTATGTGGCTGAGCGTCTGAAAGAACACACCGTGCATGGTCATATCACGCTGCACAAGAGCGAACGCAGTGCGCTTGCGGCAGTGGCGGCGATGGAACTCTGATTTTTTAATAATTCAGTTTTTTTCTGCGCACGGAGTCGATTTATAAGGTAGAGTAGTACTTTAGTGATTTAAGTATTGTTTTATTTTAATACGAAATGGGGGCCAGATATGTTTCCGGGTACCACAGATGAATGGCAAGGATACACGCGTTATACATTTGAGTTGGACGGGGCGACATGTCACATTGTTCCGCCAAAGCAGGAAAAGCCGGGACGCCCGTGGCTGTGGCGCGCGCGATTCTGGGGAGCGTTTCCGTTTGCCGATCTGGCTGCACTCGAGCAGGGCTATCATCTGGTTCATATCGATATAGGCGATCTGTTCGGTTCTGCCAAGGCAACCCGCCGGTGGGATCTATTTTATAAAAAGCTGACGGAGAAGTTCGGTTTCAGCCCCAAGTGTTGTCTTGAGGGGATGAGCCGGGGTGGTCTGATTGTTTTCAACTGGGCCAAGCAGAATGTGGACAAAGTCGCCTGCATTTATGTCGATAACCCTGTCTGCGATTTCAAAAGCTGGCCGGGAGGAAAAGAAAAGGGCCCCGGTGCGCCGGAGGCGTGGGCAAAGTGTCTGGAAGCTTACGGCTTTACGGAAGCGGAAGCAATCGCGTACAAGGGCAATCCTGTCGACACGGTTGAGCCGCTGGTCAAGGCGAAGACGCCGATACTGTTTGTGCAGGCAACGGCGGACTCGGTCGTGCCGATGGAAGAGAACGCGACGCGTTTTATTGCCGCGGTTGAAAAACTGGGGGGAAAGGTTGAGGCGATTTACAAGGAAGGCTTTGACCATCATCCGCACTGCCTTGAGGATCCGACTCCGATTCTTGACTTCATGAACCGCAGCATCAGCTGAAGTATTCCACTACGCCATATTAATACATCAGGCCTTTCGATTAATCGAAAGGCCTGATGTCGGTACAATGATTAGAGGTCCTTCTCAATTAGTCTGAAGATCATTGCCTTGAATGTCGATCTATTAGGTATCAATTTTTACCGAAAAAGGGATTCCCATGGATCGCTTGATGATTTCAGACGCACAATGGCAACAGATCGAACCTCATCTGCCCGCAAAACAAGC
>QKHZ01000204.1 GCA_003249795.1 bacterium | reverse complement strand
TTGTGGTAGTTCGCTTGGAGTCGTATTCGGTGAAGATGAGTGCCGGAGAATTGAGGACAATGAGTAATCGAGTATTTGTCGCATATGGTGACGGCTTGAATCGCAGCGAGATGGCGAAGCATTGTCCGACTGCAAGGCTGCTTGGAACAACAGTATTGAAGAATTTTAAACTTACGTTTCGCGGTGGCAATGCCTGCGCGGTTGCGACGATTGAGAAGGCGAAAGGTCATAGTGTACCCGCGATCATATGGGAGACAACCCCACAAGACGAGGCCGCGCTTGATCGATGGATCGGAGTGCCGGAACTGTATCGAAAAGCTGCGATCAAAGTACACCACAATGGTTTACTGGTGGATGCGCTTGTATACATTTTAGTCAACGACAAACCGCAGAACAAACCGAGCGCTTTCTACTACAGCACACTTCTGGAAGGGTACAGAGCAGCAGGGTTTGAGACAGATATCTTGAAAGCGGCTGTACAGACTGGGGATCCGGACGCATCCGGTGCATAAATCGCAGCAATGCCACGTCGCGCAACGTCGCCGCAACTGAGCGGTTCAAAAGGCGGATGGGGCGGTTGCTCCAACGGCGCACGATAACCAAACCAAACCGGACACGGAGGCTCAAGTGGGCCTCCGTTTCGATTTTACGAGGAGGAGGCGGTGATGCTAAGAAAACTGAAGAAGTATACACCGACTCCGTTTAAAGCGAAGGACTCGGTATATGACAAACAGGCGGCGGACAACGCCGTTTCTTTTATTGAATGCCTTTCACATACCAAAGGTACATGGTCGGGGAAGCCTTTTCTGCTCATCGACTGGCAGGAACAGATTATCCGTGACGTGTTTGGAACATTGAAACCGAGCGGATACCGCCAGTTCAACACGGCGTATATCGAAATTCCTAAAAAGAATGGTAAGTCTGAGCTTGCGGCGGCCGTCGCTCTGCTTTTGACCCGCGGAGATAATGAAGAGCGCGCCGAAGTGTACGGGTGCGCAGCGGACCGTCAACAGGCTTCCATCGTGTTCGAAGTTGCCAAAGACATGGTGACCTTGTGTCCCGCGTTAGCAAAGCGCGTGAAGATTCTCGCGTCGCAGAAGCGGCTCGTGTACCTGCCGACGGGGAGCTATTATCAGGTGCTCAGTGCAGATGTCGCCAGCAAGCACGGTTTTAATACACATGGCGTTATCTTCGATGAACTGCACACCCAACCGAACCGACGTCTTTTTGATGTTATGACCAAAGGCAGCGGTGACGCGCGCATGCAACCGCTGTACTTTCTGATCACTACAGCGGGAGATAACACCAACTCCATTTGCTGGGAAGTGCATTCGAAAGCGAAAGATATCCTCGACGGCAGAAAGACGGACCCGACATTCTATCCTGTGATCTATGGCACAGATGAAATCGACTCCTGGACTGATCCCAAAGTGTGGAAGAAAGCAAATCCGTCGCTTGGTATCACGGTGGGTGTTGACAAGGTGAAAGCCGCGTGCGAAAGCGCACAACAGAACCCCGCCGAAGAGAATGCGTTTCGCCAGCTTCGATTGAACCAGTGGGTGAAGCAGGCGATCCGCTGGATGCCAATGGACATATGGGATAAATGCGCGTTTCCGGTTGATCCCATATCGCTAGAAGGGCGTGTCTGCTACGGCGGTCTCGATCTTTCGTCCAGCACGGACATCACGGCGTTCGTTCTTGTTTTCCCACCACTGGATGAAACAGACAAATACGTTATTCTTCCATTTTTCTGGATTCCGGAGGAGAACATCGCCCTGCGTGTGCGACGCGATCATGTGAACTACAACCTTTGGGAGAAACAAGGATTTTTACTGACGACCGAAGGAAACGTTGTGCATTACGGATTCATCGAGACGTTCATCGAGCAACTCGGCATGAAGTACAACATCCGCGAGATCGCGTTTGACCGTTGGGGCGCGGTGCAGATGGTACAGAATCTTGAAGGCATGGGTTTCACGGTCGTTCCGTTTGGTCAGGGGTTCAAGGATATGTCGCCGCCGACGAAGGAGCTCATGAAGCTGACACTTGAACAGAGGATCGCGCACGGTGGGCAGCCGGTGCTTCGCTGGAATATAGACAACATCTACATCCGCACCGATCCGGCGGGGAACATCAAACCGGACAAAGAAAAAAGCACCGAGAAAATCGACGGTGCTGTTGCAACAATCATGGCGCTGGATAGGGCTTTGAGAAATATAACTGGCGAAAAAACCAGTGTAT
>QKHZ01000109.1 GCA_003249795.1 bacterium | reverse complement strand
TACCCGCCATCTTGATCGCAGTCGGTTTTCTCCGCGCATCTGTTGCCTGAAACGATTGGGGCCGTTGACCGAAAAGTGTGAGGCTGCCGGTGTTCCGGTCGAGCTGTGCAAATTCGGAAGCCGCCAGTCAATTGTCGGCATCTGGCGGTTGAGACAATTGATCCGCAAGTATCATATTAAGATTGTCCATACCCATTGCCGCCGTGCCAATCATGCGGGACGTCTTGCCGCGCTGTGGGCAGGGGTGCCGTGCATTGTCGCCCATCATCACGATACGATTGAAGAAACCAAATGGCGGCAGAAAGCACTTACCGGCTGGCTTGGCCGCAGAAGCAGTCATATCCTGTGCGTGTCAAAAGAAGTGATGCGCGCACGGCTGCAGGCGAAGGATGAGCCGACGGAGAAACTGAAAGTTTTTTACAATTTCATTAATCCTGATGATTATGACCAGACGCTGGCGCCGGAACAGATGCGCCGGGAGCTGGGCCTGCCTGAGTCAAGGCATGTTGTCGGTATTGTCGGGCGGCTGCATCCGCTGAAGAACCATGAGTTTTTCTTGCAGGTGGCAAAAAATCTGGTCGAGAGAAACGCCGGAATTCACTTCGCGGTGATTGGCGATGGCAGTCGCAGGCAAGAGTTGGAGGCGATGCGCGACGAACTTGGCCTTTCAACCCATGTGACGTTTACCGGAAACCGTAATGATATGCCGCGTGTCTATCGGGCATTGGATGTTCTGGCTCTCTGCAGCCTGCAGGAAGGTTTTCCGAAAGTATTTCTTGAGGCGCAAACGGCGGGTGTGCCTGTGGTTACGGCGGATGTCGGCGGTGTCGAGGAGGCGCTTGCAGGCGGCGGCGGAATCATTGTTCCTGAGCGCGAGGCGCAGTTGTTCGCTGATGCCTTGCTTCGTGCGCTGGAACCGCAAGCACACGCGGATCTGGTTACCGCAGGGCGACGTAATGCTGCGGATTTTTCAGTCGATCGCCAAATGAATGAGCTGATGCGCTTGTATGAAAGTTGTCTTCCATCATCTATGCGGTAGACTTACCTCAGTAGTTTTTTCATTCCCTGTTTTGTACGCTCGTTTGGTTATCGGGAGAGGAGGGCATGTATTGAATCCGGATACTCCGATCACATTCGACCTGCTGGAGCAGCACTTTTTCAATACGATTAATGAGGTTGCGGCAGATTCCGCGTTATGGATTGTGGGTTCGTCCGGCGGTGCAGATTCGACCTGCCTGTTGCACTTGTGCGCTGCCTACCGTGATCAGATTAATCCAAATCAGCAGATTATCGCTGCGCATATGAATCATCACTTGCGCGGGATCGAGTCGGATGGTGATGAGGCGTTCTGTGGAGATCTGTGTCGTGAACTGGATATTCCTCTGGAGACAGAAAGCTGCCACGTACGCAAGCAAGCGGTTACGTGGGGCGTCGGGATTGAAGAGGCGGGGCGACGGGCTCGTCACGCTTTTTTTGCGCGGTTGTGCAGAAGCTTTGCCCCAGCATTGGTGCTGCTTGCTCATCACGCTGATGATCAGGCCGAAACAATGCTCTTCCGTTTTCTGCGCGGCGCAGAAGCGCGCGGGCTTTGCGGAATCAGGCCGAGGGTTATGCTGTACAAGGATACGGAGCAGGAACTGTGTTTAATTCGTCCTCTCTTGTCAGTGCCGAAAGAGGCGCTGGTTTCTTATTTACAGGATCGAAATGTTTTCTGGCGGGAAGACGCGTCGAACGAAGAGGACGATGTTGACCGCAACCGTATTCGGCTGAAACTTCTTCCGGAGCTGGATGCCTTTCGTCCTGGGTTACGTACGAGATTGTGCCGGATGGCAGAACGGATTCAGCAGGCTGATGCTTGTGTTGAACGGCTTGCTACGCAATATGAAGAGGAACGACTGGAAGATGCTGTCGGCGGGGTTTTGTTGAAGGTGGACGAAAATGGGCAATTACCCCTTGCTGATATTATTCTGATGCGTTTACTCAACCGGATTATCTCTAGGCATTTTCCGGAAATTGCTCTGACGTCTGGACAGCGTGAGGCGTTTGTTCGCCTGTACCGCAATCCCTGTTTGGGGGCTTTGCTGGACTTGGGGGAAGGGTGTCTGGCGCGGCGTGAGCGTGACGGCGTTTTTGTATCGAGAAATTTTCACCTGCCAGCCGATGCCGAAGTGGTTTTTCCTGAACACTTTCCATTTCGGGCTAATGTAACGGGGCTTGAGATACATGCTGCACGTGTGCTGTACGATGAAGCGTGGATGGAGGCAGATCGGGAAGACGACAATGTGCAATGGATCAATCCGCAGGCTGTATGTGGGGCTTTGCGCTGGCGCCCGAGGCGTCCGGGTGACCGGTTCCGCCCGCTGGGGGCTCCGGGAACGCGCAAGGTGAAAGAAATCCTGATTGACGAAAAAATTACGCAGCGGGATAAGCGCAATATCCGGCTGTTGTGTGATGACGAGGGCATCCTGTGGTTGTGGCCGCTGCGATTGGCGGAAAGAGCGAAGTTACCGGATGGGTATGCAAGAGCAGAAGAAAAAGAAGCACTGCGGGTAGAAGTCATTGTCCGCGAGTAGTTTGCGGCGGGGTGTTTGAGTTCTGCTTAGAAAACGGAAATCATTTCGGGAAAGTGCGAAAAGTCTTTGTTGTTAAAAGATACCGCTGGTATCGTTTCGGGAAAGGCGTTTTAAGACTTCCGCGACAATGTTTGAAAGTGCGCCGGGGTGCTCAAAAACACTGTCAAAGATAAAAAGGCCGGTGCGGGTTGTATCCTCACTGAGGCCGAACACGGGAAGCCCAGGTTTTTTCGCTTTCAACTCATAGGCCAGATCAACACCGTCAAACTCATTCAATTCAACAGCAGTGATAACGCAATCGACGGGATCTTTTTCGCAGGTATAAATCGCTTCTTCGGGAGTTGCAACGTCTGTGCAGCCCAAGCCGACAGATTCAAATAAGGTTCGCAAAGCCTGCCGCGCTTCCTGATCGCGATGGACAACTAGAATGGCAGACTGCATTGCTGTCATAAGCGTACTTTCGTATGGCAAGAATTAAGAATAATCTAATTTTAACAAAAGAATGGCGTAGTCAAAATAAAATCTTCAGAAAGATGTTTGTTTTAGATGCAAATTATCAGTTTGCGTTTTGAAGTCGGACAGGATGTCAAAAAGTTGACGTCGTGGAACAGAATATTCCAGATTTAGAGCATTGCTGATCGCATCCAGTGCATCGGATCGATGTCCCATTATGGTGAGAGCGCTTGCCGTTAAATCCCACGCAATCGGATTTTTTTCTTCTGAAATCCGCAATGCGCTTCTGGATGCAGAGAGTGCGAGTGCCGGAACCGGTTTTCTTTCGTCGAGCCAGCCCAGATAGAAGCGGGCAATTGCCAGATGCAGCTCAAGCGAGTCGGGAAACTGCTCCGATGTCTGCTTGATCTGTTGCTCGCCGCGTTTATCCTGCCCTAACGCGTACCATAAAAATGCCTGCTCCAGCCGCGGCAGATACCAGTCCGGCGCAAGGGCTGCGGCTTTGTGATAAGCTCCGGTCGCTTCGGCGATATGCCCGATATTTGCTTCAATGTGGCCAAGCCGGTGATAGCGTTGTGCCAGTTCTCGCCCGCCTGATGGAAACAGTGCATGCAGCGATTCCAGAAGTGCCCATGCTGCAGGGATGTCGCTTCCGTGCCGCAGCAGCGTATCGCACAATGTCAACGATTCTGCAAGTAGTCCTCGTGCTGCCAGCTCTTCGGGGTAGGTTACCGAGAGAAGATTCATCATGTTGTCACGTTGCATTCTTGTTAATTCTGCAGTTGCGCGCAACCGTTGGCCTCCTCCTCCCTGACGCAGTTGCAGCAGGGCTGTTTCGACTCGGGCCAAGTGCCCGTAAATGCCGATGATACTTTGCGGTACACTGTCGAGTGTTACCGAAAACCGGATTGTCTGTTCACGCATGCTGAGCGGAACCATCAGGAAGACCGGGTTGTTTCCGGAACTTAACCGAACAGCTTGTGTCTGCACTTGCGGCAGAGAGTACATAGCCGATTCCTGTTCACCGGGATCTTCTGGCTTGAGTGCGAGTTTGCGACGGTTGAGCCAGACGTTGCATTGTCCGGGGCATTTCAATTTCATGGTCGCGTTGCAGTCGTCTTCTGCTTTGTAGATCAATTGCAGAAGTGCATTTCCTCCGCGTGCGTTTGCGGGAATGCGTAACTCCAGCATGCCATTGTGATCCCGTTGCGGAGGGACTGCCGACCACATGATCCCGCTGTCGGGTTCGGCAACCTTGCTGATGGTGATGGTGTCGGCAGATTCATCAATCGGGTATGCAAGCAGTGTCCGCATGATTTCCAGACAGGAGTCGGCTGGTGGCGTCGACTGCTTTTGCGCTGTTGTAAACCATTCGATCGCCGATTCCGGTGCGGTCTTTGAAAGCGCCAGACCGGTCAGATATGCCTCCTCACCTTTTTCGACGGGACGTCCGTGCCGCTGCCGGATGGTTTCGGTCAGCAGTTGGCATTCCTCCGGAATTTGCCGTGCTGTGCGAAGCTGGGCAAGTGCGCGTGCGATCCCCGACAGTGCGCGGATACGGATCGGCCGAGTTGAGTTTTCAACCATGATACGTTTATAAACCTGATATGCCAGATCCGGTTCGCGCTGCACAAGCAGGGTGTCGCCCATTTCCGTGACCGCCAGCGTCATCGATTTTGACAGCCCCAGAATTGAAACGCCGACGCGGTCAAGATACAGGACACCGTCGCGCGCGCCAAGGGCAAGCATCATCGGCTCGGTACTGCCGCTGACCTGAACGAGTTCATGGACAAGCACTTCTTCGTTGTCAACGACAAGGCGAAGGCTGTTGTCTTCAAGCGTTCGGACGACTTCGACGGCATACTCGCGGCCGGGTGTGAAAACAAACGCGGCGTTTTCGGTCAGAACCGTCCCGCCTTTGGCGCAATAGGCACCGGGGCTTGAGGCTGGCCCGAGTCGCAGGACAAGCGTACTGTCGGAGGCGCGGAAGCCTGAGGCGGTATTGAGCAGGATCAGTAACTCGCCCGGGTTCTGCTCAGGAATGCGCAGGTGCATCGAAAGCCGGAAGTCGAACGGAAACTGTCCCGGAATCCCCAACTGTCCGCGCACCGGTTCATCCACCTGCAGACCGTGCAGAAGAAGCAGGTTGTCATTCGGCAGGATCTCCGTCAGTTGCGGGTCGATCCATGCGATCTTTCTGGTGTTGGCTGATGAAATCGAGACGGAGCACTGGAAGCTGCGGTCGAATTCGGCGGAGTATTCCGGCCGCCAGTTGCGTTGCAGTTCCTGATCTTTTTCGCGCTTTTCCTGCTCCGCTTTCAACCGAGCGTTTTCGATCTGCATCAGGCGCTTGCGGATCTGCGTTTCTTTATGATGGCTGCGGCGGATATACCCGATAAACGCTGCAAGCAGGATCAGGGACAATAAACTTAACGCCGTAATGTGCGGATAACGTGCCACGTATCTGCGAAGACGGTAGCCAAGTGTGGACGGGCGCGCTTTAATGACCTGGCCTTTTAAGAAAGCGTGGCAGTCATCTGCGAGTTCTGCGGCGGTCTGGTATCTGCGGCGCGGGTCTTTTTCCAGACATTTCATGCAGATCGTTTCCGCGTCCGGGTGCACGCGTGCATTCAGCCGACGCGGCGCCATTGCGTCGTGCTGGATGATCCGGCGGAGCAGTTCATACTGGGTTTCGCCCAGAAATGGGGGGCGTCCTGTGAGCATTTCGTATAAGACAGCGCCGAGACTGTAGACGTCACTGCGTGCGTCGATCCTGTCGACTTCGCCTGCGGCCTGTTCCGGCGGGATATACGGGATCGTTCCCATGATCGCGCCCGCGCGGGTCATCCGTCCGCGTGAGGAGTCGCTCGACAGGTTGACCGCAAGCCCGAAGTCGGTGATGATCGGTTCGTTCTCTGAGTTGAGAATGATGTTGGCCGGTTTGATGTCGCGGTGGATAATCCCGTGCCGGTGGGCGTAGTCGATTGACCGTGCAATTTTCTCCAGCAACTCACACGCGTTATATGCGGAGATGGCCCCGCCGTCGAGGTGCCGGTCAAGCGGGGAGCCTTCGATAAAGTCCATGGTGAAGAAGTGTTGTCCCTTATGGACGTCAAGCTCGTAAATATGGACAATGTTCGGGTGCGACAGTGTTGCGACCGAGCGCGCCTCACGCATAAACCGCTGCAGGTCTTCTTCGCTGGCGCCGTCTCCGGCACGCAGAACCTTGAGCGCAACGATACGGCCGAGGCGCAGGTGACGGGCCCGGTAGACAAGCCCCATGCCGCCGCGGGCGACTTCTTCGATAATTTCATAGTCGCCGAATTTTCCGTGGATGCGGGTGGAATCACTTCCGGAAACACGGATGCCGTCCATGATCGGCTCAATCGGCCCTGAATCATCGTCTTCAGCCTTCTCCTGGTGGTGCTCGGTTCGTCCGGACGGAGCGATGAAAACGGTTTCGTCGGTTACGCGCACCTCGCTGGGCGGGCGGTTTGTGGTTTCGTGTGTGAACGATGATTTTTTATCTGAATCATTGTCGGGGGCTTGTGTCTGTTCGCAATGCGTGCAGATTCCTGCCTGATCCAGTTCACTGCCGCATCGGGTGCAGACACCGGATGCGTTCTGCTGGCTGGCTGGCTTTTCTTCTGCGTATTGATCAGACATGAGCGTACGGTTTCCTACTGGATTGCATTCCGCAGAGCGTTTTGCTGGCTGTCTTCATTCGGCTTAGAAGGAAGGATTCGATCGATCGGGTAGGCTGTGCCGTCGTTCCATGTCACTACGCTGGTCTCCATCTTCCGCTTCATCCACTGGTACTGGTATTGCCGCCGTGCAATTTCTGTGAGGTTCCATTCGATATAGGTCTGCGCCTTGCTGAACGGGATCTGTTCGCCGCCTTTTGCGTCTTCAAGATAGAGCAGGTGGAACCCCTTTTCACTCTGTACGACATCAGACATGTCGCCTGGGTTACGCAGGCCGCGGATCGCGCGCACCATCGCTTCTGGGAAAATTTCGTCCGCATCGCGTCCGCGGTTGGGGAAGTCCTGATTGAACCACCCTTCGTCATCGTTACCGATCAGAAGCAGACCGCCCAGCGACCGGAAGCGTCCCTGACTGAACTCTTCAGCGAACTTTGCGAACTTGGTCGTACGCTCATTCAGCGGAGTCTTATCCAGATTATCCCTCAACATATCTGCCTGCTTTTTCAGAACACCAGGATCTCCCAATTGGGAGTTCAGGAAAATATGGCGGACTTTGACGCGGCGCTGGGTGATAAACAGCGAATCCTTGTTTTTGTTCCAGAAATCGCGGATCTCTTTGGGGCCTGGTTTTGTATAACTTTTACCGTCAAGGCTCATCAGCTTGTCAAACGCCGCATCCGCATCGGCCATTCGTTTGAGCGTGCGGCTGGCGGTGACGGGGTCGATTTTCATAATCCGGTAGAACCGCTGTTTGCGCTCATCGTCAATTTCGATGTCACGCTTTTCCACTTCGTCAAGAATCAGATTGATGCGGATCAGTTCCTGCATGGCTTTGCCGGACAGTTCGTCGACCTCTTCACGTCGAATGGTATTGAATGGCCGACCGGGAAAATATTTTCCGAACAGGTATTCGGCCACTTCATCAAGGTCCGCCTGCGTGATGCGGTTACCGTTCACCTTAACCAGAATCGCATGCAGAAGCCGGTTTTCTTGCGCCAGAGCCGGAACGGTTGTGATAAATGTGAGAGCCGCTAAAAGCAGCAGGAGTGATCGAGAACTAATTGACATCAGTATTTCACCTTTTTCATAAGTTCACGACAGATTCAATCTGTAGCGCGGCACATAACGTAAACCGAAATGGTTGCAAAAGTGGTTGACTGCGTAATTGAGATTGTTCTTTAGGAATACGTTACGCACCTTGCATTTTCTGTCATCTGTGCGCCGACGCCCTGCGGAAATTTTTTCAACCTGTTTTTCTAACCGTATTCAACACCAACGGATAAGGACTAGAAAACGTCCTCTAAGGGTAATGGCTTGGACAAAAGAATCAAGTGAAAAGTCGACTCTGTATGTTGGACACATAGCAATTCATGGGCAGGGGCTATCGATGGTATTTTGTCAGAATATCTTGGAATCGGGTCGATCAGTCCAATGTTTCGCGTATTTTGTTGATTTCTGAGTATAACTCTTTGAGACTGAACGGTTTGCGCAAAAGTGCCTCGTGGGGGATTCCCTCAAGGCGTTGAAGGACGCTGTCAGGGCACTCGCCGGTGATGACAATGATCCTCGGCAGTTTTCCTTGGTTTGTGACGCTCTGTAAGAAGTCCTTGCCGCAAAGTTTGGGCATCTGCATATCGCAGATCAGGATATCAAATGCGCACTCTTTTATCCGGTCTAGGGCCAAGGTCGGATCCGAGCAGGTCTGTACAGGATACTCGTGCCGACTGAGAGCCTGTCGGATCATTTCACAGGAGTCCGGTTCGTCGTCAACAACAAAAATGCTGACTTCCTGCGGTGTGCGCGAATACTCCGTTTTCTCTTCCGGCTCGTCGACAGTTGTTTGTGGCGCATGATCTGCAGAGTCCGGGATGTGCGGACAGCGCTCA
>QKHZ01000170.1 GCA_003249795.1 bacterium | reverse complement strand
ACCTTGACACGAAGAGCAGTGGAAATAGTACGAAAATAGACATGGTGGGCGAAAATGAAAAAGCCTTACAAGCCAACGACTTACAAGGCGAAAAGAAGTGGCATCCCTATGGGGATTCGAACCCCAGTTGCCAGCGTGAAAAGCTGGTGTCCTAGACCAGGCTAGACGATAGGGACGCATTATTTTTGTTGGTACAACTGCGTCTTCATTTATAAATGAACACCTCTTAACGAGTGTGTCCATCTTTTCACGGACAGAACCTCGCCCGTATATCTCAATTGTGGTGAGGGCGGGGGGACTCGAACCCACGACCATCGCCTTAAAAAGGCGGTGCTCTACCAACTGAGCTACGCCCCCACTCCCAAGGACGATTCAGTATAGCGACTCCACTAGAAGAATCAACCTATTTTTTTCTCTTTTTTCGCGCTTTTCTAACGAAAATCATTCCACCATTTTCCCTCCTGCCTCCACAATTCATCCAGATAAAATATTCTCCCGCAAAATCAGCCATATTTCGTTGATTTCTCTCTAACCTCAGCAACCCCAACCGGAAAGCGGTTGAAACATCAACCCGTTTCTGGTCTACTTGCCCTCATGAGAATTGCAGCGTTCATGAATCAGAAAGGCGGAGTGGGCAAAACCACCACCGCCGCCAGTATCGGGTCACTTCTTGCCAACGAGCATGGCAAGCGCGTGCTTATGATTGACCTCGACCCACAGGGAAATCTGTCCGACCATATGAACATCGATCCGGCTACAACCGAGAAGTCGATCTATAACGTCATGATTGACGGCATGGATCCGCGTGAAGCGCTTTTGTCTGCACACAATATGGATGTGTTGCCTGCCAATATCGATCTCTCGGCTGCTGAAATCGAACTCGCCGGAATGATGATGCGAGAAACCCGCCTGAAGAACGCAATCCTTCCGCTCTGCAAGGAAAAGGACTACGACTTCGTCATGATCGATTGTCCTCCGAGTCTCGGCATCCTGACCATCAGCGCATTGACACTTGCGACCGAGGTGGTCGTTCCGATGGAAGCGGAGTACCTTGCTCTGCGCGGTCTCTCGCAGCTGGTGCACACGATGGATCTGGTGCAGCAACATCTGAATCCTGGTTTGCATGTCTCCGGCGTTGTGTTCTGCATGTATGACGGGCGGACAATTCTGGCGCAAAGTGTACGCGCCGAGGTCGAGCGATTTTTCCCGGGGAAAGTATATGCGTCGACGATCCGCAAGAACGTCCGGCTTGCCGAGAGCCCCAGCCACGGCATGACCATCAACCTGTATGATCCGCAGTGCGCCGGTACGCAGGATTATCGCGCCGCGACGCTTGAGTTTCTGCACGGCCCGGCAGGAAACTGCCCGTCTTCAGCTGAATCAGCTGATACAGAAAACGCCGAAGAAAAAAAGATCTGTGCTGCACCGAAGCAACCAACGGCACTTCCGCCTGAACAGCACGGACATCATGATGTTGAAGATGTCCAAGCAGAGCCGGTCGAAGCGCTTCTGCAGAGCGTTAACAAAGACAAATCCCACAAGGTTGATCCCTCAACACGCGGCCCGATCTGGAAGGCGGACGCTCCAGAACGCACCACGAAAACCGCACCGAATTCGGAGCCCGATCCGTCCGGATCATCTGTCGAAACAACGTCATCAGAATCCTGAATGCAGCGACGGATGTTTCTGTCATTCCGTGTAGCAGTGGAGTTCAACCTGCAGATTGAACCCTCTTGTCTTGGGCATTACTGCCTGTATGTCGTCAAAATTCCGTCGGCATTGATAGCCTTGAAGTTATGAGTTTTTCGATGTATCCTATTCTGATCTAAGAACCTGTCTTCAATAAATTACTCTTTTCAGCAGGTTATGAAAATGAGAAATCATGCAGACGTTTTCCTCGGTATCCGGACGGATTTCGTAATCCTTTGATAACCTGCGCGAATGCGAAAACCAGGAAAACGTCCGCTCCACTCGCCATCGCTTCGGCAAAATCTCCTATGCTTTGGGTTTGATCTTCTCCGAAATATCACATTCCCAATCAAGGTCTTCGGCATATCCCTTGAACGTTCCCCGATAGCCCGCATCCGCACAAACACCGCTGAGCATCGGATATTTTCTCTTCGCAACGGCAAACGGATTCTCACCGCAGACCGTATCGTGAAGATTCGCCGCGTGAACTGCAATCGCCAGAAGATTGCCCATGATATCAGTAATTATATGCCGCTTGCGCCCTTTCGTTTTTCCCCGCC
>QKHZ01000093.1 GCA_003249795.1 bacterium | reverse complement strand
ACAAATGTGGTTGATGGTGAACGGATCATGCTCTCGCGGGTGTGTTCTCCGCGGCTATCACCAGTGTAGGCCGGTGACGGTGAAACACGAGAACTCATGTAATTATAGGCGATGCCGTCAAATTTTCCGTTTGCATTGTTTCTCTGCGCGTTCATGGAAAACGACAGGCGTTTATATCCGGGGCTTGCTGCATCCACACCGCCCTCGTCTGAGGGGCAGGTAAAGAGCGCTGTCCGGTATGAGATCGGATTATGGCCATCGGTCAGGTCGCTGTAATTGCCAACTTCAAAATAATCATAGATCGCTTCGCACCATGTGAAGTTGATGTTCCAGCTGCTTGCGGAGTTGCTGTCGAGAACATACCCTGCCGGATAGTACTGTTTGTTTTCATTGATATACATGTTGGTTGCCAGACCATTTTGTTTTAACAGGTTTGCGCATGAAACGGTCTTGGCGGTTTCGAGCGATTTTTTCAGCGCCGGTAACATCATCGCCGCAAGAATTGCGATCACTGCAATCACGACCAGCAGCTCCACCAGCGTAAAACAGTTCAAGCGGTTTTCCTGCTGTTTGTGTGGGTATGTATCGTATTTGTGTGTAGCGCCGGTGATTGTCATTTTCAACCCTCGTGTTACAGTGCAGTAATGTGCGGTGGAATTTGTTTCAGTCCCGCTGCAGGTGTTCCGTCAATCTGCCGGAGCAGTTCCTCAGCTGCCCATTGCCCAAGTTCATGAAACGGATGCTGGAAAAGGCCGCCGATTTTTATCTGCGGATAGCGCTTGCGTAAATTGCTGACTTCCGGAATGTTTGGCAGCAAGAGAGAAATCGTTTTGCCAATCGGATGGGTGCTCAGTATTTTGAAGATGATTTCCAAGGTCAGGATATTACCACCTGTGATGAGAAGTTCTGGCTGGTCTATTTCCAGATGTTCGGCAAACAGTTTTTCAAAGTTCGCTTTGTGTTTTTTGTTATCAAGAAATGACAGTGAGATGTCAGTTCCATTATTTAATGATTGAGAGAATGATTGACATGTCGGGGTCTTTGGATCACCCAAATATAAAATGCGTTTGTAACTGTGCTGAAGGCAGAACTCGGACTGGTATGTTCCTGAAGTTTCCGGATCAACGGTTACGGCGCTGATTGATCCGAGGGATGTGTTTGCCAGCTGCATTGAAAACGGACTGACAAAAACGGCCGGCATGTTGTGCTCCGACAGAATCTGCACCAGCTCCTCAAGATGTTCTTCCGGCGGGTAGTAATAGATCAGTCCTGAAAGTCCGTATTCGCGGCAAATTGATTTGACCATTGAAATCTGTTGCACCTGAATCACGCTGACCCAGCAGAGTTCGTTTTCGAGTGACTGGATAATGCCGCTGAAAATTTCCAGCCGAGGAATCATCTTGCCGGTTTGCAGAATACCGATCTGATTGTGCCGAGGCGCGATGGTACAGAAATATCCTTGTCTGGGAACCTTGATCAAATGGCCTTCGCTTACCAGTACTTCAAGCGCCTGCCGCAGGGTCGGGCGGCTAATTGAAAGGATCTGGGACAACTCCCGCTCCGGCGGCAACGTTCCGTTTTCTCGCTTGAGTTCATCCATCCGTGCGATGATTTCGCGCTTGGCGTAATACAGCAGCGGCAGTTCTTTAATCATGCTTGAAATCTCCGTGGTAATAAATCATGATTACCACAGAAACTACACGGAAGCAAATTCTTTTTAGCGAATCATTGCCAAAACAGAAGTAATTTTATTTATTATCATCTTTAATATCAGTATGTTGTGATGATTTCCCTTCGCTTATTTGTGCAGAAGCTTCTGGAGTAGAGGTTGAATCTACTTTTGGTATCAGTGAGAAAACTCCAATGTTAAACAAGAAATCGCTCCAGCCGCCACCGGCATTACTTTGCAAAATATAGACATGACCATGAATGGAATCACCATCAATCAAGCCAACAAAATGCAACGATGGCGGATATTCTCGGCCACCACCATCAGACATGGTCCAATAGACTGCATTGTTGTTTTGCTTTGGTGTGGCTGAGATAATCTCAAACTGAAACTGTCCATTTTCAAAAAATGGGTAAGAAGGGCCGTTTAGAAAATATAATCCAGACATTTTGATACTGGTATCAAATTGCATAAGAGGTTTATCGGCAAATTGAAAACGCAAAACCATCGGACCGGTTTTTAGATGATTCGGCTTATCTTTTATTTCGGCGAGAAATTTCATCTCGACATCAATTAATTTTTCCCAATACAGTCGTTCTCGTCGTTTATCTGATGTCCCTTCATCATAAGTTAATTCCTGCGGCTTAGCTTGCTTTGTTTCTTGCTCAGCTGCGGGCGAAGAAGAAGTGAGTAAAACGGTAGATAAACATATGGAACACAGAAACATTCTAACTGATGAATACATAAATTTTCCTATTCTGCTCGAGTTAAAAATAATAAATATAAAAGATACATAACGCTATATATTTTTTAGGTAAAATAAAGGTGATCATATGGATAGAACAGACAATGTCCGATAATAGAATATGGCTAAAATTGGATTCAATTCGTCTAACTCATTGCAGGGAAGAAGATTTCATACAAAAACTGCAAGGATTGCTTGTACAAACACACTCAATTTTGATATTATAAGAACGGATATACAAACTCTAAATTATCGGACGTATGCATTGGAAGTTGAGTCGCTCCGCAATCAGCGGCATTCGGAAAAAGCGGCAAAGTTTTACAAGTGGCATCAAGCGCAACGACTTGGCACCGATAATCAAAAAGTTATCAATACACCGGATGATCACCGGCAAAATGGCTTTTAATACATTAAATGGATGAAGTGCGGCAACGTAGCAAATAGTAGGAAGACGAATGATCGAGATCCGCGAATTCTTGGCAGAGGATAAAAAGTTTCAGGCGATCCTGAAACGAGCCGAAACCTGTGACAGCCAGATCAGGGACAATACCGAAGCGATTCTGAAAGAAGTGCATGATCAAGGCGATGCGGCACTGGTCACGTTCAGCGCGAAGTTTGACAAGGTCGAACTGACGCCGGAACAGTTTCGCGTGTCAGAGCAGGAGCTGGAGTCGGCACAGGACAATGTCGATCAGGATTTCCTGACAGCGATTGCGCTGGCGCGTGTCAATATCCGCCGCTTTCATGAATATCAGCGCCGCTCGGGCTATGTGCATGACGATGGCGACGGGGTGCTGCTTAGTAAACGGGTACTGCCACTGAAGCGTGTCGGCGTGTGTGTGCCTGCCGGGTCTGCACCATTGTTCAGCTCACTTTTGATGAATGTGATTCCGGCGCAGATTGCAGGTGTCGAAGAGATCTATGTCGTCACCCCGCCGCGTAAAGACGGGACGGTTGACCCGCATATCCTGACAGCGGCAAAACTGCTTGGAGTGACGGCTGTGTTCCGCGTGGGCGGTGCGCATGCAGTCGGCGCGCTGGCGTATGGGACAAACACAATTCCGAAGGTGGATAAGGTTGTCGGCCCCGGCGGGCCGTATGTGAATATGGCAAAGCGTCTTGTGTTCGGAACCTGCGGGATCGATTCCCTGGCTGGACCCAGTGAGATTGTTGTGATTGCGGACAAGTCGGCGCCGGCGCGGTATGTGGCTGCAGACCTGATGAGCCAGCTGGAACATGGCAGCGGATTTGAGTCCGGCGTGGTCTTTACTGACAGCCGTGACATGGCCGCAGCGATCAAGATTGAAGTTGAGCGGCAGGCGGCAAACCTCAGCCGCAAGGATGCGATCGAAAAGTCTCTCAAGAATTTCGGCGCGATCTTTATTTGTAAAGACTTGTCTGAAGCGGTCTGGGGCAGTAACCAGATTGCTCCGGAACACCTTGAGATTATCTGCGAAAACGGTGACGACCTATTGGCTGATGTGCAGAACGCAGGTGCCGTGTTTATGGGCGCGTATTCGTCTGAACCGATTGGTGACTATTTTGCCGGAACAAATCACGTACTGCCGACAGCGGGTGCTGCGCGGTTTTCGTCAAGCCTGTCGGTGTATGACTTTGTCAAAGACATCTCGGTGATCCGTTACTCCTCGCAGCGGCTGGCACGAACCGGCCGACATATCCTGCATATGGCCGAAATCGAAGGGCTGACGGCGCACGCAAACGCGGTCAAAGTCCGGATGGATGATTTGGGACGCAGCTGAAAATTTCAAATAAGCGTCAGTAAAACAAATAGATAACAAAAGATTCATCGGGATCTGAATTCCGGTGGTCGATATAAAAGGCAAGGGCAATGAACAGGGCAATTCGAAGCGCAGTACAGGCAATGTCAGCATACATCCCGGGCGAACAGCCGGAGGATGGCGGGTATGTCAAATTAAACCAGAATGAAAATCCGTATCCGCCGTCAGCAAAGGCTCTCGCAGCGATGCAGGCGGAGTTATGCAAAGTCGGGGTTTATCCGGAAAGTTCAAACAGGATCGTGCGTGAAGCGGCAGCGGAGTTGTACGGCGTTGCGCCTGAGCAGGTGATGGCGGTCAACGGCTCGGATGAGATGCTGCGGATTTTGTGCCAGAGCTGTGCGGGTGAGGGTGATATTATCGCGGTGTTTACACCGGGCTTTACGTTTTATAAAACACTCGCGGCTGTGCAAGGGGCAAATGTTCTCAGTATCGAGTTCGGGAAGGATTTCCGGTTGCCGCCGCTGCCGGATCTGTCGGATGTGAAGCTGATTTTTCTGCCGAGTCCGCATGCACCGAGCGGCATCGCGTTTACGCCGGAGGAGATCGTCAAGCTGTTGGAGTCGGCACCGGAGACCGCGCTGGTTGTTATTGACGAAGCGTATGCTGATTTTGGTGAATGGACGGCGATTCCGCTGCTGAAGGATTATCCGAATCTCGTGATTGTCCGTACGCTCAGTAAAAGTTACTCGATGGCCGGTCTGCGTGTAGGTCTGGGGATTGCCTCGACCGAGATCATGAGCCAGTTTGACAAGGTGCGAGATTATTATAATCTGGACCGCGTGGCGCAGGTGGGAGCTGCCGCAGCGCTGCGGGACCAAGAGTATTTCAATGCGAATATAGAAAAGATTAAGGCAACTCGGACGCGGCTGATCAAAGGGCTGAAAGAACTTGGCGCTTGCCCGTATGAGAGCCAGACCAACTTTGTGCTGGTGCGGCTGACAGAGTATGATGCTGAAAAAATGTATCTGAAGCTGAAAGACCGAAAAGTTCTGGTTCGCTATTTCAGCACGCCGCAGATTGCCGATTGCCTTCGGATTACCGTCGGCACCGATAAAGAAATTGACACGTTATTAGCCGAGATGGCTGCGATTCTAAAGGAAGAGAAATGAGCGATGAAACAACCGCAACCGAACAAGTAACTAATGCTGCGCCAAAAACATGGCGTGAAGCGCTGTTCTCGACACCGGGTCCGAAAACAACGGGTGAGGCCGTGACGCTAGCGGTCAAGGGTGTGTGTATGGGAACGGCTGACATCATCCCTGGGGTCTCCGGCGGGACGATGGCGTTTATCAGTGGAATTTATGAATCTTTGCTGGCGGCGGTCGCTTCTTTTGATACGGAATTTCTCAAACTGATTTTTTCAGGTAAAATAAAAGAGGCGCTGGCGCGGGTGCATTTGCGCTTTATCGTCTGCTTGCTGGTAGGGATCGTGGCAGCCTTTATCAGCTCGGCAAAACTTGTGCACTATCTGATGGAGCACGAGATTGTCCTGACGATGTCGCTGTTTTTCGGGCTGATATTATCGAGTATTTATTTTGTAGCCTCCCACGCAAGTAAGTGGTCGATACTGCGCGTGGTGCAGGTAATTGCCGGTGCTGTGGCCGCGTATTATTTCACGGGAATGATTCCGGTGGAGACGCCGCACGCGCTGTGGTTTATCTTCATCTGTGCGATCATTGCGATCTGCGCGATGATCCTGCCGGGAATCAGCGGATCGTTCCTGCTCCTGATTCTCGGCCAGTATATGTATATTCTGGGAGCTGTGAAAAATCCGTTCTCAGTTGAAAGTCTGTCGATCATCGTTGTCTATATTGTCGGGTCGATCGTCGGGCTGACGGGGTTTGTGCGGGTGCTGCGCTGGACGCTCAATAACTGGCATGACGCGACGATGGCGGTGCTGACAGGGCTGATGATCGGTTCGATGCGCAAGATCTGGCCGTGGAAGCAACAGGTCGAAACGCTTGTGTATCAGAGCAGCAAGGGCATCAAAGAAAAAATTCTGGTCGAACAGAACGTGTGGCCGACTTCCTATGCACAGGAATATATGCAGACCGTGCATAATGCAACAAAGGGTGTCGGTGAAATGGTGACAGAAACTACTACAGTCGCGGGAAGTAATCCGCAGTGGGTTGCCGCGATTGTGTTGATGGTAATCGGTGTGGTTCTCGTGTTTGTTCTGGAGAGCTGGTCGAACCGCGAGAGCCGGAAGGAAAAGAAGGTTGAACTTGAAGGCAAATGAAAGCGGGCGCTTCTCGCGCCGAACCAAAGCGAAAACCCAATTGCTGCGTCTTCTGGATGAGAAGATGCTGTCAGTCCGGTTTGTGGCGGCGGTTGCGGGAGACTGTGTCCTTAACGACGAAGACAACGAGCGTCTGTCGGAGATGAAAAAACGCCGTGGCGATCGGATCTACGTCGACTTTCTGTTTGCGCTTTGTCACAAGCTGTTTTTGCCGCGGCGCGCGCAGACGCTGTGGCACTCCATTCTGATCCATAAAAAACAGTTGTCCCATCAACTCGGTCGGACGGTCAATATTTCGGTGGCAACGCTGGATTATCTGACGACGGTCGAGCAGGTTCTTGAATTTCCGGTTCTGGTGTCTGAGCCGAGTATGGCCACTGTTGCCGAGGTTGCGGTCAAAGACGACCTGACGCGTCTGTATGATCACACGACATTTCTGGAAAAGCTACGCGAAGAAGTCAAGCGCTTTGAGCGTTACGGTCACACGCTCTCGGTGCTGATGATGGATCTTGACCATTTCAAACTTGTGAACGATATGCATGGGCATCCTGTGGGCGACAGTGTATTGCGGCAGATGAGCAAGCTGATCAATCAGAACCTGCGCTCTGTTGATATTGCTGCGCGTTACGGAGGCGAGGAGTTTGCCATTTGCCTGCCGCAGACAGAAGATCGTGACGCGTATTTCTTTGCAGAGCGCCTTCGCAAACAGACAGAAGAGTTGTTCAATGACTCTTTTCAGGTCACAGTCAGTATCGGGATCGCATCCGCTCCGGGCGACGGCACCAGTGCAGAGGCCTTGATTCAGTCTGCAGATCAGGCGTTGTACCATTCCAAACAAACGGGGCGTAACCGTTCGACGGCGTTTCGCGATATCATGTCCTGAGGTTGTATTGCCGGTCAAAAAAGGGTTGTGCAATCGCCGGATGAAAAATGGAAATTAACGTATGGAAGGCGATTGGACAATCCGGCTTCTGATCCTGCTTACTGCGGGGATCAACACCTGCCTTGTCATTATCCTGTTAATGCAGAAGTGGACACTCGACCGGATGCGTGCGCTGGCAAAGCGTTTGCAGGAGATCGGTATTTCCGGTGACCTGTCGCAGCGGGTCACGGTGACCGGTTCGGATGAGTTGGCCGAGCTTGAGTCGGCGGCTAACGACATGCTGACCCGGCAGGAGCAGGCGCAGTCACACATCCGCAGGCTTCACCGGTTGCAGGCAGTGGGGACGCTTGCGACCGGCATTGCGCATGAGATCAATAATCCGCTGAATGTCATGCAGCTGAATGCAAGCGCGCTGGAGATGTTTCTGACCGAGTCCGGAACACTTGACCGTGAAATGGTTCTCAAAAAACTCAAGATCATGAGTCGTGAAATTGAAAAAGTGCGCGATATTGTCAAACACATGCGGATGCTGGTGAGAAATGACGCAAAGCGCGAGTTTGTTCCGGTTGATCTGTCGGCATGTCTGGATGAATTAAAATCATCGATCGGCAGCCAGCTTGAAGCGCGCAAGATTGTGTTTAAAACAACAGGTTCATCCAAGCCTGTTCGTGCTGACCGGCTGGAGATGGGACAGGTGCTGCTCAATCTGGTCGGTAATGCCCGCGACGCGCTGGATGAATTTACGACTCCGGACGGCTTGCCGAAAGAGATTTCGTTAACAATACGGCAGTTGCAGGATGTCGCGGAGATTATGATCGAAGACAACGGCCCGGGATTGGGCGAGCATTCTGACAATATTTTTGACCCGTTCTTCACGACAAAGGAAGCAGGCCGCGGAATGGGCATGGGGCTGGCGATTGTGCATACGCTGGTTTCAGGCTGGGGCGGAAGTATCACGGCCGAGGATATCCATAACCGCGGTGCGCGTTTTACCTTTACCGTTCCGCTAGTCAGTGATGAGGTTGCCGCCAGTAAATCCCAACCGGTTTTACATGAATAAGCGCATGACCCACAGACGGTTGTGAATGCGTCTCTATTTCAAATCCGAATGCGATCCGTTACCTGTTTGACAAATCCCTGTATCTGCGGCACAATATCAACCTTGGAACCACAACCGGAATCTGGAAAATAAACAAGGTGCGCGATGCGTGTACTTCTGGTCGATGACAGCAAAGAGACACTTGAAGTGCTGGCGGATGTTATCCGGTATCGCGGCCATGATCCTGTCACATGTGAAAACGCCGAGTCTGCGCTTTCTCTCTGCTATAAAGATCCATTCCCGCTTGTCATTACCGATATCCGCATGCCCGGGCAGATT
>QKHZ01000264.1 GCA_003249795.1 bacterium | reverse complement strand
ATTGCCTCCACTGATATCAAGATTCCCAAAATAGAGCACACCAAGGGAAGCTAATATCAGAAGATTAAAGACCAATAGATATTTACAAAATGTAATCATGAAAGAGTTCCGCCGTTTTGCCCTTACTGGTAGCATAGCGTAATGCGATTCTCGTT
Organism: bacterium; assembly: GCA_003249795.1. Classification (GTDB taxonomy): domain Bacteria; phylum Planctomycetota; class SZUA-567; order SZUA-567; family SZUA-567; genus SZUA-567. Next base: position 8,601 of record QKHZ01000264.1, on the reverse strand, counting down.
GCAACGGCAATTCCGATGCGCGCGCGGTCACAAGCCTCAGTCAACACATTAAAACAGCGCGATCGACTGTTGGCGGTAGGTGGTTGGTGAAAGGCCGCTGACCTGTTTGAACTGTCGCGAAAAGGTAAAGCCATCGGTGTAGCCAAGCTCTGCGGCAATCTCCTTGACCGACAGGTTACTCTCGCGAAGTAACTGTCTGGCTTTGGTCACCCGTGCGCGGATGCGGTACTCAGCCGGACTCATCCCCGTTTCTTCGGCAAACAACCGCCGCAGATGCCGCGGACAGATCCTCTCGTCTTCAGCAATCGACTCAAGTGAAACCCGCTCTTGCGGATTCATTTCGATCCTCTGGCGAATGCGCGTGATCCGGATATCCTGAAATGACGACTCTCGCTCCCGGATCAATTCAACCAGAACCTGATGTAACAGACTGCTGGGCAGATCCTTTTCAAACGGATTCTGCCGCATCACGCAATCGGCAATGCGGTTGAACAGCGGCTCATACCGGGTCATGTCCGCGTTCTGCACCTGAAACGCAACCGGCAGAAAATGCGGGATCATCTTCTGCGGATTCCGGTTGCCATAGAGCCCGAACCGGATCGGGATAATCTGCGGCAAGTCATCCGGATCGGCAGACGACGAATGAAATACGCCCGAGCCTACGAAAACAAGCACGCCGCGCCGGAGTTCGATCCGACGGCCGCGCACCGTATACTCGCCGTGTCCGCCGCAAACCAGCAAAAGATGCAGATCCGGATTCTCGCGCCCCACAATCCGCCAGTCCGGCGAAACCGTCAGGCGAAAACACGTATGCACGCGCAAGTTCGCCTGCAGCGGAATTTTTTTTACTGCATCCAGATAGGATGTCCAACCGGAATCGTCTGTGCCGGATATGTCCGAAAATGACATGCAATGTCCCTGTCTGTTATTGCCAATAACTCATTTTATACGGTAAATATAAGTTATCGGAAAAGACTAATCTATCCCAAAGGAGAAACAGATGTCCGATTCAAGCAAAAAGAATGTATTGATCCTCTTTACAGACGACCAGCGCTTCGACGCACTGGGCGCTGCTGGCAACCCCGAGATCATCACCCCGAATATGGACAAACTCGTCGCGCGCGGCACGCACTTTACCCACGCACACATCCCCTGCGGCACCAGCGGCGCCGTCTGCATGCCGAGCCGTGCGATGCTGCATACGGGGCGCACTCTGTTTCACCTGCAGGGCGCAGGCGAATCAATCCCGCTCGACCACATTACTCTCGGTCAAGCCTTCAAGAAACAAGGCTACCGCACCTTCGGCGCAGGCAAGTGGCACAACGGACGAGAAGCGTTTAACCGCTCGTTTGACGAAGGCGATGAAATCCACTTCGGTGGCATGGCCGACCACTGGAACGTTCCGGCTTATCACTACGATCCGAGTGGAAATTATGACAAATTCATCCGCAGAATCGAACATCCGGGACAAAGTAATGCGGTCAACTGCATCGAGGCCGACCACATCAGAAGCGGGGAACACTCGACCGATACCATCGCCGGTTGCGTTAAAGACTGGCTCGCAAGTTATAATGACACCGCGCCGTTTCTGGCTTACGTTGCGTTTCTTGCGCCGCACGACCCGCGCTCAATGCCCGACAAGTTCCGGCAGATGTACAATCCGAAAAACGTGACGCTGCCGCCGAACTTCTGCGGGGGACACTCCTTCGACACCGGCGCGCTTAATATCCGCGACGAGATGCTGGCGGGATTTCCACGCAGGCCGGATGAAATCCGCCGCCACATCGCAGAATACTATGCGATGATCAGCCACCTCGACGACCAGTTCGGCCAGATCTTCGACGTTCTGGAACAGAAAAATATGCTCGACAACACCATCATCGTCTTTGCCGGCGACAACGGCCTCGCTGTAGGCCAGCACGGACTGATGGGCAAACAGAACTGCTATGAACACAGCGTGCGTGTTCCGCTGGTCTTTGCCGGTCCCGGAGTCGGTGAAGGATTCAAATGCGAAACCGGATGCTATCTGCTCGATATCTACCCGACCCTATGCGAATTGTGCGGCGTGCCGATGCCGGACTCGGTCGAAGGCAAAAGCCTCGCTCCCTGCTTTACCGACGAGAAAGCGGTGATCCGAGACGAACTTCTTTTTGCCTATACGGAGTTCCAGCGCAGCCTCAAAAAAGACGGCTGGAAGTTGATCGAATACGCCACCGAAAACGGACACGTGGCTACACAACTTTTCGACCTTGCAAATGACCGCTGGGAAATGAACAGCATCGCCAACAACCCGGCTCAGCAAAACAGAGTTGTTGCCATGCGTAAAACCCTCAAGAAAGAGGCTGACCGTTGGGATGACGCCAAAACAGAATGGGGCAAAACCTTCTGGAGCCGTGTCGACAACAAACTGTTTGCATAAGAAAATACGCAGTCCTCATATTATGCGCTTAACCGCACAACCATTAAAACAGCCGGAAGAAAATCTTCCGGCTGTGATTTATTCATTTGATATAGTATATCGATAAAAATCGTGGCAAACACCTACGCCTCTTTTTCGCATACAACCGCATAGTAATAACAGAACATTTGCGATGCAACCGCCGGTGCGCACGACAGTCCGATGCGCTTGATCCAGTATTGCAGCGCACCTTTTTTACCGCCGTGAAATGTGTGTTGTGCATAAGACGGAATCGTCAGGGCATCGTCAAGAATCCGCAATCCGCTGGTCTGCACCTCGCGCCGGACACCAAAGCGGGAGTATGCGTTAATATGTCCGACGCCGTCGTCGACATAATCGCCCAGCCCCCACTTGTGCTCCAACGGCACTTCGATAAAAAGATACCGCCCGATCCTAGACGCTTCACGCAAAAGCATCCGCGGGTATTCCACATGTTCAAGAACGTGGCTCAAAATGACCAGATCCATCGCCCCGTCTTCATACGGCAGATGATAACCGTCATACACCTGCACCTCCTGCAGGCCTTCAATCTTCCGCCCGCGGACACTGGCGACGCCGCTCTCGGAGATATCCACCCCGTGCAGGTTTTTGCTAAAAGCATGGTCAGACATCTGCTGAAGGATTGCACCCTCACCGCAACCGATTTCAAGCACCTTCTCATGCGGCAACGCGCTGCACAATGACAAGATATTCTGCATCTTATCATGCGCACCGATCTTCCGCCATTCAGACTGGCCGTCATAAAAGCTGTCGTATTGTTTTTTGAGTGCCCCGTCGACAGTTGTCATGCTGAATATCCCTTGTGTATGATAAAACTTTACATCTTGTCCAGTACAGTAGCATACGTCTGATGCAACTGATTGTCCAGCACCTTTCTCCGTTCGATATCCCGACAAAAGAAACTGTTTTCTACCCATTCATTTTCTTGCGAAAAATTTGCTCTGCCATATAGTTATAATTATCGTTGGGTAATACTGGAAGCGTTTGTGCTGTCGTTGGGATCTAGGTCGGAGATTTCATGCGATTCCGCCATCTGAACCGCCGTATCAACGGGGCTTTGTGGCTCGTAATTCTGGGTGTCCTGTGTGCAAATGCATACTGGGCCGTGGAGTTGTTGCGTGGTGTAAACCAGAAAAACATCCAGAAAACAATGACGGCCAGCCTCTGCAAAAGTATCGAAACTCAAATAACTCTCATTCAAAGCGCAGGTATTTCTCTGACACATGAACCACACGTGCGAAATTTGATCCAGGATGAAAATAACAGCGATGCCCGAAAAGATACGCTGGTCGCTTTCGAAGCGGTCAAGTCCACCATCCATGCAGAATTTGTCTATCTGCTTGATAAAAACGGGATCGTTGTCGCATCGACCTATGACAAAGTCCATGACATTGTCGGAGTCGACTATAGCTTCCGGCCATATTATAAAATTCCGATGAGCGGACAGTCAATCGTTTATCCGGCCTTCGGCGTGAAAACAGATGCACTCGGTATATTTTTCGGCACCCCGATTGTCACCAACGGGCAAACGGTCGGCGTCGTTGTCATCAAAACAAATTCGGACTATATCCAGAGTTCAGTCGCACACTCTGAAGGCACAACAATCATCACCTCCGATGACGGGATTGTATTTTGCTCCAATGTTCCAGAGCTTCTCTTATGCGCTACAAGACAGCTTGATAACGAAAGTATGCGCCGCATCCGCATTGAACGGCAGTTTCCGGACCCGGCCTCACTCAAACTGTTGCCGCTTGATCAAACCATGACAAAAATCGAATTGAATAAACAGCCCTATGTCGTCGAATCCACAATGATCGAAGGCACGCGCTGGCGACTGTACCACCTTCTGGATCATCACTTGTACGCGACGCTGGAAACATCACAGACGGTTCTGGTGATTGCCGGTTTTCTGCTGATCGCACTTTTGAGCGGAGTGATCATAGACCTGTTCCAAAACATCCAGAAACGCAAAACTATCGAACACGAACTTCAGGAATATCAGAACCATCTTGAGGATCTGGTGCGGATGCAAACCAGAGAACTTCGCACAATCAACGCACAGCTGCGACAGGATATCCAGGAACGCAAACGCGCTGAAGAGCAACTCCTCTCCAGTGAAGCGATGCTTGCCGATGCCCAACGTCTGGCCCGACTTGGAAACTGGGTCTGGGAGAATGGCGTTTATCAGGGCTCGGACGAACTGTTCCGCATTCTGAAATATGAAAAGACAAACGGAATTCCAGCTGGTGGATGGGATGAGTTGGTTACACCCGAGTACCGCGAGACCGTCGCGCAGGCATTTCAGGATGCCCTGAGCGGCAAAGCACCATACGACCTTGAATATGATATACAATGTGCCGACGGCGAAGTCAGGCATGTGCTCTCTCGTGGATGGGTCGAACGAACAGAACTCGGTGAGCCGACACGCATGGTCGCAACAATCCTCGACATTACAGAGCAGAAACAGGCAGAAGAGGGCATGATCCGTGCCGAACGGATGGCAGCAGTCGGTACGCTCGCAGGAGGCGTAGCGCACGAATTCAATAATATTAACGCGATTATTCTCGGCTATGCGGAACTCGCCAAATCCGACAGTGACTCGCGCATGCACCGGTATATCGACCCGATTCTCAAAGCCTCGCAGCGTGCGAAAAATATCACCCAGAATCTACTCTCATTCTCCGGACGGCACGCAGCACGCCGAAAATTGTACTCGCTTTCCGACATTGCCCGCGAAACATTGGACCTTGTTGAAAATGAATTTTCCAGCGAAGGCGTCAGAATTATCAGCACCCTGCCAATGGTTCCAAAGACCATGATGGACAACTCTCAGATCAGCCAGGTTGTACTCAACCTTCTGGTTAATGCAAAACATGCGCTAATCGATCAGCCCGAGCGGATTATCGAAGTCGAAAGCGGCTTTACCGGCAGCCGTGTCTGGTTGCGGGTTCGCGATTCCGGTTGCGGAATCCGTTCTGAAAACCTGACAAAAATCTTTACCCCGTTTTATTCGACCAAAGGCGAACACGCCGACAACCATTCGCCACAGGCAGCTGTCCGTGGAACCGGCCTCGGCCTCAGCGTCAGCCATACGATCATCTCGCAACACGAAGGCAAACTCACGGTCGAAAGCCAGGTCGGAGACGGCAGCTGCTTCACCATCACCCTGCCGATCAGGACAGAAGATACTTTTGCCTCCGCAAAACCGATAGAGAAAAACGCTCTGGTTAATGAATCAACAATACTGATTCTTGATGATGAGGTTGATATTCGCAATGTCGTCAGTATGGTTCTTGTCCGGATGAACTGCCGACCGGTTTTGACTGACGACGGTACCGAGGCCCTGCGCCGGATTGCAAAGGGCGGGATTGACATGGTTCTGGTTGATTTGCAGATGCCGAAGATGAGCGGCACCACTTTCCTTCAGGAACTTAAAAAACTGGCGATCGAACCGAAACCGATTGCGCTTGTTTTTACCGGCCGCAATTCAAGCGATATGTTGCCGGATACGGTTACCGATGTTGTTTATGATGTTCTGGCTAAGCCGTTTAATATTGATGAAATCTCCGATAAAATCACCCGCGCTCTTGCAGCACGCGCAATGGGCAACTTAAAGATGCTGGCTGATAAAATAAAAACAAATAACGTCAATAGCAATCAGATTAGATAAACAAACCTTTTTCCCCTTTGTTTCTTTTCTTAGACCCTTACTCTGGTTTTTTGTCATTACATAATGGCCTGTTCAGCTGATTCGTCGCCTGCGATATCACATAAAAGGCAATTGGCACATATACAAAGACTACTGACCAATAAAACAAAACAAAGATCGGTTCTTTATCCATTAATTCCGCTATATTGACTTGCTCTTTTGAAAACGGCCATGGACAACTTTTAATCAGTTCCATTAGATAAAGCGCAAAGCACAATAACAACCCTACCGTAAAATACCGACCCATCGCAAACAGCCCGTTAAGATACCAAACGCGAAACTTTCCCATATTTCCTCTGATGCCGATCTGCCTGACAGACGCCTATCTATTGTATGCAGAAGATTCAGCAATTACATAAGTGTTTCTTATTGGCATTCATCCAGCTGGCATTTTACAATATATATAGTGGTTACGAGCGTGCCCATAGGTAGAGCCTACAAGTTCTTTTTTACTTAAAATCTTTTTAAATAATAGGTTATGAGATTCAAGCACAAAGAGTCCTCAAGCTTCGGGTATCACCACCGATAATCTATCATACCTGACACGAGAACCTAGCTTACGATCTGATTAACTATTTGATAAATTGTTAGTGAAACTCGTCTGGCAAAACATTTTGGGTTGCACGCGATTGACCAGGAAAGGGAGTTCATGGCAAATCCTGCACAGCAGCAATATCTTCGCACGCAGGTGCGAACCGCAACACCCGAGCAGCTTGTTCTGATGCTGTACAATGGCGTCATCCGTTTTTGTGAACAGGCAAAAGCAGCTATTGCTGAAAAGGAATACGAAACCAGCCACAACGCCATCCGCCGCACAAATGCCATCCTGATGGAGCTGTTCTCCGGATTGAACTTCAAGCAGGGAGAAGACATCGCCATCAACCTCGGACGGCTCTACTCCTATTGCATGCAGCGGCTCGTGGACGCAAACATGCAACACGACATTAGCCATCTTGAGGAAGTTCAGAAAGTTTTCCGGAATCTGCGTGAGGGCTGGATGGGTGCAATGGACAGTAACGCCAGTGAAAGCGAAACTGAACATGCGGAAAACATTGAACTGACTGAAACCCCAAAGGAAACAGCCACCTCTCAACCGGCAATCCCACAGCATACAGTACCTGCACCTGCAGCTGCAAAAATCCCTGAGCCTGCACAGATACCGCCCAAGCGTCCCGCTTCCGGAGGTGGCGGACACTTCGCATCGGCAGCCTATGCAGCCATGCAGCACATGCAGCGGTTACAGGTTCGCGGATAACGCACATCCGATTGTGCTGTCGTCAGTATAAACATGAAAAGCGGCTTGCCGGAATCTAATCCGCAAGCCGCTTTTATAATCAACTCTTCATTCGCCTGATGTTCAATCCGTTAAAAACAAATCAGGCGTCTTTTTCAAGCTCTGCAGCGACTTCATCGCTGATGTCGAAGTTATGGTAAACGTCCTGCACATCTTCGTGGTCTTCGAGCTTATCGATCAGCTTCATCAGTTTGCGCGCAGACTCCAGACCGACCTCAATCGTGTTCAACGGAATCAGCTTGATCTCACTCTCTTCCGTCTTGACGCCCGCCGCCGCCAGCGCTTCACCAACCGCGACAAAATCCGTCGGCTGGCAACGGACTTCAAAAACATCCTCGTCATCAACGACGTCTTCTGCACCGGCCTCAAGCGCCACATCCATCAGCTGCTCTTCCGTTGAGTTTTCCTTGCTGACGGTAAACACACCCCAACGCTCAAAACCATGCGTCACGCAACCGGGTTTGCCAACCTTGCCGCCTGACTTGTCAAAAATTGTCCGCAGTTCCGGACCCGTGCGATTGGTATTGTCTGTCATCGCTTCGACAACGATCGAAACACCATCATGTCCATAGCCTTCAATGGTCATCGACTCGTAACCTGCACCGCTGTCGCTCGCTTTGTCGATCGCGCGTTTGACATTGTCCTTGGGCATGTTTGCCGCACGGCACTTTTCCAGAATCAAACGCAGGCGCGGGTTATCGTCAGGATTGCCACCGCCACCTTCCTTGACCGCTGTATAAATGAGCTTCGCCAACTTCGAAAAAACTTTGCCCTTCTTGGCGTCGTTAATTGCTTTTTTGTGTTTGATCCCCGCCCAATGGGAATGGCCTGCCATATTCCTCTCCTATTTTGCTTGCCGCAATGCGGTAGTGTTATCTTTATCAAAAAGTTTACTATTTTCTTTTATAAGGCAATGAGCTTCGCAGCGAATCCAATACCTATATAGTGAGTCACCATTCAATCGCATTGAAGTAATTCAACACACAGTATTGGCGGTATGTTTTGCCGCATCTGTTTTTATTTCATGTTGATTACAATTACGACTTGCGAATAAAGGTGCAGCAGTATGCTGCTCAGTTTGCCCAATCGGGCGGTTTGGTATCCCGCTTGGGGGGAGGGCCAAAAATATTTTCCAATTTG
>QKHZ01000208.1 GCA_003249795.1 bacterium | reverse complement strand
ATAAGGATATCATCGTTATATGCTGATAAAAAAGGAGTTGCGTAAAATAGCCGAGAAACAGTATGGCTATTTTACTGCTCAACAGTCAGAACGAGCCGGTTATTCACAGCCCCTTCGCGCCTATCACGTGCAAAGTGGGAACTGGCTGCGGGTTGCGCGCGGAATTTTCCGTCTTCCCGGCTTTTCAGATTCTTTGGAGAGTGAATTCAACCTGTTGTCATTAAAATGTTTAAATCGTTATGGCGGGGCGCGGGTTGTCATCAGTCATCAGAGTGCGCTGGCTTATTATGGTCTGATGTCTACGCCGTCAAGTGAAATTCATGTGACGATTGATTCGCCTCGCGTGCGGCGTGGTTCTGACTGCGGTATCGTTCATTATCAGAAACTCGAAGAGATTGATCTCGTTATTAGGCAAGGGTTTACCGTAACAACCCCATGCCGGACACTAATTGATATGAAGCCGGATCTGGTGATGAACCGGTTGTGGGTAAAAACAGTCGGCTTTGCGAAAACCAAAGGGTTGATTGACGAGTCTGTCGAAAAGCGGTTGCTGGCAGAGATTTCGGGCTATCCCGTTGCGGTCGCGGAAGTTAGAAAGGAAGAGATTATGGTGACGGATCATCAGTTCCGCCGGAATGGTGCGGCTTATGACAATGCTGGGGCTTCGCTGCCACCAAAGATTCCACTGTTCGAAGCCGGCCGGCGGCAGAGATTTTTCGGCAGCCGCTCGGCGTTCACGCTGGTTGAGTTATTGGTCGTGATTTCCATCATTACGGTTTTGGCAGCACTTCTGATGCCTGCCGTGAAAAAGGCATTACTGGCATCGCGGCAGCTGAGTTGCGTCAATAATCTGAAACAATGCGGTATTGCCATGATCTGTTATGCAGACGATAACAAAGGCTTCATGTTTTCCAATCGCTATTGGGAAGCGTACCTGAGTTCGCCGCATCGGCGCTGGCCCACAGCGATGATGAACTGCGGGTACCTGCCGGATTGCCGGATCGGATCGAATCCGATAGAGATTTATCGGGCGGCACTCATTCCGTCTTCCGTCGTTTTTCAGTGTCCGGAAATGCCGCCGCCTGCAGAGGACTATACCTATGCGGACAGGACATATCTGGCTGGCCAGAACTCAACCGCGTTTGCTTTCGGTGTGCGCGATGCGAATGCCCACCTTTCGTCGGAAAAGGTTTCAACTGACGGTTGCTGCCCGAAGATTACAAGTATTAGCACAAGAATCCCGTTTCTGGGAGACAGCTATTCCGGAAAGTGGGGCGGTTGTCAGGGAGAGTGGCTGATCTTCAGCTTTAGTGCATCCGGATTTCCGATTGACGGCTGGGGGGTGATCTATCGGCGGCATTTTGACCGCGCGAACCTGTGGTTTGCTGACGGCAGCGCCCGGGCGATGGACTGGTGGCAGATCCAGTCCCTGCCGTGTCCACCCGATTACGGCAGCGCCATCAAGTCTTATCCGCTGCTTTATTGAACATCGTAATTTGCAGGTTAATTGCTCAGATGCCCTTTGTCATTCGTGATGATTGAGCATGATCTGAGGTTGTGTTTATAGATTGAAAGAAGGATTTGCAGATTGCCTTGCTGAACTGGCAAGAGGTCGTGACAAGATGCATAGGAGAGATGATGAAAAAGATTCGCGCGTTTCGGATCATGGTTGTTGTGCTTTCTGTGTGGATTGGGGTGTGGGCAGGAAGTGATTCTCATGCTGCCGACACGTTGATCGTTAACGGCGGTTTTGAAAAAAACGCGGACGAAACAGGCAGCATTCCAGGATGGCGGTTATCTTCAGGCGACGGATGTCTGATCAACCGGCACGAGGATAAGACCGCTTATCTGACGCTGGTTAACGCTGCGCAAACCGGTTCTGCTTTCTGTCAGCAATCACTGACTCTTTCTTCTGATTATAAACAGTTGCGCTTCTCTCTGCGTGCGCGCGTGCGGCAGATTATTCCGGGCAGTGCGGAAACATGGCATAACTGCCGCCTTGCCGTTTCATTTCAGAAACCCGGACAGACAACGATTCATGTCGCCCCCTTTGTATGGAAAGAGCCTGATCCGGAATGGAAAGAATATACAAAGACTGTAGATATCCCCGAAGGCGCGAAACTGGCTTCGATTGCACTGGCGATTTTCAGCGCTGTTGGAGAGGCTGACTTTGACGATGTGCGGGTGGAAGCGGTGAGTAAGGATGGCTCTATTGTCTCTGCACTTTCGGGAAACAGGAATGAATTGCATGGCATGGCGTCGGTCGTTTTACCTGTCGAAGGCGCATCACCAGACG
>QKHZ01000235.1 GCA_003249795.1 bacterium | reverse complement strand
TGACTTTCGTACACGTCCCAATCTGTGAGTATAAATATAACCTCTTGTCATGGCATGGCGTTAAGGGCAAACGCGCAACACTAAACTATGAAACATCTTATCTAGCGCAATGGAATCATCTGGCTTGAAATAGAATTGACAAGCCGAGGAACTCCGTGTTATTGTATTTGTATTGGGTAGATGATTTATTCAATGAATTGGAGTGGAGAGAACACATCATGTCGATGCGTACGCTTTTCATGCTGTCATTGTTCGTGTGCTGTGGCTGTTCACTCCAGCAGGAACAGGAACTAAGGCATGAACTGACGAATGAAATGCATACATTACACATTGAAGATTTTGAGAAAAAATCGATCGCAGATAATATCATTTCTCTTCCTGAAGAACCAACGCTTGCTGATTATCTCCAATATGCCTTATTGAATAATCCATCTCTTCGAGTTGCTTTTTACAAATGGGCAATGGCGGTTGAAAAAGCACCACAGGTTAGGGCATTGCCGAATCCGACTGTCAGCTACAGCTATTATATCCGCGAAGTTGAAACTCGTGTCGGTCCTCAGAAAAACCGTTATGCTCTCATGCAGATGGTGCCGTGGCCGACAAAACTCACAAATGCATCTGACAAAGCAGTTCGGGAAGCGCTTTCACAGAAGTATTTGTATGATGCTGAAAAACTCGCGCTGTTTTATAAAGTCCGCAGAGCATACTATGAATATTTTTATCTCGGTCGTTCTCTGCAGGTTGTTAATGATAACCTTATGCTATTAAAAAGTGTCGAAGATGCCGTACGCATTCGCTATGAAGCGGCCTCCACTTCGAATCCGGCATTGATCCAATTGCAGATCGAGCTTGGTAAACAGGAAGAGCGGCTAAAAAGCCTGCAAGCGCTACGCCCAGCTCTGGCAGCTCGATTGAATGCCGCGATCGGCCGCAGTCCTGATCTTGATCTCCCGTTGCCGGAAACTATGCCTACGGAAATATCGGCACTGGCTGAAGCCGAGTTACTTCAAGCTTTGCAGCAGAATAACCCCGGTCTGAATGCGGCACGTGCAAAAATCCGCGCAGCTGAATCGGCCGAGAAACTTGCCCGCGCACAATATCTTCCGGATTTCAGTTTAGGCATCGGTGTGATTCAGACAGATCGGCGTACCGATACGGATCTTCCTGACAACGGCAAAGACCCGCTTCAGGTGACACTGGAGATGTCTGTACCACTGTGGTGGAATAAATATTCGGCCGGAGTACGGGAAGCGCAGGCCAGCCGCAGTGCAGCAGTGAACGCCCTGAAGGAGCAAAGCAACCAGCTTCAAGCTGATCTGCGAATGGCGTTTTACAATTATGATGATGCGGGGCGTAAATATAATTTGTTTGCGAAAACACTCATACCCAAAGCTGAGCAGGCTCTGGAATCATCCCGTGCAGGCTTTTCTGCAGGATCATCCGGTTTTGCAGATTTACTCGATACAGAACGGACGCTGCTGGAATTTCATCTAATGGCAGAACGAGCAAGCGTCGATCAAGCAATTCGTCTGGCCGAGTTGGAAATGCTCTCCGGACAATCTTTACGACAGACTGCTGACGGGCAAGCAGACTGACCGCTATCTCTATACTGAAACAGATCGTTCTTGAGTGTAAATGATATGGTTATGTCATTGTGTGTATGCACACACACGTGAATGCTGTATCAAAGAAGCAACCTTGTGTCTCATGTATCATGTTTGGGTTACTGATACATCTGTTGTTTATTGTTAATTACTAAACCGCGCAAATTGCCGGATAAAAACAAATGCACTTTGGCATGCAATATGCGTATAAGTCAGTAATGGCAGAGAGCAACTCTGTCAAACGAGAAGGAGGTGTATCATGTTTACACATCGTTATTCCTGTGCGATTAAATTGGTTAGTTTATTTTTGGTAATGTTGACCTTGGGTATGGGCGTAAATTTAGCGGAAGAGCAGAAAGCTCCGGAAAAAGAAGCGACACCGAAAATGCAAGTGACCTGCCCGGTCATGAATGGCGGGATTGACAAGTCTCTGTATGTTGATGCCAAGGGAAAGAGAATTTATGTTTGCTGTTCCGGATGCATTGATATCGTTAAAAAAGATCCGGAGGCTGCTCTAAAAAAACTGGCTGAGCTTGGAGAAACTCCATTTGATATTCCGATCGAGCAGAAAGAATGCCCTGTGATGGGCGGTGCCATCAACAAAGACTTGTTTTACGAATACGAAGGAAAAAAACTCTACGTCTGTTGTCAGGCATGTCTTGATACCGTGAAGAAAGATCCTGCGAAATATGCAGAAAAAATAGCCAACCAGATTAAAGAAGACAAAGAGAAAGAAGCTGAAAAAAACAAAAATACTGAAGAGTGAATTATTGTAACGATTCGGTTTCTATTAGTATAAGGTGCCGGATCGCTCCAAAATTCTGTAACGAATCCGGTAACACGACAGGAGCATCGCTCATGGTTGCATCAAAAAGCCGTGCCAGAAAATATATGATTCTCGGATTGACAGGGGGATTTGTTTTTCTGTTCGGTTTGGTGATCGGCCGTGGCCTTCAACCAAAGCCTCTATCGGATGAACACGTTTCTGCTCGTCCGGTAGAGGCTATTGAGGCGCAAACCATCTGGACTTGCTCGATGCATCCGCAGATCAGGCAGCCTGAGCCTGGAAAATGCCCCATCTGCCAGATGGATCTGATCCCTGCGGCAAAGGAAAATAACGGACAGAATCAAAGCCAGCGCATGATGACAATGACTCCGGATGCGATGCGACTTGCGGAGATACAAACATCAATTGTAACTCGAAAGTTTGTCGATGTTCAAATTCCGCTTATCGGGAAAGTCGATTACGACCAGACGCGTCTGAAAACGATTGCCGCGTGGGTACCGGGGCGCTTGGAGCGGCTGTTTGTTGACTCAGTCGGTGTACCCGTTCGTAAAGGTGATCACCTTGTTCGGATGTATAGTCCCGAATTATACGCTGCTCAAGAAGAGTACCTTCAGGCAATCAATGCCGTCAATAATCTTGAAGGAAGCGGCAGCCAGCTTGTTCGGCGGTCAACGGAAAAAACAGTGGACGCTGCAAGAGAGAAACTGCGTCTTCTAGGATTTTCACCTGCTCAGATTACAGCGTTGGACTCTGATAAAAAGGCGGAGTCAACTGTACAGATCAATGCACCCGTCAGTGGGATTGTCATCCAGAAGAGTGCACTGGAAGGCGCATATGTCAAAACAGGATCGCCGATTTATACCGTTGCAGATCTCTCCATTGTTTGGATTGTACTTGATGCTTATGAAAGTAATGTTGGCTGGTTGCGGTATGGGCAAACCGTAGAGATCAAAACAGAAGCATACGGAGACCGGATTTTTAGTGGATGGATTTCCTTTATCGATCCGATCCTTAATCCTCAAACGAGGACGATCAATGTGCGGGCCGTTGTGACGAATCCCGATGGGATGTTACGGCCGAACATGTTTGCTCGAGCAGTCGTTCAAGCGCGTGTTGCTGATGGTGGCGAAATCATCAGCAATAACCTGCAAGGCAAGTGGATCTCCCCTATGCACCCGCAGATTATCAAAGATGCTTCCGGCACCTGTGATATCTGCGGTATGCCGCTTGTGAAAGCGGACTCACTCGGTTATATTTCCGAAAAGGATGCCAAGGAACCGCTCGTTATCCCCGCCTCAGCAGTATTGACAACAGGAAAGCGATCAATCGTATACGTCCGAGTCCCTGACGATGAACAACCAACATTTGAAGGCGTTGAAGTTGAAGTCGGTTTGCGCGCCGGTGATGATTATATTATTAATGCTGGTTTGAAAGAGGGACAAGAGGTCGTTACCAACGGTAATTTTAAAATAGATTCGGCGCTGCAACTGTTGGCCAAACCAAGCATGATGAATCCGGCAGACAATGCCGCAACAAATGACAACACGCATAATGCCCAGTCACTGAACGCGCTAGCGGATAAATCGAAAGAAATAAATATCACTAAAGATTTCTTGGTTACTCTTGCGCCGCTGTATGATGCGTATCTGAAAGTACAACAGGCGCTTGCAAATGACAATGAAAATGATGCGCGTGCAGCTCTGAGCCAGTTATCTGATGTCCTAGGGAAAATAAAGATGAATCAGATTTCAGGTGACGAGCATATGCTGTGGATGGAATTCTCGCGCAACTTGAAGGACTCACTTGCGCATCGAATGCACATGGCTGACATCGCTGGTGTACGCAAGGTGTTTCTGTCTGTCAGCGACACTATCGTTGCAATCGAAAGGCAGTTCGGTCATGCAGGAAATCTTCCTCACCGCATTGCGTTCTGTCCGATGGCGGACGATGGCAAGGGCGCTGAGTGGGTTCAGACAGAGGATAGGGTAAACAATCCATATTATGGCGCGGCTATGTTGCGCTGTGGAGAGATCCGCCAAACGATTGCTCCGGCAATGACAATGACGCACCCGGCAACCGCCGCAGAGGGAAGCCATGAGCAACAGAAATGACACTCTCGCACGTCCGGAAGATGGCTTTACAGGAAAGGTGATTGCCTTTTGCCTGCAGAACCGACTCGTTGTCGTGTTACTACTGATCGCACTGACGGTATGGGGGCTGATTTCTGCGCCGTTTGACTGGAATCTTGGAGGTTTGCCTCGTGACCCAGTGGCCGTTGATGCGATTCCTGATATTGGTGAAAACCAGCAGATCGTTTTTACAGAATGGGCTGGACGTTCTCCTCAGGACATTGAAGACCAGATCACGTATCCTCTTTCGTCCGCACTGTTGGGCATTCCCGGAGTAAAGTCAATCCGAAGTTTTTCGATGTTCGGATTTTCAAGCATTTACGTTATTTTCAATGAAGATGTAGAGTTCTACTGGTCGCGAACACGTATTCTTGAAAAACTGAATGCATTGCCCTCATCGACGCTGCCTGAAAACGTCAAACCGGCACTCGGCCCCGATGCAACGCCACTTGGGCAGGTCTTCTGGTATACGCTTGAGGGAAGGGATGAACACGGTGCTTCTGTGGGCGGATGGGATCCGCAAGAGTTGCGCAGTATACAGGACTGGATCGTGCGCTATGATCTTTCTGCAGTGCAAGGAGTCGCGGAAGTTGCATCAGTTGGTGGCTTTGTCAAGGAGTATCAGGTTGATGTCGATCCTGACGCGATGCGAATAAACGGGGTGAGTCTCGGTATGGTTGTTGAGGCGGTGAAAAACAGCAATCTTGACACCGGCGCACGGACGATGGAGATTAACCGTGTTGAATACGTAATCCGAGGAATCGGTTTTATCAAAACAATCGCAGATCTAGAAAATGCGGTCGTGCGTGAGACAGATAACATTCCGGTTCGTGTCAGCGATGTAGCACGGGTAACACTCGGCCCCGCTCTTCGCCGCGGTGCGCTGGACAAAGCCGGAGCCGAAGCTGTTGGCGGAGTTGTCGTAGTAAGGTACGGCGCTAATCCACTTGATGTCATCAAACGTCTTAAAGCCAAAATCGCATCGTTTGCTCCGACTCTGCCTGAAAAAATGATAGCGGTCCGCCAACAAGACGGAACCATTAAAAATATCAGATCTAAAGTTTCGATCATTCCCTTCTATGACAGGACAGGGCTGATTTATGAAACCCTCGGGACTCTCAGCCGTGCACTAATCGAAGAAATTCTTGTTACCATTATCGTTGTTGTCGTCATGCTGATGAATCTGCGTAGTTCTTTATTGATCTCCGGTCTGCTGCCGCTGGCAGTTTTGATGTGCTTTATTGCCATGCGCCATTTGGGTGTCGACGCCAATATCGTCGCCCTCTCCGGCATCGCCATTGCCATTGGCACGATGGTTGATATGGGAATCGTTCTCAATGAAAACATTTTGAAAAAGCTGGACGAATCGCCTCCAGAGGCAAATACCATTGAAGTTGTCTATCGCGCCACTGTTGAAGTTGCCAGTGCGGTCATGACAGCCGTGCTGACAACGGTTATCAGTTTTCTGCCTGTATTTACAATGGAAGCAGCTGAAGGGAAATTATTCCGCCCATTGGCATTCACGAAAACACTCGCACTTCTTTCATCGCTGATTGTTGCCATTACGATTATTCCGCCGATGGCAATGACTCTCTTTCACAAAGCTGAATGGCAACCGACTTGGAAGCGGTATCTGAAACCAGTTGTACTGATTGTGGGGGCGGCAATTAGTATGGATATCGAAAGCGGTTTACTGCCCGCGATTATTTTGGCTGCAATGGCGGTCTTTTTCATTTTCCAGAAAAAACTTTCTGAACAGATGAAACAAATCTGTATTCGAGTGTCAAATTGCGCTGTTGTTCTTGTGATTACTTCATTTTTATCAAACCATTGGTTGCCTCTCGGAGTAGGGAAGGGTTATTTCGTCAATTTCCTGTTTACGACGATATTGATCGGAGGGCTGCTTGGGCTTATTCAGCTATTTCAGTATTTTTATCCGGCAATGCTCCGGTGGTGTCTTGTGAATAAAAAGAAATTCCTGCTGATTCCAATGTCGTTATGTTTATTTGGTCTGATGACATGGAGAGGATTTGATGCGACATTCGGTTTCATTCCGTCTTCCGCAAATGGCATCGGCTTAAAGGAAACTGTGCATAATAGCGCTCCATGGCGATGGATGGAGAAGACATTTCCCGGCATTGGCAAAGAATTTATGCCCGATTTGGACGAAGGTTCTTTCCTGCTGATGCCGACCACCATGCCCCATGCATCAATTGGCGAAGCCATGGACGTGCTTGGCAAACAGGATCTGGCATTGGCCGCTTTGCCCGAGATCGATTCGGCCGTCGGAAAGATTGGGCGCGTAGACAGCTCGCTTGATCCGGCACCAATCAACATGATTGAAACCATTATCAATTACAAGCCTGAATATATCATCGACAAAACCGGGAAACGCCTCTCCTTTAAGCATGACACCAGTAAAACCGATCTGTTCCGTGATATTGCTGGTGATCCTGTTTTGGCACCAGACGGAAAGCCTTATGTGGTTGCCGGAAGTTTCGAGAGAGACAGGCAGGGGAAACTTATCCCCGATCTAGCAGGCGCAGCGTTCCGACTCTGGAGGCCTGCAATCGACTCAGACTTGAATCCTGACCGGGATTCATGGACGGGAATTATCACTCCAGACGACATCTGGAATGAAATTGTTCGCGTGAGTGAACTTCCCGGAACGACGTCAGCGCCAAAATTACAGCCGATTGCCGCGCGCATCGTTATGCTGCAAAGTGGGATGCGTGCTCCGATGGGCGTAAAGATCTTCGGCAAAGGAAAAACAACACTGGAGGATCTTGAGAAAGTCGGTATTGCATTCGAGCGGATATTAAAGACTGTGCCATCGATTAAATCGGAAGCCGTCACTGCTGAACGTATTATCGGCAAGCCCTATCTTGAAATTGTCATCGACCGGGAGGCGATAGCGCGCTATGACGTGAATGTTACTGATGTACAGAAAATAATCCAAACTGCAATCGGCGGGATGACAGCAACAATGACTGTGGAAGGAAGGGAGCGTTATAGCGTCCGCATTCGCTACATGCGAGAACTTCGCGATTCAATTGAGGAAATCGAGCGAGTTCTCATCCCAAACCGTCGCGGACAACAGATCCCCCTGAAAGAACTGATTAATGGGCGGTCTCTTCAATATCACCGAGGACCACAGGTGATCCGCAGTGAAGATGGCAGTCTCGTCAGCTATGTTCTTTTTGATAAGCAATCCGCAATTGCAGAAGGTGATGTGGTTGCAGATGCAAATAAAGTTTTGCGTCAGCACATAAACAGTGGCGATCTGGTTCTTCCCGAAGGCGTAAGTTATAAATTTGCAGGAACATTTGAAAATCAACTCCGCAGTGAAAAACGGTTGATGCTGGTTCTGCCTGCCGCGCTTCTCCTGATCTTCATGATTCTATATTTTCAATTCCGAAGAGTTACGACAACGATGCTGGTTTTTAGCGGAATCGCTGTTGCATGGTCAGGTGGATTCATCATGATCTGGCTTTATGGTCAAGCGTGGTTTATGGATGTAACGATCAGTGGTATCAATCTGCGGGAATTATTCCAAATCCATACAATCAATCTGAGCGTGGCCATTTGGGTTGGCTTCCTTGCGCTTTTCGGTATTGCGACTGATGACGGCGTTGTCATGGCAACATACCTCGATCAGTCATTTGATGCGAACAATCCTCAATCTATAGGAGATCTTCAGGCAGCGACAGTTGCCGCTGGTCAGCGCCGTATCCGTCCCTGTCTGATGACAACAGCGACAACATTACTTGCACTTCTACCTGTCTTAACCTCAAACGGCCGCGGAGCTGATATCATGATTCCGATGGCGATTCCGTCATTTGGGGGAATGGCTATTGAATTAATTACACTGTTTGTTGTTCCTGTATTCTATTGTTGGATACGAGAACCGCGCAAATAGCTAGGGAGGATATTCAAAATTCCGCTAGCATGAATAATTTTGGAGTTGTGAGTTTTTTCAGTCTAAGTTTGGCTCATCCAACTATCGAGTACCTGAAGGGGTGAAAACGCAGACATCCCGCCTGTCATTAGGTTGCTTAAAGACTTTGGACCTATCTTCAATAAATTACTCTTTTCAGCAGGCTATGAAAATGAGAAATCATGCAGACGTTTTCCTCGGTATCAGACGGATTTCGTAATCCTTTGATAACCTGCACGAATGCGAAAAACAGGAAAACGTCCGCTCCACTCGCCACCGCTTGGGCAAGACCTCCCACGCTTTGGGTTTGATCTTCTCCAAAATATCACATTCCCAATCAAGGTCTTCGGCATATCCCTTGAACGTTCCCC
>QKHZ01000139.1 GCA_003249795.1 bacterium | reverse complement strand
GTCAAATTTCCCATCGCAGCCATTTCATCCTTTTTTTCTTTGACCGGGATGATATCATCCATACAATTAATGAGTTATGGTTGTGTTTTTTAAGTGGGAACCTCCATTTCCCGCCGATCAACAAGGAGATGCTCTGTGGCTGACCGTTCCAAGCGTATACAGAATTTCATGAAAAAAGCAGAGGATGCAATCGAACGCCGTAATTATGATCTGGCAATTGCAACCTATCAACAGCTTTTGCTGGAGACTCCTGACGATACAGAAATCAGGGAAATGATGCGTAACGCCCAACAGAAAAAAGGCGGCGGCAGCGGATTAAAAGCAGGCATTGCCAAAGCAAAAGCAACGGCAATGAGCGCCATAGGAAAACTCGACAAGGCTCTTGATGCTGCCGAAAGCGGCCTGACGCAAGACCCGAACAATGTCGGCCTGATGCTGCTTGTAGCGACTATCGCAGAAAAAATGGAACTAATGGAAGTTGCTGCATGGCAACGCCAGCAAGTTGCAGACAAATACGCAAAAGACGATACAGCCAACCTCTACACCCTTGCTGAAATCTATGACAATCTTAAACGCGGCCAAGAAGCACTGGGCTGCTACGAGCGCATCAAGGAAATTGATCCGGATGAAGACGTTGATCCTTATATCCGCGATGTCTCGGCGCGTCTGATTTCCGATGTATATTCTGATGCCGTTAGCAGCGGCGGCGGAGCGCGCTCGATTGTGAATAATGCTGAAGAAACAGAAACGCTTGAACTTGACCAGGCAAAACTCCGAACCGATGACCAGCGGATGAAGGTCATTAACTACCGTCTTGAGCATGACCTTACAGAACGTCCGGACGATTACCGTATCTGGTCAACAATCGGTGACATCGCCTTCGACCTCGACGACTTTGCAAAAGGCTATCAACTCGCAAAAGAATATTACAACAAAGCGCTTGAGATCAACTCATCCGACTCTTCTATCCGTGACAAACTGGGTGACGTCGAAATGAAGGCTATGCGCCTGCAAATGGATCTGTTCCGCTCACGGCTTGAAAAAGATCCGGAAGATGCAGACACCAAACAGAAACTGCTCGACCTGCGCAAACGTGACCTGAGCTACCGGCTTAAAGAATACGAACGCCGCGTAAAGGCTCAACCGCTGAAAGCGGAGTTCCACTACCAGTTAGGCGCGCTCTATATGCAGGTGAAGAAGTATGAGGACGCCATCGGCGAACTGCAAAAAGCGGCCAAAGACCCGAAAGTCAAACTGGCTTCCCTTACAAACCTCGGCCGCTGCTTCATGACAACCGGCCAGACAGACATGGCAATCGCACAGTTCAAGCGCGCGCGTGAAGGGCTGGAACTCTTTGTCAAGTTTCGCGAACCGCTTTATTATGAAGCCCAGGCCTATGAAAGCAAAGGCGATGCCGACAGCCTGAACAAAGCCCTTGAGTACTACACCCAGATTTACGAACAGGATATTTCCTTCCGAGACATCCGAGAACGTGTCCCGGCTGTTCAGCAGAAACTGGCACAATTGAGCGCCTAGAAATTTTCGTTCATAATAAATATTCATAGTAAAAACGGCTCACTGAAATCAGGAAGCCGTTTTTACTTATTATCTACTTTTTGACGAGACAGAATCACTTCGCTCCGCTTATCGCCAATGATCCACTTTCTGCATCCAGCTCTGCCTCAGGCCCTACTCTATGTGCCGGCATTGCTTTTACAAACAGAATCGGCAACAACCACCAGCCCAATATCCCGGAAACGACTTGCGTCGCAGCAATCCCCATGAACACTCCCTCTATGTCCAGCCAAAACCCGCCAAGATATGCCAACGGACAAATCAGAACCGCACGCAACGCATTCAAGGCGAATGATGTCATTGGATAGCCAATCGCGTTCATGATAAAACCGGAGTGCACACCGATGTGCTGAAACCCGTTGGTGATCAGCACCGTCCACAAAAACCACTTCATCAGACTGATCACTTCCGGATCATTGGTAAACAATTCGCTAGCAGGCCCAGCTAGCGGCAGCATCAGCAGAAACAATCCGCAACCATAAAACATGTTAAACCGGCTGCTTTTCGCCCACGCATCGGTAGCGCGCTCAGTCTGTCCTGCCCCCCAATTCTGACCGACAAATGGTACGAGAATCGTCCCCATCGCAACCGGCACCATATAAAGGAACATCTGTATACGACCGCCAGCACCGGCAGCAGCAACCGCGTTATTGCCATATCCTGCAATAATGGCAGTTACGATCCCGGCAGAGAGTGGAGCCAGTAAATGCGACATCGCAGACGGAGCGGCGATCTTGAATACTTCGCGCCATGAGTTCAGCACTTCCTTCAGCCGTGGACGCTCAAACGTGATCATATGAAGGCGGCGATACAGAATCCACAGCGCCAGAAAAATCCCGATCCCGCGCGACAGCACCGTCGCCAGAGCCGCACCAAAAATCCCCATCTCCGGACAGCCAAACATCCCAAAGATAAAGATCGGATCCATGCCAACATTCAGGATCGCAAGCGAGGCCATAATAATCGCAGGACTGACAGTATCGCCTGTTGCACGGATACAGTTATTACCAACCATCGGAACAAATAAAACGCAAACGCAAGCATACCAGAGCGACATATAGTCACGCAGCATCGGCATCAGATCTTCGGTCGCCCCCATTGCACGAAACAGCGGATCAATCGTCAGCAACCCGACAAGCCCAACAACCGTCACCACCAGAATCGTCAGCAACAGACTGTGCGTGGTCAGGCGCCTGACCGAATCGGTGTCTCCCGCCCCAATCGCGCGGCTGATCACCGCACCTGCGCCCATGCCGATCCCCATCGCAATCGCACCGACAATCATGACCACAGGAAACGTAAAGCTCATCGCCGCAAGCGGATCAACGCCGAGTTTGCCGACAAAATACGTATCGGTGATGTTAAACGCCGACAGCGCAAACATCCCCCCGATCATCGGCAATGTCATCTTTGCCAGATGCCGGTTCACAGAACCCTCTGTCAGAATTGCGGTATTCCCAGACGCAGACATACTTAATTCGCTTTCATATTGAGAATCGATTTCGCCGATGCAATCTTAATTATCTAATTTATCTTAAATGATCAATTGAGTTTATTCTAACACAAAAATTTCCGTTCGCAACTGAAATGACCGAAGAAAATATGAAAGTCTGAATGTTACACTCGGATATGAAAGAGTTAAAAAGTCCCGTTAATCAGAAAGCTCGGGAGTTTTATCAATGAAACGATAAAGCGTTGCGCGGCCGATCCCAAGAACTTCGGCTGCTTTTAATTTATTACCGCCCGTCTGCGCCAAGGCTTCACGGACAATCGTAACCGTCAGTTTTTTACGTTTTTTCGTCCCCAGCCCGATTGCGCGGTTCAGCTCAAACATCCGCCCGCCATCATGAACAGGCGACTCGATCACGGTTTTGATGATATGAGGAGGAAGGTGAGTGACTTCGATCTGCTCGCCCCGGCTCTTAACCATCGCAAACTGCAAGGCATTCTGAAGCTCACGGATATTTCCCGGCCACTCATACGATAACAGTGCGTCCAACGCGCCAGGAGACAACGCCAGCTTCGGCATTTTCTCCTGCTCTGCGAGTTTTTTGACAAAGTAGTCGACAAGCAGCGGAATATCACCACAACGATCCCGAAGAGGCGGAAGCTCAATTGGCACAACACACAGGCGGTAATAAAGATCCTCACGGAATCGGCCAGCTGCGATCTCCTGCTGAAGGTCTTTGTTCGTCGCACTGATCACACGAACATGCGTGCGGATCGTCCTCGCGTCGCCCACACGCTCAAAAGTCCCTTCCTGCAATACACGCAAGAGCTTCACCTGCATTGCCGCAGAGATATCCCCAATTTCATCCAGAAAAATTGTGCCGCCATCGGCAAGCTCAAACCGGCCCTTTTTATCGCGAGAAGCACCGGTAAACGCACCGCGGACATGCCCAAACAACTCGCTCTCAAGCAGTCCTTCCGGCAGCGCACCACAGTTAACAGGAACAAACAGATTTTGCGCACGCGATCCTTCATTATGAATTGCCGCAGCCACCAGTTCCTTACCAGTACCGCTGGGCCCGTGAATCAGAACAGGAACATTGACATCGGCAACACTGCGGATCAGGTCAAATACTTCAAGCATCTTCTTATCGCGCCCGATGATCCCGCTGAAACTGGTCATCTCGCCCAGACGACGCGCCAGCTCCTGCTCATGCGTCAGGTCACGGAATGATGCCAGCACACCGAGCATAACCCCATTCTCGTCTCGGATGGCCTTGACCGACATTTCAGCCGTACGTTCATCGCCGGATTTTGTAACAAGCTGAATCGTATAGCGGGTCTGGTCAAATGAGGGAGTATCTGAGCAGAACGAACATTTCTGCCCGCACAAGTGGCCGTGGAAAACGTTATGACAGTCCTGCCCGACCACCTCTTCGCGCGAATAACCGGTGATCTGTTCTGCTGCGGAATTGAAATAAATAATGCGCCGTTGCATGTCGTGAGCGATAATGCCTTCGGTCATGCTGTTCAGGATCAGATTGGCTTTACTGTTCGCCCATGAAAGCGCACGCAGGTAGCCACGCTCAAACAGATCGGCAATCAGTTGCTGCAACCGTTCTGCCAGAGCCTCCGCGTCCATCTTCGGCAGGCTCCAGTTCACCTGCACCGGATGCCCCGGCAAAAGCAACGAGCAGTTTTTCGCGGCATTCTCACACATCGTGATCACCAGATTCAACCCCTTGGGGTCAATCTGCTCAAAGATCTGCACCGGTTCATGCTCCAGCACCAACCCCACTCGGGAGGCATATGCACGCACCTCCTCGTCTTTTTCCTCAGACGGTTCAATCGTCGCCGCCAGAATATGAAGATTCGCTGCAGCCGGATGGTTGCGGGCAATCGCCTGTGCAAGTTTGACACGATCAGGACTGCCTGAGCATAGAAATAATAGATTAAACATGAATGACAGTTCCCCACGGAAGAGGTTGATGTTTCATTCAAATATGTACCGAAAAGAACGAAACAAAGCAACGGCAAAAGTGTCTCATTCAATAAAAAACAAGACAAAATGAGAAATGTCCAAACAACGCCTATCCTGAGCTGATCGGCACGAACAACATAAACTATTGTATATTAGACAATTATTAATCACTTGACCTACGATTTCCCATCAAACCTGCCAACATAAATGCACCATATTTAAAAAAATACAGAAGTAGAAAATTGACATATTCAAATCTGAAGATATATTTTTATTATCTGAATTCGGAGTTTTCAAATATGAACAACGAAAACACAATTCCATCTTTAGAAAAAGCACTGCAATTGATGGAGTTTTTAGGCGGCACAACAGAGGGTGCAACCCAACAGGAGCTTGTCAGGCAAATCGGACTGACGACAAGCACCTGCTACCGGGTGCTGCAAACCCTGAAGAACCGCGACTGGGTCAAGCAAAACGCAGGCGGCCGGTATGATCTGGCGGCTGGTATCTTGCGCACATCGATGAAGCTCTATGACCAGGTTCCCCGGGTTGAACATATGCAGCCCTTACTGGAACAGCTGTCACATCAAACCGGCCTTTCCTGCAAGCTTTCCGTCCGTCAGGGGGATGACCAGTTAACGCTTCTCCGGGCAGAATCGCCCAATCCCGTCAGTGTCAGCGGAAAAGTCGGGGCAAAGTTCCCGATTATCGAAGGATCGGTCGGTGCCGCCCTGCTCTTTCTGACAGAATCCGATTCGATTGAGCAACTTGCAAAATCATGCAAAGACGATATCCCGGAAAAAAATAATCCTGCGCTTGTTCTCAAACGGATTGATGAAATCAGACAAACAGGCGTCTGTCTCGGAGACAGTGAAAGCCGGTGGCGGGTATCAGCAATGTCGGCACCGGTCGTTTCTGCAGATGGATGCGTTATCGCCGCTCTCACGCTGCTGGGTTTTACAGAAGACTTCGCCGGAAAGAAAGAAACTCTCGCCTTACAACTGCAAGAAACCGCTTCGACATGCATGAAATGCCACTGATTTAATCAAATACAACACGATGATGTTTTTTAACTTCGTTTAAATATGGAGAACCAAATGACACAAAAAATTGACCCATCGACGTTACAGATCACCGACATGCGCTTTGCCGACATTGACGGCGCACCCAAGCGCTGCACTCTAATCAAGATCTACACCAATCAGGGACTGATCGGCTACGGCGAAGTCCGCGACGCATCAAGCCGCACATACGCCGCGATGCTGAAAAGTCGCATCCTTGGCGAAAACCCCTGCAATGTAGAAAAGATTTTCCGGCGTATCAAACAGTTCGGCGGCCACTCCCGTCAGGGTGGTGGCGTTTCGGGGATTGAAGTCGCCCTGTGGGATCTGGCTGGTAAAGCGTGGGGCGTTCCGGTCTGGCAACTTTTGGGTGGCAAATTCCGTGACGAAATCAGAATCTATTGTGACACCGATGCAG
This sequence comes from bacterium, assembly GCA_003249795.1. GTDB lineage: Bacteria > Planctomycetota > SZUA-567 > SZUA-567 > SZUA-567 > SZUA-567. The sequence continues at coordinate 2,355 of QKHZ01000139.1, read as the reverse complement.
AAGGTCGCGGAAGCGAAATGGGTAAAGCTCTGAAAGAACGGATGGATCAGGGCTTCACCTTCCTGAAAATGGATCTCGGGATTGAAATGCTGATGGAAGTGCCGGGGGCACTGAGCGCGCCGCTCGGATTTCTTGAGAAGATGAAAGAATATAAAATCGTCTTCAAAACACCGCACGGCTCAATCGACCCGCGCGCGATGCGGGGAGAAGCATACGACCTGTTCAACACCGCCCACCCCTTCACCGGAATCCATATCACACCGACAGGACTGGATTATCTTGAACAATACATGGCTGAAGTGCGCGAAGAAATCGGTTATGAAATCCCGCTGGCAATCGACCACGTAGGCCACATTCCGCTGGAGGACTGCATCAAACTCGCCAAGCGCCTTGAACGTTTCAACCTAGCATGGATGGAAGACGCCCTGCCTTGGCAGATGACGGAGCAGAACCTTCGTCTTGCGCAGGCAACGACAGTCCCGCTCGGAACCGGCGAAGATATTTATCTTAAAGAAAATTTCAAGCCGCTTCTTGAATCAGGCGCACTTGCAGTTGTTCACCCCGACGTTCTGAGTACCGGCGGAATTCTGGAAACAAAAAAGATCGGTGACATGGCGGAAGACTATGGTGCGGCGATGGCGATCCACATGGCTGAAAGCCCGATCGCCTGCATGGCCGCCGTCCACGTCGCCGCCGCAACCCGCAACTTTATGGCGCTTGAAGTGCACTCGGTTGATGTTCCGTGGTGGGAAGATATCGTCACAGGACTGCCCAAGCCGTTGATACAGAACGGATTCATCAAAGTTCCGTACGCACCAGGTCTCGGGATTGAAGCGCTGAACGAAAAACTGATTGAAGAAAAACTGCACAAGGACTTTCCTGCTGCGTGGGCACCGACCGACGAATGGGACAAGGAATGGGCGAACGACCGCCAATGGAGCTGAACCGTTTACAATACGAATATCTCTGTGAACTTTTTCAATTAAATAAACCTGAGGAGTAGACCAATGAGCCAACAGACATTTCAGAAAGAAGCGGGCATGATGGATCTGCGCAAGCTGATCGAAAGCCGCCAATACGTTCCGAACAACGAATTCCCGATCCCGGTCAAAGAACTGTGCCAGCGTTACGAACGCCTCTATACAGGCGCAATCAACGATGTCATGCGTGAGCGCTGCTTGCTCGACCAGAACCTGCCGTCTGACATTATGCCACTGCGTGATGAGATGACAGTCTGCGGCATTGCGTTCACCGTAAAGAGTTCTCCCAACGTCATGATCGAAGGCGAGATGACATTCCGCGCAAAGATGCTGGACGAAATGCAACCGGAAGGCTTGGTTGTCTGGGACACGAGCGCTGACACAGAAGCCTCCCTCTGGGGTGGAGTCATGACAGCTACCGCAATTGCCAAGGGACTGCGTGGCGCTGTCATCGCAGGCGGCATCCGCGATACGAAGCAGATTCTTGAACAGGAATTTCCTGTCTTTTACAAATACCGCACAAGCAACGGGTCACTTGGCCGCTGCCTGATCACACACTATCAAGTTCCGGTCAAGATCGGCAAGGTCACTGTGCGTCCTGGCGATATCATTTTCGGTGACATCGACGGCGTGCTGTGCGTCCCGCGCGAAATCGCTTATGACGTTCTGGTGCGTGCAGAAGAAATCGAAAGTAATGAAAACGAAATTTTCAAATGGGTCCGCAGCGGCGAAAGCATCCAACAGATCACGGAAAAGGGCGGCTATTTTTAACCCGCAACTCCATCACGGATACTCCTCTTTTCCATATAAGGATCAATACAAATGAATATCCAGAATAAACCAGCCCTGACATGGCTGGGGCAAAGCGGATTTCTTCTAGACTGCGGCGGGGTCAGGATCGCGTGCGACCTGTACCTGTCTGACTTCTGCGTCAAGCGCAGCAAACTCGACCACACGCGCCTAACACCAATCCCGTGCGCACCGGAGTCGCTGGACGATATCGACCACTACCTGATCACACATCCGCATATCGACCACTTCGATCCGGAGACAATCGGCCCCGTTCTTCATGCGAATGCAAGAACAAAGTTCTACTGCCCGCCGTCTGCCAGTGCGATGATTGCCGAGTTTTTTCCGCAGGATGAAAAACGGTTTACGAAACTGGCCTGCAAAAAAGAAGTACAACTCACAGAATCGATCCGGCTAGTCGCAGTCCCAGCAGCACACGAAGAATTGGAAAAGGACAGCAGCGGGGAATTTATCTCGTTCAGTTACGTTATCCTTCTGGATCAGGTAAAGAAAGCCATCTTCTTTGCAGGCGACACGATTCCTTATGAAAACCAGAGTCAGCATATACTTGATGCAATTCCTAATG
>QKHZ01000247.1 GCA_003249795.1 bacterium | reverse complement strand
TTTTATATTGTATAATGGAAAAGAGATGATAATCTAAATTCGGATGAATTAAAACTTGATAGCTAATGAACAAAAAGAATTGATCAAAACAAACGATTTCAATTGAAGTTCACGCAAGTGAAAAATAAACTCCCAAGCTGTGATTAAATTCACAGAAATTAAGGGTTTAGCGCTATAGCACTTTTTAGACGACACCTTGACTTTTCGCCTGAAAACGGTAAGGTAATTCCTTTCTGGAAAGAGATATAATCCATTTTTCCCTGCCTAAAGCAACATCCAAGCGATGCAAATGAAAGCATCGGGGGATTGGGAGACAACGAACATGAAACTTCTGTCTGAATTTACCAAAGGCTTTTTGAAAGAAAACCCAACCTTTGTCTTACTTCTAGGACTATGCCCGACATTAGCCGTGACCACAGGATTAAAAAACGCGCTGGGGATGGGACTAGCCAGTACCTTTGTTCTCATCTGCTCAAATGTCATGATTTCGGTAATCAAAAAGCTGGTACCCAAAGAAATCCGTATTCCTGTTTATATTGTCGTGATCGCGTCGTTTGTGACAATGGTCAAATTGCTGCTTGCTGCATACCTGCCTGACCTGAAAGAAGCACTCGGAATCTTCCTACCGCTAATCGTTGTAAACTGCATTATCCTCGGACGTGCCGAAGCGTTTGCCAGCAAGAACGGACCGGTGGCCAGTTTTCTTGACGGACTCGGAATCGGTCTTGGGTTTACACTCGGATTATCACTAATCGGAATTGTGCGCGAAGTACTGGGGGCCGGATGTATTCTCGGGATTCCGATCATGCGCGGACTTGATTACTATACATTAAAAACCTGTGTGGTTCCGCCCGGAGGATTTTTGACAATGGGTCTGCTTCTGGCCGGATTCAAATACATGTCAATCCGCAAGCAGAAGAAAGAAGAGATCCGTCGGAACCTCGCTGCCGGGCAGCATGCTGCTGCACCCGACAATCACGACGGCAGGTAATTCAAAATAGCAGCATTGTTTGTCGCGAAGATAATATATTTGTTAAGCCTAGATAAGTTCTTGGCGGAGAAAAGACAGGCTTGGCAACGAGAAGCCAAAGCAAAATAAAATGGATACGACGCAATTATAAAAAGGGGTTAAGAGAGTGAAGGAATATCTGACAATCATGTTCGGCCTGGTTTTTGTGCAGAACTTCATTCTGTCACAGTTCCTCGGCCTTTGCCCGTTTATCGGTGTCAGTAAAAACCGCAGCTCCGCCCTTGGGATGGGCATGGCGGTGATCTTTGTCATGGTGCTGGCAAGCGTATCGACAATGGCGCTGTACAAAGGCGTATTTCTGAATGAAACCCTAATTAAATACGAAATGGATAAGTATCTGGATATCGTCAGTTTTATTCTCATGATCGCAGCGCTTGTCCAGTTTGTCGAAATCGCAATGAAGAAAATGGCGCCAGCGCTATACCAGACGCTCGGGATTTTCCTGCCGTTAATTACAACCAACTGTGCGATCCTCGGTGCGACACAGATGAATGTTGTCAAATTCAGTGGGCTTGGGTTTGCCGAATCACTAATCAAAAGCGCATTACTCGGAGTCGCAGGCGGAATCGGGTTTACGCTGGCATTATTCCTGATGGCTGGTATTCGCGAGCGGCTGGAAAATGCACCGCTGCCGGAATCGATGAAAGGCGTGCCGATTGCATTTATCGCAGCGTCAGGGATGGCACTCGCTTTCCTCGGATTTCAAGGAATCATTTAGCGGTGTGTCGCCGCAGACATTAACGCGGCGAAAAGTATATTGATAAAATTAGCATTGAAGTTCCGCGAATTCAGCAAGCTCTCTACACGGTATCAAAGACAGGCTTGGCAAAGACAAAGTTGGTAAAAAAGATTGGATTTTGCATGACAGTGGCAATTATAGCGATGGCGGTTCTTGGAGCGGTGTTGGGATTGATCCTTGCATACGCGTCCAAAAAATTCCATGTTGAAACCGATCCGCGTGTTGACCAGGTGCTTGAAGCACTACCGGGTGCAAACTGCGGTGCGTGCGGATATCCGGGATGTTCGGCATATGCCGAAGCGGTTGTTTTAAAAGGCGCTCCGATCAACATGTGCATTCCCGGTGCGACCGGATCGGCAATGGCCATCGGTAAAATTATGGGCGTGGAAGCGACTGCGACTGAACCGCGCTTTGCGATGGTATCGTGTAATGGTGACGGTGTTGCCCAACGCTTTGAATATCAGGGAGTGAAAACCTGTAACGCCGCTTCGGTGATGGGCCTGGCTGGTGCGTTTCAGAACTGCCCGTACGGTTGCCTCGGGTTGGGTTCATGCGCAAAAGCATGTCCGTTCGGCGCGATCCGGATGGGTGAGGACAACTTGCCGTATGTGGACGAAAACCTTTGTACCGGTTGCGGCAAGTGTGCGGAAGTTTGCCCGAGAAAATTACCGAAAGTTGGGCCCGAAAGCCGTGTGATCTTTGTCCGGTGTAATAATAAAGATCGCGGTGCGCTGGCGAATAAAACATGTAACCATGCCTGCATCGGTTGCGGCAAGTGCGAGCGCGAATGTCCGTTTGATGCAATCCATGTGATCAACAATCTTGCAGTCATCGATTATGACAAGTGCAAACTCTGTGGCAAATGCGTCAATGTTTGCCCGAAAAATCTGATTATCAATGTCCGCGCCGAACGCAAAGCGCGCAAGACCGCCCGTGAAGAAAAGGCGGCGGAGGAAACAGCATGAGCGGTGCATTTCGCGGCGGGACACATCCGCACGATTTCAAAGAGTTCTCGCGGGCTGCGGCAATTGCCAATGCACCAGTTCCGGATGAGCTTGTGGTTCCGGCTGTTCAGCATATCGGAGCTCCGGCGAAGATCTGTGTGAAGGTTGGCGATATTGTCAAGCGCGGTCAGGTGATTGCTGAAGCTGGCGGCTTTGTATCGGCTGCGGTTCACAGTCCGGTTTCGGGTAAAGTGAAGAGACTTGACAAGACAGCGCACCCGATGGGAATGACCGTTGACGCGGTGATTCTGGAAAATGACCACAACGACGAATGGGCTGAAGGACTGAATACAGAGCCGATTGACTGGACGACGCTGACAGCTGAAGAGATGAAGAAACGAATCTCGGCTGCAGGTCTTGTCGGCATGGGTGGCGCAACATTTCCGACCCATGTCAAACTCAGTCCGCCGCCGGAAAAGAAAATCGAAGCGGTAATCCTGAATGGTGTTGAATGTGAACCATTTTTGACAGCCGATGACCGGCTCATGCGCGAGAGTCCGAAAACAATTGTCGAGGGTTTACGAATCGTCATGAAGATCGTCAACGCTCCGCGCGGAATTATCGGGATCGAAGAAAACAAACCCGAAGCCATTGCCAGCATGCAACAGGCAGTTTCGGGAATAAACGATATCGAAGTCAAGCCGCTGCCGGTAATGTATCCGCAAGGCGCGGAAAAACAGCTGATCTTTGCATGCCTTGGAAAGGAAGTCCCCAGCGGGGGCTTGCCGATGGACGCGGGCGCGGTAGTGCAGAATGTCGGAACGGCAAACGCGATTTATGAAGCCGTAGTCCTCAACCGTCCGTTGACAGAACGGATCACGAGTGTGACCGGCCCAGGAATTGAACGTCCGGGAAATTACCGCGTGCGTCTCGGGACACCGGCGAAGGTGTTGCTCGATTTGTGCGGTTTCAAAAAAGGGCTGACCAAAAAGCTGATCTATGGCGGACCTATGATGGGTGCGGCGCACTATGACGAAACCGTTCCGGTCAACAAAGGCATGAGTGGCATCCTTGCGTTAACCGAAGCGAATGAGGATGATTATCGCGACTGTATCCGTTGCGGTCGTTGTGTTGACGGCTGCCCGGCGGGTCTCATTCCAAGTGAAATCAGTATCCTATGCGAGCGGGTCAAGTATCTGGACACGCCGTCAGTGAATGTGCTTGATTGTATCGAATGCGGTGTTTGTACCTATGTCTGTCCTGCGCGCCGTCCGATCGTGCAGTGGATCAAAGTCGCCAAGTCGATGCTGGCAGCAGAACGCGCACGTCAGCAGATGAAAGCAAAACAGGAACAGGAAAAGAAAGCAGCCAAGGCATGAGTCCGTTAACCCATTTTATTGTCAGCACGCCTCCGCACATCAAGTCCGAGCAGAATATCAACTCGATCATGCGTTGGGTCTGCCTTGCGCTTGCTCCGGCGTTTTGCGTTTCGCTTTACAGTTTCGGGTGGTATGCGCTGTTTGTGACGGCAGTTTGTGTTGGCGCATGTATTGCGACGGAAGCGATTTGTCAGCGCTTGCGTCATGTTCCGGTAACGATTAATGATTTCTCTGCTGTCGTAACGGGTTTACTTTTGGCGGCAGTGATTCCTCCAAATGTGGATTGGTGGGTTGCGGCTGTCGGCGGGATTTTTGCGATTGCAGTCGGTAAACACTGCTTTGGCGGACTTGGGAACAATATCTGGAATCCGGCGCTGCTTGCACGTGCATTTTTACAGGTCGCCGTCGCCAGTCAAATGAACTCGGGCGCATGGGGAAAACTTGCGCAAGGCACAGACGGTTGGACAAAACTCGGTCATACCCTTCACGGCGCGTTTGATCAACTTGCCAACACTCCCGACGCAGTTACCGGTGCGACGGCAATGGCACAGATCAGCCGTCCGGTTGCAGAGACCAAAGATTTTGTCATGCAGAATATCCCGGGATACTGGCAACTGGTCAAAGACAGTTTCTGGGGATATGAAGGCGGAAGCATCGCGGAAGTTTCAGCAGTCATGCTGCTTCTCGGTGGACTTCTTCTTCTTTGGAAAAAAATCATCACCTGGGAAATTCCGGTGATGTATCTGGGTACAGTCGCCCTCCTTGGCTGGATTTGTCCGGCGCCGTATTTATATCAGGGCGAAACACTTTATACACCGCTCTTTTCCGGTCCGGTTCTGCTTCACCTAGTCGGCGGCGGTGTAATGATCGGCGCGTTCTTTATGGCGACCGATATGGTGACAACGCCGATGACAAAAACCGGCCGCATCATTTTTGGAATCGGCTGCGGTGTAATCACGATCATGATCCGGGTCTATTCAAGCGCGTATCCGGAAGGTGTCTGTTATTCGATTCTTCTTATGAATACCTGCGTTCCACTGATCGACGCATGGACCAAACCCAAAAAGTTCGGGCAGCATGCCGCTGCATCCGCTAATCACGCTGGAAAGTAAATTTTGGTTCATCCAATTATCGAGTACCTGAAGGGGTGAAAACGCAGACATCCCGCTTATCATTAGGTTGTCTAAAGACTTAATGAGGAGAACGGAATGTCTGCCAGTCTGCTTTACCACATGTGGAACATCAGGGATGTTGATTATCTGAGTACAGAATACTCTGAAGGTGGCTGCTTGTTTCACCTCAAGTCTAAGGACAAACGCCTCAAATGTCCACATTGTCAGGCGACGGATCTTAAAAAAAAGGAACGAAGCCACGCCTGTTTCATTCGCTGCCCGTAGGCTTAAGGAAGACCAGAATTGTCCTGCACCAGCAGCGGATCGAGTGCCTGAACTGCTCCCGTATTTCATGGTTGCAGCCAGAGTTTGCGCCGGAACGCTGTCAGCATACCAAAGCGTTCGCCACGTATGCGCTGCAACTGCTCCAGTGCATGAATATTCAAGACGTGGCCAGACATTTGGGTATAAGCTGGACCTTTGTCAAAAATCTGCAAAAGGAATATCTGGGCAAACATTACGGCAAACCATCGCTGAAGAAAGTCCGTTACATCGGTATTGATGAAACCGCTGGCGCTGGCGTATTATATGAAAGAGGATTTGCACCGGATCTGGCAGCAGTCTGGTAAAGATGAGGCTGCATGTATTTTAAGCAGCTGGATCGAGCGGGCGGAAGGGAGTGGAATCCGGGTACTGCAGAAAGTTGGCCGGACGCTGAGGAAATATCGTCGTGGGATATTGAACTGGTATGATTTTCAGTTGACGACATCGGCATTGGAGGGAATGAACACGAAGATCAAGCTGATGCAGCGGATGAGCTACGAGATACGGGACAAGGAATTTCTGAGGCTGAAAATCTACGCCTGCAAGGAACTCAGGTACTCGATAGTTGGATGAGCCAAATGAATGATCATGTTCTGTTATTGCATCCGCGTAAGGTTTCGCATACGATGGATAAGTCATCTTTCGGATTTGGAAAGAAAATGAAAGGACTAATCATGAACGATGCTCAAAAGAAAGTACTGAAAGAACTGCTCTCACAACCGACGCCGTCGGGATATGAACAGCCGGGTCAGAAGATTATCAGCAAATATATGAAACAATTTACCAAGGATGTGACAACCGATGTTCACGGCAATGTTCACGGCGTCATGAATCGCAAAGGCAAACTCCGTATAATGCTGGCCGGCCACTGCGACGAAATCGGTTTGATGATTATGCATATCGACGAGAAGGGATTTTTATACTTCCAGCCTGTAGGTGGCGTAAATATTCCGCTGCTTCAGGGCGAGCGCGTTTTGATCCATACGAAAAAAGGCCCGATTTCCGGCGTGATCGGAGTCAAGCCGATCCACTTCATGAGTCCGAAAGAACGCGAATCCAGCATCGGCAAAGCACATGAACTGTGGCTCGACATCGGTGCAAAGGATAAGAAGGACGCCGAGAAAGTGGTTGAACTTGGCGACGTGGCAACTATTGATACCGGTTGGATTGAACTGCGCAACGGCAATATCGCCTGTCGCGCGTTTGACGACCGCATCGGTGCATTTATCATCGCGGATGTCTTGCGTCACCTGAATGGCAAAAAATTGAACGTTGCGGTTCACGCCGTCAGTACGGTTCAGGAAGAAATCGGGCTGCGCGGTGCGCACACGGCAGCGTTTAGTGTTGACCCACATGTCGGGATAGCCGTTGATGTTGGCTTTGCCACCGACCAGCCGGGGATGGACCCGAAGCAGTGCGGCGAGGCAAAACTGGGTGAGGGGCCAATCTTGCATCGCGGGCCAAACATGAATCCGGTTGTGACCGAAATGCTGCAGAAAGTCGCGAAGAAGAAAAAGATCGATGTTCAGATGCAGCCGATTGCACGCGGTAGCGGCACCGATGCAAATGCAATTCAGTTGACCCGCGCAGGAGTCGCCGCAAATCTGATCAGTGTTCCGACACGCTACATGCACTCACCGGTCGAGACAATTGCGCTGAAAGATGCGGAAGACACGTCGAAGCTGATTGCCGAGATGATCCTCTCGATGAAAGGCGATGAAGTTTTTATTCCCTGAGATTATTTGCCGCAGCACGAGTAAGAATTCTTCAAGATAAAAAACAGGCTTCCCCATTTCGGGAAGCCTGGTGCATTTTCAGTACAAATTTCTAAAGCTGTAAAATGGTCAGACCGTTTGGGCGCGCGCCTGATAATCGGGCATGGTGTGGAAATAGAGATAGGAATAAATATCTTTTTTTGCCGGAGCAATGTACTTTTTATATTCTGCAAAATACTCATCCGGCGTCGGAATCCGGCCAAGTTTCGCCACTACCGCCGCAAGTTCTGCGCTACCCAAGAAAACCTGTGCGCCATTACCCATCCGGTTATTGAAGTTGCGCGTACTGGTTGAGAAGACGACGGCGTTATCATCAACCCGCGCCTGATTGCCCATGCACAGCGAACAACCCGGAATCTCGATCCGCGCGCCGAACTTTTCAAAGCACTGGATAACGCCCTCACGCGAAAGCTGTTCAAAGTCCATCCGTGTCGGCGGAGTGATCCAAAGTCGTTTGACCGAGAGTTTCGCTTCCGTACCGCTGAAGAGTTTGCTTGCTGCGCGGAAATGGCCGATGTTGGTCATGCACGATCCGATAAAGACTTCGTCAACAGCTTTACCTGCATGCGCTGAGAGCCACGCAACATTATCCGGATTGTTCGGGCATGCCAGAACCGGTTCGCCAATGGTGCTAAGATCGATTTCAAGAGTCGCAGCGAACTCTGCGTTGTCGTCGCGTTTCATCATCTCCGGATTCTCAAGCCAATTTTCAACAGCCTCGATTCGTGCAGCCAATGCGCCGTCATATTGATAGCCGTCAGCGATCATGGTCTTCATCAGAACAACATTGCTTTTCAGATATGCGCAAACAGCTTCTGAGCTGAGCGCAACCGTTGCCGCTGCTGCTGAGCGTTCTGCCGCTGCGCAGCTCAGTTCAAATGCCTGCTCAACGCTGAGCGACTCGGTACCTTCCATCTCCAGAATGCGGGAGTTGAAAACATTGTCCGTACCTTTACCGAATGGCGACTGCATTCCGGCGTCAATGGCGTAAAGCGCAATTGCATTGACCGCGTCACGCAACGTAACGCCTTCCTGAAAATCACCGGTGAATTTCACCAATACCGACTCCGGCATATCCAGCGGCATGCAACCGAGAGCAGCGGCAAATGCAACCAGACCACTACCTGCGGGAAAACTGATTCCGATCGGGAAACGCGTGTGGCTGTCACCACCGGTACCGACTGTGTCAGGAACAAGCAGGCGGTTCAACCATGAATGGATAATCCCGTCACCGGGTTTGAGTGCCACGCCGCCGCGTCCTGAGATAAAGTTCGGCAAGGTCGCATGCATTGCTTTGTCTTTTTCTTTCGGGTATGCTGCCGTATGGCAGAACGACTGCATGACCATATCTGCCTGAAATTTCAAACACGCCAGCTCGGTCAGTTCATCCCGAGTCATGGGGCCGGTGGTGTCCTGACTACCGACAGTGGTCATCTTTGGTTCACATGTCTGCCCCGGCAGAACTGCCGGTAGCCCGCAGGCTTTACCGACCATTCTTTGCGCAAGGGTATACCCTTGGCCGGCTTTCTTTTCGATTTCCGGCGGCAGGATAAAAAGTGTCGAGGCAGCCAGTTTCAAG
>QKHZ01000262.1 GCA_003249795.1 bacterium | reverse complement strand
TGGAGACACTCCGTGAAAACCGTCTTGCCCGGACTCCGATTCCACGTGAGATTCGCGAATGGCTGGAAGTGATCCCCGAAGGTTGGCGCAAACGATTTGTCGAATCGGGACTTCTTGACTCAAAACAGGCCGCTGCCTCAAAAACATTATTAGAGCATCTTGCCACGTACGAAACATTCCGCTTGGAAGGCAGTGGATCTGATTCACACGACAAGCAGGAGATTTCCCGTGTCAAAACAATGATCAAAGAATGTCAATGCAAGCACTGGTCTGATATCACAGGCAAGGGTGTTCAGTCGAAACTGACAGAACTCAGAAAAGCACGAGGCTGGAAGAACCGGACGTATAACGAATACCTCACCTCATTCAGAACGTTCCTCAACTGGGCAGTGAAAGAAGGTATTCTTTCGGAGAATCCCATTTCTCACCTTTCAAACCGTAATGGCAAAGAAGACGAGACGCAAGGGCAACGCCGCTTGACGGATGATGAGTTTTCCCATTTTATACAGACGGCTTGGAGCGGGGATTTCTTCCACGGCATGACCGGGCGTGAACGCTCTCTCTGTTATCTCTTGGCCTATTACACGGATTTCCGTTGGAGTGAAATCAAACGACTTTCGCGGAAGGACTATGACCTCGCTGGAGAGTGGGGAACCGTTCATTTGAAAAAGAGGAAAAACAAAAAGGCGCAGGTGAAAATTCTTCCGCCGCATTTGACCCATAAGCTGCGCGAGTATTTTGCAGACGTTCCGGCACCAATGCAGACGCAGACCTTTCCCCGTTCATGGAAAGATAAAGAGCATGAACTGGTCAAGCATGATCTTGAATCAGCAGGTATTCCTTATAAAGTCGATGGCGTGAAGTTTAGCTTTCACGGCCTGCGGCATCAAGGCTCATCCACTGCAGGTGACCACTCAGATTCCATTCTCGATATTCAGGCATTCACCGATCACGCCAATGCTGCGACAGCGCAACGGTATCTGCATGCTGACCGCAAGCGTCAAAAAGACTTATTAAAGAAGTTTCCTGACTTTGTCACAGGGCTTGAAAAAAACATCGAGCGCGAAAGCGGGAAAGCGGAAGTGGCAGAAAACCACTCGCCGGAATACTCGCCGGATGACACGCCACATGAGAGGATTTCAGAGGACATCAGAAGACAACCTGCCGCTACCGCAGTCCAAAGAGACGGATCTTCTAAGATGAGTATTGATAAAGAAAAAGCCCGAAAAACACAGGGTTTTCCGGGCACGAGTTTTGGGGCGAGAGAGGGAACTCGAATCCCCGACCTTCAGAGCCACAATCTGACGCTCTAACCAACTGAGCTACTCCCGCCATTCATTTGGGAAGTTAACAGTTTACTCAGTTTCTTTTCGCTTGCAAGCTATTTCTTCCGTTTCTCCACCGGAACATACGGACGGTCAAAGTCTCCCGTATATATTGCTCGCGGGCGGAAAATTCGGTTGTTCTTCAAGTACTCCATGATCCGGGCAGTCCAACCCGAGACACGGCTGGCCGCAAACATCGGCGTGTATAGCGGTGCCGGGATTCCCATCGCCGAGTACACAAGTCCCGAGAAAAAGTCGACGTTCGGGAAGATCCCTTTGCTCTGGCCAAGACTGCTGACGACTTCCTTCTCCAAAGTTTTAGCGACTTTGCACAGGCGTTTGGCGTTACGGTTGTGCTGACCAAGATATTCCGCCAGTGGCCCCAGTACGCGTGCGCGCGGGTCGTACGCTTTATACACCCGGTGGCCAAATCCCATGATCTTGGTTTTGTTTTCACGGGCGTTGGCATACCACTGCTTGACATTCTCCGGGTTTCCGATTGATTCCAGCTGATAGAGAACCTGTTCGTTCGCGCCGCCGTGCAGCGGGCCATTCAGTGCCGCGATGCCTGCGCCGACGGAGAAGTAAACATCCGACAAGGTTGATGCGACCACCATCGATGCAAACGTACTTGCGTTCATGCCGTGGTCTGCATGAAGGATCAGTGAGACATCCATGATCCGTTCTTCCACAGGCGTTGGGCGTTTACCTGTCATCATATACAGGAGGTTTCCTGCGTGTGAGAGTTCCGGATCCGGCTCTGTCGGCATTTTTCCGACACGCAAGCGGGAGATTGCGCCGACCAGCGTTCCCATCCCGGAGATCAGGTGGTATGCTGATTCCAGTTCCTGCGCACTGATGATATCGGCGGTTACTTGCTTCGGGCGCTTTTTACGATTGTTTTTAAATTCGTAAATCGCACGTTTTTCACCGAGCGGTTTGGTTTCCATCGGGATGGAGTCTGCGTCGGTATCCGTCGCATCGACCGGATCGGGGCGAGCCGCTTCCTTATCCAGAAATGTTTGTGCTTGCCGCATCATCATTGTACCGATACGCAAAGCCGCCATCGTGCTCATTTCTTCGAGCGGGAAGCTGATCATCTTGCGCAGTGTTTTTGGCAACGACCGGTAGCTGATCAGTTTCTTGTTGAAGCGGTCGAGCTGTTCACCAGTCGGCAGGTTGCCGTGCAGAAGCAGGTACGATACTTCTTCAAATGTCGAATAGGCGCAGAGGTCGAAGATATCGTAGCCGCGATAGATCAGCCATCCCTTGCTGCCGTTGACATACCCGATTTTGGTTTCACAACTGATGGCACCCTCAAGGCCGGGGCCGACCGTGCATTGCACCGGCCAGGTCAGGGGCTTGACCAGTTCTGGTTCCGGAGTCGAACTGGTTTCCCTGCGGGCTTTTTCTGCGGCCTTAAGGATCAATTCTGTGATTTCCGGTGTGGACTGGTGGTTCATGCACATCCTCCTATTGTTTCAGTTTCCCTGCGAAGTCCCATGCTAAAGCGCAGCGGACTCTGTTCGCACTGCTTTTGGAAAATATATTGTCCTCGTGCTGTAACCCGATAGGTATTCGGGACATGGGACTATATACTCTAGCGCAAGATCGGAGTTGCCGTCAACTGTTTTGTCAGATTTTTGCGGTTTTCACTTCTCTGTCGAAAACGTGGCTTGCGATAGAAACGCCTCTGGGGGGAAACATGAAACTCCCTGATTTCCCTTGGAGTTCCGGGATTTATCGTACTGATTTAGACTGTTGATATCGCCGTGTTTTGTTCGCTGGTAAAATTTGTCTGAGAATTGAAAACAATGACGGAATGCGCATGGAATTTTGTGATATTGGCTTGGGGGAAGGAATTCGCAGGTGTTTCATATTATAAAGAAACCGGACTCCTGTGGTTGGAGTCCGGTTCCATTTGGGATCAGGAATGTTTTATTGTCAGTTGGATAATCTCAGGCACCGGCGCGGAAACGTTTGTAATTAATGCTGTACTTCGCCAGACGCAGCCCCATGATCCGCTCGGTAATGCCCAGCGTCTTGGCGGCCTTGGCGCAGTTGCCGCGTGCCGTCTTCAGCGCTTCCATAATCAACTCGCACTCAACGCGTCCGAGTACTTCATCAAGCGTACCCGTTGATACGGTGTTTGACGTTTCTGCTGTTTGCAGTGTCGGCGGCAGGTGGTGGCCGTGGATGACCTGGTCGTTGGTCAGCAGTACCGCGCGCTCAATGCAGTTTTCAAGTTCACGCACGTTGCCCGGCCAGTGGTAAGCCATCATCATGTCGATTGCTGGCGTACTGATCCGGCGGACGTCCTTGTTGCTGGCTGCAGCGTATTTCGATACGAAGTGGTCTGCCAGAAGCAGGATATCGCTCTTTCGTTCACGCAACGAAGGTAGGTGGATCGGGAACACGTTCAATCGGTAATAGAGGTCGTCACGGAATTTGCCTTGCGCAACGAGGTCTTCCAGATTGCGGTTGGTAGCCGCCAGAATACGGACATTGGCCTTGATGGTTTCCGTGCCGCCGACGCGTTCAAACTCGCGTTCCTGTAAGACACGCAACAGCTTGACCTGTGTTGCGGGCGAGAAGTCACCGACTTCGTCAAGAAAGATCGTGCCGCCGTCAGCCAGTTCAAACCGGCCTTTCTTGCGTGCCAGTGCACCGGTAAACGCGCCGCGCTCATAACCGAACAGTTCCGCTTCCAGAATCGTTTCCGGCAGAGCCGCGCAGTTGACCTTGATATAGGCTTTTCCGGCGCGCGGGGAGTTGTAGTGGATGGCGTGGGCGACGAGTTCCTTACCCGTACCGCTTTCGCCGCGAATCAGAACGGTTGCGTCGCTAGCGGTGACCTGTGCGATCAGGTCGTAAACTGACTGCATTGCTTTGGAGTTGCCGATGATGTTTGACGGGCGGAACCGTTCTTTCAGCTCATCCTGCAGGCGCTGGTTTTCTTCAACAAGACGCTGGCGTTCCTCTTCGACCGACTGGCGTACTTTGACAGCCTGCGCGATCATCGACGCGATAATACTGAGAATGCGCTCTTCATCTTTCAGGTTGCGGTCGTCTTCAAGCGGGTGGTCGGCGCCCAGCGTGCCGATGACTTCCTGACCGAGACGAACCGGAACGCAGACAAATGAAAATTCTTCCTGCTTGCGTGACTGTGCGCCGGTGCGGCCCAGAAAGCGCGGGTCACGGCTGATCTGCGGGACGATCTCTGGTTTGCCTGTTTGTGCGACAAGGCCGGTAATGCCTTCGCCAATTTGGTAGCGGCCGCGTTCGCGCTCGGATGCCGAGAGGCCGTAGGCGGAGTCGATGTAGATCTCTCCTGACTGGCGGTTGACCAGTGTGAGGTGGATGTGGGTGAATCCAATGCTTTCGGCAAGGATTCCGAGGATGGGGTTTGCCACATCCTGAAATTCGAGACTTTGTTCCAGCGCCTGACTTACATTGTACAGTAGGCTCAGTTCGTCAACTTCACGTTTGATCGTCGGCGCGCCTGATCGTTTACTCATGCATCACTCCAATGGAATAACTAGGATGTCATAAAGGAAACGATCATACCAAAATGTGTGAAGCTGGCAAGCTCTCTTTCGTGAATTTTAGCAAAATCGTGTTAACTGGCGTGCTGTCAACAGGATAATCCGCTTTGGACGAAACTTCCAAAGTGTAACTGTGACGATAGTTATGGTGTCGGCCGATTGTTGAACTGACTGAAAAAATGTTCCAATTTTGTCACATTCATTTCGGTAAAACTAGAGCGATTACGTTACGCGTATCGGATCATTTAGGAGCTGGGCCGGTAATTCTGCCGGTAAGTCGATGCGCTCATGCCGGTGGTTTTGTGAAAGAGCCGTGAGAAATAAAGCGGGTCGGAGTAGCCGGATTTGTAGGCGATTTCCGAGATATTGAGTTTTGTTTCTGACAGCATTCTGCGTGCGGCGCTCATTCTGAGTTCGATCAGATAGCGTTGCGGCGGCATGCCGACGTGTTTTTTCCAGACACGGCGGAAGACCGACGGGCTGAGTCCTTCTGCGGACGCCATCATGTCGACATCATGGTTCTGCAGATAGTTGCGCTCAAGTGCGGTCTTGATTTTCAGAATTGACTTGTCGGGCTTGCCAAGAAGCGTTGCGCCTTGTTGGAGGCTTTCTAGAACTGCCATCTCGGCGGCGCGGTCGATACGGTCGGCCATTGCAGGTTCTTCCGCGTGTTTCATCATTGCAAGCAGTTGTTCGACCGCGTGTAAAAACGGTCCCGGATTTTTCACCTCCCACCAGCGGCGCTGCGGATTGATAAAGCCGGATGCCGTGAGTGCGGGGATCTGATCGGGCGTATAGATCAGGTATAGTTCCTGCCACCATCCTTGTCCTGTTGTTTTTGGGGTGGGGCCGTAGTGCATGACTGTGTCCGGCCACTGTGTGATGACGCATGGGGCTTTGATCAGAACTTCCTGCCCGCCGTCATAGCCGTAAAACCCTTCGCCCTGCAGGATCAGGGAGAAGTTGAAGGACGTGAATGCGTGATGGATCGCATGATTTTTTTGCGGCAGATAACCGAGTGTATGGATCTGTGCATGGGCGGGAAACTGCCGTTGGTAGTCACGCAGAACGATGCTCAGATTGTCCATATGTTTAACCATCCCGTCCATTGCTTTGCATGAAATATCGGATAATTATAGTATATCCGTGATTAAGGATGAATCAATCGTCAAAATATGCAGAATAAAAAATCCATATCGGGGAGGGCGTTATATGAAAAAAGCGTTGTTTATTACTGGGGGGTGGGATGGGCATGAGCCGCAGGCGTGTGCATGCAAACTCGCTGACTGGCTACGCGCAGAGCAGTGGGATGTGACCGTCTCCGACAAACTCGACAGCGTGCTCGATCAGGATCTTGTCGCCAGTCTGTCGGTGATCGTTCCTGTCTGGACGATGGGCGAGATTAGCCGCGAGCAGAGTGAAGCGTTGCTTTCTGCAGTCAAAAGCGGGATCGGGCTTGCCGGTTGGCATGGCGGGATGTGCGACTCGTTCCGCAATGATACCGAGTATCAGTTTATGACCGGCGGGCAGTGGGTGGCGCACCCCGGCGGGGTGATTAAATATCGTGTCAATATCAGGCAGGACAGCACCGGATTCATGCAGGGCTTGAATGACTTTGACATGGAGTCGGAACAGTATTACATGCACACCGATCCAGGAAACGAGGTGTTGGCAACGACAACCTTCACCGGTGAGTACGGCGACTACCCGTGGATTGCAGGAACGGTGATGCCAGTGGTATGGAAGCGGATGTATGGGCAGGGGCGTGTGTTTTATTCCTCACTTGGACATATTGCTAAAGACTTCGATGTTCAGGAAGTGGCTGAAATTATGCGTCGTGGAATTTTGTGGGCGGCAGCGGGGCGCGAGGCATAACAGCTTTTTTTGACGTATATAAATGAGTTTTTATGACAGAAGGGATTTGAAGATGAAACCGGTTTCAGTGGGAATCATCGGGTGTGGTAATATCAGCGGAATTTATCTGAAAAACCTGTCGGGTCTTTTTGGTAACGTGCGGTTGGTTGCGTGTGCGGACATCGATTTCTCGCGTGCCCAAGCCAAGGTAGATGAAAAAGATGAAGCCGGTAACCGTCTTTATCCGGATTTGAAAGCGATGCGCGTGGACGGGCTGCTTGCCGATCCCGAGATCCGCATCGTCGTCAACCTGACGATCCCGGCGGCGCATTACGAGGTGGCCAAAAAGATTCTTGAGGCCGGAAAGTGTGCTTATAATGAAAAGCCGCTGACCCTGAGTCGCGAGCAGGGCAAAGAGTTACTGGCGCTGGCAAAGGAAAAAGGCCTGCTGATTGGTGGCGCTCCGGATACATTTTTAGGCGCGGGGATTCAGACTGCCAGAAAACTGATTGAAGACGGTTGGATCGGCCGTCCTGTGTCGGCGACAGCGTTCATGTGTTGCCATGGTCATGAAAGCTGGCATCCTGCGCCGGAGTTTTATTATCAACCCGGAGGCGGGCCGATGTTTGACATGGGGCCATATTATCTGACTGCGCTTGTGAATCTGCTGGGGACGGTCAAGAGCGTTGCAGGGATGACCTCTCGTGCGTTTGATGAGCGCATTTGCACAAGTGCAAACCGTAATGGCGATATCCTGCCGGTCGATGTCGAGACGAGCGTGGCCGGACTCATGCGTTTTGCATCCGGTGCGGTAGGGACGATCATTACGAGCTTTGATGTGTGGGGACATAACCTTCCGCTGATTGAGGTACACGGAACTTCCGGAAGCCTGAGCGTTCCTGATCCAAACGGCTTTGGCGGGCCTGTCAAACTGAAGCGTCCGGGGCAGGATTGGAAAGAGATTCCACTCTCGCACAACTACGCCGAAAACAGCCGCGGTCTTGGCGTTGCCGATATGGCGCGCGCACTTACGGACGGAAAAAATGCCAGAGCGAGCGGGGAGTTGGCGTATCATGTGCTTGATATCATGCATGCGTTTCATGATTCGTCCGACAGTGGCGCGTTTTTCGAGCTGCAGAGCTCATGCCAGATTCCTGAGCCGCTTGAGGGTGATCTGTTCCGATTCTGAATTTCTTTATGGAATGAAATTTGAGGCCGGAGCGGACAGCAGATCCGCTCCGGCTTTTATTCGCCGTTTTGTTGTGCAATAAAAACATTGCATCCATGAGGGTTTGGCTGTATCACTGGATCGTCAATCGGCACGGTAGGGCAAGTCGGAAGAAAGAGCAGGAGCAAATGGTGGACAAAATTGCAGAAACGAAAGATGCCAGATGTGAGTTGGAGCTGATCCGCAAACACGCGCGTCATCTTGTTTTTCTGGCGTTCTGGTTTATTTCGGTCGAGGCGTTTTTCCGTGCGTCCGGGCATGCGGAATTGCTTGCACCGCATCAGCGTATGAGTGACATTATGGCCAAGGTCGGATTCATTCCGATTGTTACAGGCAGTTTGCTTTTGGGTGGACTGCATTTCTGGATTCTGACCAGCCGCGCAATCGCCCGTCTGAAAAAGTCGGAATAGCTCGGGGCGTGCAGGTCAGCTTGTCGGCGTATCGATGCTCAGGCTTGATGTTTTCACGCGGGCATTGTAGTCGGCTTTGTACTCTTCGTACTCGCGTTTATATTCTTCAAATTCTTGCTTGATGACGTCTTCATTCAGCACATCACCGTAATGGTATTGAACTTTCATTATCGTGCTTTCTTCACCATAATGACTGTTGTAGGCTTGCACGACTTTTTGTTTTAGCCAGTATGCGGGGTTGCTCTCCGGCCCGAGCAGGCTGAAACCGAGCAGAAGAATGAACGGCATCAGTCCGCGAGCAAATAGCTTCCGATAAAATACGGCGGTGTGGTCGCGCATTCCCCATTTGGAATGGCAGTCGGGGCAGTAGACAGTCTGCACATCCATAAACCAACGCCAAAATGAGCGTACATAAGAGTGGCTGCGGCGAAGATGACTTCCGCCACAGAATGGACAGCGCTTGTTGGATACGCGCAAGAACACGATGCCACTCCCTTTTTTGCTGACCGGTTTGTATTAAAACCGAAGTTACAACGCTCCA
>QKHZ01000174.1 GCA_003249795.1 bacterium | reverse complement strand
AGACAGGGATCGGTGTCTTTTCATATACCAATCAATTTAAAGATTACGGGCCTGCTCCGCTAATCGTCAAAGTCTCACCATGGCGGCAATGGCCGGATGCATTGATGTATAGCGGAAGCATGGAGAATATTGCGACCAAGCTCAATAGTTCAACGGAATATCCACTTTCAACAGTTCCCCGGACGGCATATTTTCAATGCCCATTGATCAGTCCGCCAGAGCAAAGTTATTCAGCAAGCGGAATAACTTTTTCTGCCGGTGAAAACTGCACGAAGTTTTCATATGGCGTTCGGTATATGACTCCTCATTCCTATAAACTGTCAACCGAAAAGATCTCCACGGAGATTGCATATCTACCGAAAATGTCGACGTTGGACAAAAAATTGCCGTTTTTGGGTGATAGCTATTGCGATAGCGGTTCAGACTATATTACTCAAAGTAACTGGTTGGTTTATACATTTACAAGTTTGACCGGTTGGCCGGCTGGCGGGGGCGGGGGAATTATTCATCGCCGGCACAATGATTGTGCGAATTTGTGGTTTACCGGCGGCAATGTAAAAAGTATGAACAGCTTTTCGATCTCTGCTCTTGGTTCGGGAACGTCGCTATCGTTGATGTCATGCCCTGAGCCGTATTGAGAACGCCCTCTAGTAAGCAGATATGGCCATGAAATACTGCAACTGATTTTATCTCTTATGTCGAGAATAAGTTTTGATGCCATGAGGAAACGCTTCATGGTGCAGGGGATCGATTGTCTCTTGTCGAGGATCGTTTCTTAAAACAATAATTAGTTTCCTGAAAATATGGAATTAATGTTTCATTAAAAGGAGTCGCTATGTTTGAAACACGAAAAAAGTATCATTATTTCAGCGTGCATTTATTCCTAGTTCTGGTTGTAGCGGCGGTTTCAATTGCTTCCGTTAATGCGGCTGAAATGTTGATCACCAATCCTCCTGCGCCATTTGCAGAAAGCAAGACAGAAGATATTGCTACATTCAAGCCGGTGCTGAAAGAAGTCAGCGCTGTTGGCCGTTCAATTAAGTCCAAGGCTTCTCGTGAAGTTTATTTTTTTTGCGGCGATAGCAGGATTGGATATGCTGCAGGTGAGATCGGGGGAGCAGAAGGCAGCAAGAAAAAAATTCCTGTTCTTTTCTGTGACATCAATAGCCGGTTTAAAGGAATGATTTATTATTGGCCGGGAATCGCTGTCGGCAACCGCAGGATGGAAGAGAACGCACTCCGCACTGAATTGAATGCCGACGAGTCGCAGAACTGCCTTACCTTTGAGCGTGATTTTTACATGGACGAGAGTAAATCCCCTGTCACATTCCGGCAGCAGGTAAAATCGATTGATGATGAACTGATTGAGTTGTCGTATGCCGTTTCCGGCGGACTGAGTTCTGGTGACGAATCAGTCACGATGCAGTTGGGGTTAGCTGATCTCATGTCGGAGTTTGCGGGAAAATCGATACTGCTTGATGGTGCAAAAGTAAATCTGCCTGATGAAGATTACGTGATGAAAGGCGAAAAGGAACAGCTGTTTAACGGCGTTGTCAGTGAAATTGTTTTCTTTCCAGAGGCGCCGGGAAAAACGTTCCGTATATTACTTCCCGACCAAAATAAAACAACAATCAGTCTTCTGGCTGATAAAACAAAAGTATATCCGCAAGCAATTGCCATTACTTTTTATACGCGTGAGCATGACGTGCGGCTTCAGTTTGATCTGACGCGCGCACCAGTCATTGATCCTGAAGCCGTCGCAGACCAGTTTCACGGCGTACGTTTCTGGGAGACAAACCGTCTTGTCGTCCCTGACTACCGAAAATGCCGCAATCTGATCCAGAACCCTTCGTTTGAAGCGGGACTACGGTATTTTGATTTTCAGACGAGTTGGGCAGAATTCCGCTATCGTTCGCAGCAACCTTTCACAATTTCAGAAGATGGTGGTAAATATGGGAAACGCTGTCTTGAGATGAATGTTTGCCAAGGTGACAATAGCATCGGTTTTCTGCGCACGTTTACGATGCCGATTCAGAAAGGCAAGCATTATGCTCTCAGCTTTTATGCGAAAGCTGACCGTGAAAACCTTGCATTGCGCTTCCACGGTGTTGACGCATCCAAGGCGAAATGGCCGGGACAGAAAACGTTGAACGATCAATATCATGCAGGGCCAATTCTGGATGTCACAAGCGGTTGGCAGCGCTATACGATCCAAATGGAATCGACAACCAATGCGTTCAGTTTCGGATTATGGCCGTTGTATTTAGGGAATGAAAATCAGGGAGAGATCGGAAAAATTCTTGTTGATGCCATGCAGCTTGAAGAGGGCGACGAAGCGACGGAATTTATTGAAAAACCATTGTGCGCTATTTTGGCCACGACCGATGCAGATAACTTTATCAGTAAAGATGAGTCGCTAAATCCTGTTTTAGAAATTCACACTCTTTCCTCAATCGCAGGCCAAGTTACAGGTGAGTTGGAAAATTATTTCGGTGAAATGATCTGGAAAGGATCGTTTGATTTCAGTACTGATGAATCAGGTGTGGCGAGCGTTAAACTGCCGTTTGATTCAGAAGTCGGGCAGGGGGTTTTTGTCCTGAAAGCATTGTTTGAAATGGATAACGGATTTGCGGATACTGATTTCTTCCGCTTTGAAATTCTTGAGAAAATAAAGAAAAGACATCTTCATTCCGATGTGTTCAGTTCGCATCATCCGGGTCTCGGGATTGCTCGCGGGGATGATCTTGCAAAACGTTTGCAAGAGTCAGGTATTGGGTTGATTGAGGCAAATGAGTATTATAAAAACCAGCAGTCGATGTATGAACTCTGCGCGAAATATGGGCTGACGCGGGATTCAATGATGCTGCACATGATCATTAATAATGCGTTGGCGAATGATGAGCGGTTTAAGGATCTGTCAAATAACGACGGACGTTTCTGGACGTTTCTACGGGATTTGAAAGAAGTTACTCCTGAGTTCGAGGTGGCGGTGGAACAGGTTGCTTTTGAAGCGGCAAAAAGTATGCCGTGGTGTACCTATTTTGATATGAGCCGTGAAATGGAAGGCATCCGCATGATGATCCGGGGGCAGGATGACGATATGGGACGTCTGCTTCAGGCGGTGCGACGAGGGGTTAAACGCGGTAATCCCAACTGCAAATTTCGCGCAGGCGATACATCGAATTTATCGAAATTGAATTTTACAAAACGTTATTTTAATATGTTCCAAAAAACTGTTCCGGAGATAAAATTTGACACGATCTCCAGTAATCATTACCGGCATTTTCCGGAAAAACCGGATTTCAATGAAGATATCGAAAATCTGATCAAGGTGATGGGTGAAAACGGCTATGAAAATACCGACATCCATTTATTGGAAGGAATGTACTGGCATTCGCCTCAGGGAAACTATGCGCCGCAATGGGGATTTCACCTTGATGACTGGCGTCGTGCTGTGCCGTCATATGACATGTCGTGGCAGGAGCGTATCTACGCGGCATATAACGCGCGCGAGTGGATTGTTGGGCTGAAATATGCCTCGCGGGTGAAACGCATTTGCAGTTGGGCGGACTATCAGATGGACTATTATCTGACACCGACAGCGAGAGAAAAAATTCCCAATACTCTAGTGAACCTGCTTGGAGACTCCATCTTCTATGGCGATCTGCGCTTTGCACCGAATACACGCTGCTATGTATTTAATGATGGTGGAGGGCGGCTGGTCGCTGCGGTTTGGTCGCATATTGATGCGGTTGATACCGGTAAGCGGCAGAGTCCTGTATTCCAGTTTAATTTCAAGCAGGTTGCCGTTGAGCTTTATGATTTGATGGGAAATCAACGGACATTCCAGACAGGTGATGACGGTTTAAGCCAGATTCCCCTCACACCGTTTCCTGTGTTTCTGCGATGTCCTGAGAACAACGCAGAACCGTTTATGCAAGCGCTGCAGAATGCGTTTACAAATGACGATCTCGGTCAATTGGAAGTTACTCTTTCTTCGCGTTTGGTTGATAGCGCCAATATGGAATTTGCATTCCAAAATCTGGTTTGTAGAGAATCTGATGTTGAGTTTATTGTCAATCGTGGAACGGATTCTGATAGAAAAACACTGCATTTGCGGGCATTAGAAGAGAAGAAGATCAATATTCCGTTGGCGGTTTCTGTTTCTGCCGATCGCATCGTTGACATACGGCTACCGATAACGCTGATTGTCAATGGAAAGACAATACGGTCGGTGGTTTCTTTCCGTGCTTTCTCTATCAACAAGGCGTCGAATGCGTTGACTCTTGATTCTGATGCCGCTGCGTGGGCGAATATTCCTGTCATGCCGATCATAAACAAAAAGTTATCAGACGAATTTTTCAGCAAGAAAACCAAAAGTCAAAAAGAAGGCTATGCCGGTGATTACAGTGCCAGTTTTCAAATGGCGTGGGATGAGAAAAACCTGTATTTGCGCGTCATGGTAGAAGACGATATCTTTTCGGATAAGGAAAATAAAACACGTTGCGTTGGTAGCACCGGCAGCCCTCGCTGGATGAACGACTGCATGCAACTCTATATGGACACGCTGGGCAATGCTAAGCGATCAGGTAATCCTATTGCGAAGTATGACGATGATGATTTGAATTTTAATTTTTATCCAAACAGTGACGGAACGATTGATATTATTCGCGGGCAGATGCCGGACATCCAGTTGCAGGGCGGGGTTGCGTGTGCACACAGGGCAGGTACCTGGGTCGCGCCGGAGATGATGCCGTCAAAATTCGCAAAAACACCAACCGGGTATATTTTTACCGTGATCATTCCTGCTGAGTCAAACCTAAGGCCGTTTGAGATCAGGCCCGGGGCGGTTTGCGGATTTTCGCTGCTGATGGTTGATAACGATGATGACCTGTATCGTAAAACGATGCGGACGCTGACTCCACCGAATACAGAGGGACACCGCAATCCACATCTATATCCTGTGATGATTTTGAATGATCAATGAATCGTGCCGACAATAGAAGGTCGGCACGATGAGGATCTTTACTATGTGATTTTGAATCGGCGCGGTGAGGATGCTCATCGCGCCGGTATTTTTGGACGGGATTCATGGCACGCTAAAAGGTTGCTTCATTTTCATAGGATAGCGTCTGCCATTTAGCGGATTGACATTGTCGGTGTTGGTCAGCGGAGTTCGGTTGGTCTTTTGCCTGTATTCTTTTTGATAAATCTGCAAAAGTAGTTCACATCGTTAAAACCGCATTTTCTGGAAATCTCGGTCAGGTGGGCAAGGGGATCTTTCAGTAAAACGAGGGCATGTTGCAGCCGTACCTTGGTGAGATATTCCGAGATAGTTTCTTTCATGATATTTTTGAAGATATTGAGCAGCGTTGTGCGGGAGATGTCCAGTTCAAATGCGATGCGGTTGACATTCAGAGACGGATCGGAAAACCGGTTGTTGCAGAGTTCAATGATCCGGTTTGTGATTCGGTCTTCAAAAGTATCGTTGTTCTGGCAACCGCCTGCTTTTGCTAGGATGGTGACAATTTCGGCAAACATCTGTCGCCATGCAAAGGGAGTTCGTTGCAGCATAAGGTTTCTGAAATTCCTGAAATTCAGATAGGGGCATTCGCCTGCATAAAAACAGTCGTGCGGATAGTCGTACGCAAGCATGAAATTTTCTGCGTTCTTACCGTCAAAGGTGACCCAGTAATATTTCCACAATTTACCACGAGTCTGGATGAGATGTTCCTGCATCGGCAGTCGGTAGACCACGTGTCCCGGTTTCAGGATGTGGACGGCGCCGTCAATTTCAAACTCAGCTTCACCCTCAACGCCCCAGAAAAGTTGGACGAAGTTTTTGGTTCCTGCGGGGACTTTTTCATACTCTTGCCCGTAGCGGAATACGTATCCGGACGATCGCGGATACACTGGAAGTCTGATATTCGGAAACGAATCAAGTTCGGGGCGGTAGACACAATAGGGAGCGGTGTTCATCTTTTCAAAAGTCCAGTATATTAGTCAATAATCCTATTTACCAAGCAAAAATATTATCTATATTATCTATAGTTGTTGCAAAAGTGCAACTGATATCAGATGGCAGGAGAGGTGAAAATGTTGAAAATCGCGATTGTTGGTGCGGGGGGAGTGATTTTTACCCAGAATCTAGTCAAAGATATTTTGCTGGACAAGCAGATTTGTCAGAGTCGAATCGCCCTGATGGATATTGATCCCGCTCGGCTGAAAAATGCCCATACGGTTCTGACAAAGCTGTCAGAAAAACTTGATGTCAAGGCCGACTTCGAAGTGACGACAAATCTTGAGGATGCGCTGCGCGGAGCAAATTATGTGATTACTATTTTTCGGTGCGGGACTATTGAGCACCAGCGGATCGAATATGAAATTCCGGCTAGATATAACGTGAAGCAGTGTGTCGGCGACACCCTGAATCCGGGCGGGATTTTCCGAGGACTGCGGACGCTCAAAGCGCTGTTTGAAGTGATTGACATGATGGAGAAAGTCTGTCCGGGTGCATATCTTCTCAACTATGTCAACCCGATGTCGATGAATACGATTGCATTGAGCAAAAAAGCGAAAACAGTCAAGGTCATCGGTTTGTGCCATAGCGTGCAGGGCACGTCCGGGCAGATTGCCGACATGATTGGTGTATCGAAGGAAAAACTCAAATACTATGCCGCCGGGGTAAATCATCAGGCGTTTATGCTCAAGCTGGAAGCCGATGGCTGTGACGTATATCCGAAGCTGAGGGAGTGTCTGGATAAACCGGATGTCTATAATAAGGAAAAGGTGCGGTTTGAAATCATGCGCCATTTCGGGTATTTCCCCACCGAAGGCAGCGGCCACGGCAGCGAATACAATTCGTATTTCCGCAAACGCAAAGACATTATCGATAAATATTGTTCCGTGACAGTCCCAAAGGATGATAAGGACGAGACTCATTGGGCTCTATGTGCGGCCGGGGTTCCCGGAGCCTCACTTGAAGTTTGTCCTTTAATTCAGCAAAAAAGCGAGAGGGATATCAAAGCGTATCTAGACGGCACGAAGGAGTTTGACCTGAATCCGAGCCATGAATACGGTTCACAGCTTATCGCTGCGATTGAAAACAACCGCACGATGGAGGCGAATCTGAACGTGATGAATCATGGTCTGATTCCGACGCTTCCTCCGGAGTGCTGCGTTGAAGTTCCATGT
Source organism: bacterium (assembly GCA_003249795.1). Taxonomy (GTDB): domain Bacteria; phylum Planctomycetota; class SZUA-567; order SZUA-567; family SZUA-567; genus SZUA-567. The sequence continues at coordinate 1,872 of QKHZ01000174.1, read as the reverse complement.
CTGGTTACGGGGGCGGGAATTTTCCCGACGCAGGTTTCGGATTATCCGGAGCAGCTTGCCGGACTGAACCGCGGGATGATCAATGCGCAGATCATGGGGGCAGAAGGTGCTGTGGAGGCTGACCGAAGGAAGATTTTCCACGCAATCGCGCTTGATCCGCTGACGGCGGCGGTCTGTTCACTGGATGAAATTCAGCAGATGACCGATCAGATGTTTGCCGCATTGGCCGATCAGATTGATCCGCGATTCAATTCCTGATAATTTACGAATAACAGCCAGTCATAAACGTTCAGATGAGATACCACTTCCGGCTGCACTTCTTTATGGGGCCGGCCGGAAGTTTTGTGAATTGATCAGGACGTGGGTGTTCGGGGCGACTCCGATTTGGTTTGCGACGGTATCACACTTGGCCATAAACAGGAACCAGATGTTCTCAGAACGTTCATTTAGGCACTCATAGTTTCCCTGCCCTTTGGATATAATCAGGTCGGCGGCGTGGTAATGCGCGCGGAATTGTTCGGTGCATTCTTCCGGAACGGTTCCGGGGATGTCCGTGCCGTTGTCGATGAGTTTGACAAGCGTATCGATTCCGGCTGCGACGGCGTCTTCCCGGGTCGCGTCATTCAGTACGGGGTTGCCGCGCACGGCTACGGTGGTTTTGTCTTTCGGCAGTTGTTCGATCAAAAGCCGGTCGAAAAAGATTTCACCCGCATTGTCGGTCAGGTAGAGGATGCTTGTTGCCTGCTTGACCGCGTTTTCAAATCCCGGATTGGGACAGTGGAATGTTGCCTGCAGCGCGTGATCGATCTGTGCCATAATTTCTTTCTGCGACACGTGGCTTTTCACGCCGCTATCAATAATATTTCCCGCAATTGCCAGCCGGGATGCGAGTAGAAGCGGATTGTCTGAATCGAGGATCTTTTGCCTGAGTTCGGGTAGAACATTTTCTGCGATTCGGTTCTGTTCACGTTTGATCTCTTTGTATGGATCAGAAATTCCAGAGCGCTCTCTGACAAGACGGTTGATGAATGCGGCGATTTCCGGCGGCGGCAGGCTCAGGTCTGTGCGGGAGAGTTCAAGAAACGTTTCTTTTAATACGCGTTCCCGTTTCTGAGGCTCAGTTTCAAGAATGACGGTTGCGTCAAGCGCCTGACGGATGAGACATGGAAGACAAGATAATGCTGTGATCATATGAGTAATACCAATCCTGTTGAATGTGAATACTTCCTATATCGGTTGATCGCAGAAGATATGGTCGAAATCCTTTGTCGTTGCAAAGGGAAACAGTCCCGCCTTGTCGAGTTTGGTGCTGTCAAGCAGCAGATACCGGCGTGAGGAAATTTCGAGCACTTTTTGCAAGAATACGGAATGGTCTTCATGATAGGTCGTCAGTGTCTGGTTGCTGGCACCGACGGCGGAGACGAAGGCTTTGCCGATCCTGAACTTTTCCAACTCCGCAACAGTTGTTTTGCCAAGAAGCGAGTTCAGTTGCGAGTTGTAGTTACCGCCGAGGCCGATCAGCATGAAATGCGGAGGAAACACGCAGAACTCCTGAATGATATGGATGGAGTTGGTAATCAGCGTCAGCATCGGCAAATTCAGTTTCTGGATCTTTTGAGCCAAATGCAATGCGGTTGTCGAGGAGTCGAGAAAGATGATGTCGCCATCTGCGATTTCCTGCACCGCATGTTCTGCGATAACCGTTTTCTTTTCCGTTTCCCGACTGATTCGTGATGAAAAGTTACTGTCGCCTGAGGCAAGCGGCGTGGGAGCGGAGTTTTCCGGTAACGCCGCCACGCCGCCGTGAACTTTCTGGATCAGTTTTTTGCGCGTCAACTCCGAGATATCGCGCTGGATGGTTGCCGGAGAGAC
>QKHZ01000135.1 GCA_003249795.1 bacterium | reverse complement strand
GTTGCGTATATATTGGGGAATTATTGGCTTTGGCCGTCTAAAGTCAAGGAAATTGTGGGTTTCCGGGAAATGTTGACTCTGTTTGCAGTCGGTTGAGTGGCTGAGTATGCCATGGAAAGGTTTCATACATTGAAAAGATTAAAAACAAAATTGAATCAAAAAAGGGCGTGGCTGACATGCCAGCGCCCTCAAGGAAGGGATTTTTGTTATTTAGAAGTTTAGAGAACGCCCTCAGTTATCGCTACTGCTGCGGTCGCTGCGGTGAAAGATTCCTTTCAGGTCAATTCCCAGCTTCTCGATCTTATATCGAGTCATGCGCGTGGTGATGCCCAGTTCGCGTGAGGTCGCGCTGACATTGCCACCGGAGCGCTTGAGTGCATCCATCAGCATGTCCCGCTCAAGCCGTTCGACCCGCGCGCGCAAACTTCCGGAAGGCGCTTCGTCTTTTGCTCCCGGTAGCGTCAGTGTTGGCGGCAGGTGGCTACCCTGAATCGCATCGCCGTTGCACAGCAGGATCGCGTGTTCGATACAGTTTTCCAGCTCGCGCACGTTGCCCGGCCAGTGGTAAGCCATCATCATTTCGATGGCAGTCGTGCTGATCCGGCCGATGGGCTTGTTCATCTTCTTGGCGTAGGTTTCGACAAAGTGGTTTGCCAGTGACAGGATATCGTCGCGCCGTTCACGCAGCGGCGGCAGATGAATCGGGAATACATTGATTCGGTAATATAAATCATGTCGGAATGCTTCGGCGCTTACCGCTTGTTCCAGATCGCGGTTGGTTGCCACAATAAACCGGACATTGGCTTTGCGCACCGTGTTTGAGCCGATGCGTGAGAATTCCTTCTCCTGCAGAACCCGCAGCAGCTTGACCTGAATGTTCAGTGAAAACTCACCGATTTCATCAAGAAAAAGTGTGCCGCCTTCTGCTTCTTCCAGCCGTCCGATGCGTGTTTGCATTGCGCCGGTAAAAGCGCCTTTTTCATGGCCGAAGAGTTCGCTCTCCAGCAGGTTTTCACTGAGCGCGGCGCAGTTGACTTTGACAAACGGCTTGTTTGCCCGAAGGCTTGCGTAATGGATTCCGGACGCGACCAGCTCCTTGCCGGTTCCGCTTTCACCTCGGATCACGACGGTCGAGTCACTTTGGGCGACCTGTGTGATGCGGCGGTAGACGGTGCGCATCGAATCGGACATGCCGACCATATTCGTCGGGTTCTGCACGTCCCCCAGTTGCTGGCGCAGACGCAGGTTTTCTCGTTCAAGATTCTGCCGTTCAAGTTCTGCCGTGCGGCGCATGTGCACGTCATAGCTGATCAAGCTGGAGACGACCCGCAGTGCCTGCGCGGAGAGTGACAGGCTATGCCCTGCCATGCGGGGCATGTCAACCGCCAGTGCGCCGATGATATCCGGGCCCAGAATAACCGGTACGCATAAAAATGCGCATTCTTTGGTTTCGTCGGGAGAGCGCCTGTGAATCCGGTTGCGGAAATCCGTTTCTTCATCGATTTTAGGAATGATTTCAGGGCGACCGGTTTCAAGCACGCGGCCGATGACGCCTTCGCCGCGCCGGTAGCCGATACGGGGCATGTCCGGTTGTGGGCCGCGATGAGCGGCTTCGTATACGAGTTCATTGCCGTCAGCCGACAAAAGCAGCAGCGTTGCGCGTTCCATGTTGAGTGCTTTTTCAAGTGCATCCAGAACGATTCGAAGGCGCTCGTCTTCGTCGATTGTTTCTGTTAAGGTTAAGCTGATTCGACAGAGAGCGTCAACTACACATCCGTCCCGCATACATCCCTCATCTTGATTATTCATAAATGTAGAAACCAATCCTTCAATTTACGCGAATGAAATAAATTCCAAAATTGTCTAACGGTGTCTCATTTTTCCACAAACGGGAAAATATCCTATCTCACTGATAACAAAGGTACTAAAAGATATTTGATCACGTTTGGAGCCAATAGAATCAAAAACGTTACTATTTATTTACCAATTTTTATTCCAGTTTAGTTTTCGTTTTGTGTAATTGTCAAGTTGATAAGAAAAAGTCTGTGTTGGTCATGTTTGCTGATGGGGATTTATAATTAGGGAATGTGTTAATTTGGTGATAGCTTGTGGAAAAGTCTATCCGGGGCCCAAGTTTTTGTTTTGGCAGTTGCAGTGACTTTGTAAGAATGAAGCCGCTTCGAGGCGAGCTTCGGGGCGCGGTGGGGGATCGGATTCGGCTGATTGGGCGACCGGTTTATCCGCCTCTATGTTGAAAATTCTGAAGGAAAGTTCCTCCGGATCAACTCTTTCCGGAAATTTATCATTGAAATGGAAGCGGTAAATGCAGATTATATCTGAGGGGAACTATGCGCAATGAGGGGGATGCGTTGGGGATTTCCGTTTTATTGTTTTGTCAGAACCTGTGGCGGTTGCGTGCAAATGCGCTTGCGCGTGGCGTGTTCAGTTGTCTGTTACTGAGCACGTGTCTGTTCTTTGTGCGGAATGCTGATGCGGTAGCGGAAGACTCTCTCGCTGCGTCTGCGCAGCCTGCGGCGCCTGTAAAAGTTGCGCCATCGTTTGAACCGATTGCTGAGCGTGAAAAGCAGACACTGATCCGCAAAACAACGAAAGAGACAGATGAGCCCGAAGCGGCACCGGCTGCCCCGCGCAGGATCTGGGACACGTTGCTGATCGGACTGCTTGCCCTTGGTGCGATTTTGTGGGGCGGGTTGTATGTGGTGAAAAAACTGATGCCGGGTGGCCGTCAATTATTCACGACGCCGGCGATGGAAGTGCTTGGCCGGTCGCATCTGGATGCGCAGCGATATCTGGCGCTTGTGCGGATCGGTGAGAGAGTGGTTGTTGTTGGCGTATCGCCTGACGGGGTGCGGACAATTACCGAGTTTAATCATCCTGATGAGGTTGCACAGATTATGGAAGTGGCGCATCCGAAATCAGAGGCTGGAGCAAGTGTATTTGCGCGGCTGTTTCAGGACAGTATCCGCGGCGTGAAAAAACAGGAGACGCAGGCGGAGGCTGAAAAAGCGGCCACGACCATGAGCGCCTCGATTGAATCATTGCGCGAAAGAGTGCGGGGGTTGGGACAGCGGGAGGATGAGGGACAATGACCGGTTCCCGCGTCTTTTTTTTCCTGCTGGTTTCAACTTTTGTCGTAAGCGCAGGATTGAAGGTTTTCGGTTTCGGGTTGGGTGGGATGGCTTTTGGTGCAGAGCCTGATCCGCCGCGGTTGGATCCGAAGCCTGAGTATTACCTGCCGATTGTGGATGACGGCGGGTTGCGTCCGGCAAAGACCACGGACGAAGTGGCGACGGTATTGCAGACGGTTGCGCTGCTGACTGTGCTGACGCTGGCGCCCAGTATCCTGATCATGATGACGTGTTTTACGCGGATCATTATCGTACTGGGGTTCATGCGCAAAGCCTTGGCGACGCAGACGCTGCCGCCGGATCAGGTGCTGGTCGGACTGGGGTTGTTCCTGACTCTGTTCATTATGGCGCCGACGTGGGAGAAGGCGTGGGACTCGGGTTTGAAGCCGTTTCTGGATGGCGAGGTCTCGCCGCAGACCGGACAGCCCCTGAGCCAGAGTGAAGCGTTTCAGCGGGTTCTGGCACCGCAGCGTGAGTTTATGTTCGCGTGTCTGGACGGCAATGAAGGCACGGAAGACCTGCTTTTTTTCTTCGGGGTCTCCGGTCACAAGCAGGTGGATGAGCGCGGGGAGTATTACATCGGCGCTGACGGCCGCAGGATTGACGCGGTTCAGGACATCCGGCGCGAGGATATCTCGACGATGGTATTGATCCCCGCGTTTATGACTGCTGAGCTCAGGCGGTCGTTCTGGATGGGATTTTTGTTATACATACCGTTTCTGATTCTGGACCTTGTGATTTCGTCGGTTCTGATGGCGATGGGGATGATGATGCTGCCGCCGGTGATGATCAGTTTGCCGTTCAAGATCATCCTGTTTGTTCTGGTGGACGGTTGGCGGCTGTTGATGGAGGGGCTCGTCACAAGTTTTCCGTTGGATGTGGTTGGTTTTGCCAATGTGATTGTGACAAACCATTAGCTGGTTAGAAGTGTTGCTGGCGTGTCAAGACTCTGGGAAGCGGTGAGGGGAAACGATGGGGCTGGAAATTTCACAAGTTGTGCATATTGCGCATGGAATGTTGTGGATGGCGTTTCTTCTGGCGATTCCGGTTCTGATGACGGCGCTGGTTATTGGTGTTGCCATTAGCTTGCTGCAGACGGTGACCAGTGTACAAGAAATGACGCTGACGTTTGTGCCGAAACTGATGGCGGTGATGACGACGCTTGCGCTTGCGCTGCCGTGGATGATCAATCAGATGTCGGCGTATACCCACCGGCTTTGGGCGATGTTGTCCAGCACGGCGGGAATGTAGAGTTTGGCCAGAAAAAAAGGCAAAGAGACGGACGGGAAATGAGGTCGGAACGTGGTGACAGTCGATTCGGTGCTATGCGCATATCTGCTCTTTGGGCTGACGTTGATCCGTTGCTCTGGGCTGATCGTGTTCGCGCCGTTTTTCGGAGCCAACAACTTTCCTTCAAAGGCGCGCATCCTGTTCGCGTTGTTTCTGACAATTGCGATGTATCCGGTTGCGAAATCGACGGTGGTGATGCCGCCGGTCTTGGGGACGGCCGAGCTTGGGCTGATGGCGCTGCAAGAACTCTCCCTCGGTCTTGTGATCGGTTTTTTAGCCTCGCTTGTATTTATGGGCGCGCAGCTGGCGGGGGAGCTGGTTGGTACGCAGGTCGGCTTTTCGATGGCCAATATCGTCGATCCGCTGCTGGATACGGAAGTGTCGCTGATCGGGTTTATGCAGATGAATCTGGCGCTGGTGGTGTTTCTGACGCTGAAGCTGCATCTGGTGGTGATCTCGATCCTGTACGCCAGTTACGAGTACGTGGGCATCGGGACGCTGGTGCTGGATATCTTTATCGACGTGACCAAAAACGCGGGGATCTACGAAGCAACGCACATGATGGAAGTGGGCGTGCGGCTGGCGATGCCGGTGATGCTGGTGATGCTGCTCAATAGTGTGGTTGAAGGGTTTATTACCCGGACGATGCCGCAGATGAACATCATGGTTTTGGGGATGCCGCTGCGAGTGGTAATTGGTTTGGGGGTGCTGATGTTTGTGATGCCGTCTTTGATCATGGCGATGGAAGGGATGTTTCACGACATGCTGAACATGCTGGATCAGTATACGCAGGCGCTTGTACCGGCCTAGCAGTATGCTGCTGCATCCATTGTTCGCGGCGGATCGGCAGGTTTGGCGAAGACAAACCGATTGGTTGAAGGCAACGCCTCGATTGTAAAAGCGCGATGATAAAAAGGGGGACGCATGCCGGACGATTCGGCAGGCGAAAAAACAGAAGAAGCGACCACAAAGCGCAAGGAGCGTGAGCGTGAGCAGGGGCGCGTGGCCCGGTCTCAGGATATCGGAGCGGCCTCGGTTTTGCTGGCAGCGATGATCTTTCTGCGGTTGGGAGGACATGGGATTTATGACTGGTTGAGCCACGGGGCGAGTAGGCTGATTCGCGAGGATATGCCGAATTTGCCGGTTCCCGAAGGGATTGAAGTTTGCGGATACGCATATGTCTGGATGAAACTGGCGATAATGGCGATGGCGCCGTTTCTGGCGGTTGTTTTTCTGGCGGCGCTTGTGGTTGGCTTCGCGCAAGCGGGATTTACGCTTTCAGCACAGCCGCTTGTTCCGGACATTAACAAAATCAATCCAATTAACGGATTTCAGCGGATCTTCAGCCTGAAGGGCTTTGTCATGCTGGCGATGAATATGGCGAAGCTGGCGCTGGTGGTGACGATTGCGTATTACGGGATTCGGGCGGTATTGCCGTTTCTCGGCGGCTTGGCCAAGCTGATGCCGAAACAGATTTTTTCGTACAGTGCCATTGAAGTCGTGACGCTGGGGTTGGAGCTGGCGAGTATCCTGTTTCTGCTGGCGGTGGCGGATTTGTGTTACCAGGTTTATCAGCACAATCAGGACATGCGGATGACCAAGCAGGAAGTGAAGCAGGAAATGAAGGAAATGGAAGGCGACCCGCAGATCCGCGCCCGACGCCGTCAGATCCAGCGGCAGATGGCCAAGCAGCGCATGATGCATGAAGTGCCCAATGCCGAAGTCGTGATCCGGAACCCGACACACTACGCGGTTGCGATCAAGTTTGAACCGCACATGAGCGCGCCGATTGTCGTCGCAAAAGGTGTGGACCACTTGGCGATGAAGATTATCGAGATTGCGATCAAGCACGGCGTGCCGTGTTGGCAGGATCCGCCGCTGGCGAGGAAGTTGTACAAGATTGAATTGGGCGACACGATTCCGCCGGAGTTATTCAAGGCGCTGGCCGAAGTTCTGGCTCACGTGATGAAAAATGACAAACGCGCAAAGTATGAGCGCGACCTGAGCGGCAGCGCCGCATAGGCAAGTGGAAAAGAAAACAGGCTGGGCGGTTGCGATATGGGGATGTCGCAGCCATTCCCTAAAGCGGTAGAGACCGTGAGAGAATAAAAGCAACAGCGTAATACGAGGGGGTGGGATGCCGGAAGCAGCATCGGCAAGGCCAGGACAGAAAAAAAGCGGCGCACAAGGTCTGGCAAAGACGTTGATGGCCCACTATGCGCGCAGCCGTGACGTGGCGGTTGCGTTCTTTGTCATTGCGACGCTGGCAATCATCGTCTATCCACTTAGCCCGGGAATGATGGACTTCCTGCTGGCGATCAACATCACGCTCTCGCTGATTCTTCTGCTGACGACGATCTATGTTTCCAAGCCGATCGACATGTCGGTGTTTCCTTCGTTACTGCTGGTCTTGACGCTGTTCCGGTTGTCACTGAACGTAGCCTCGACCCGTCTGATTTTGTCGCGCGCGCCGGTAGACGGTCAGGACGCTGCTGGCGGAATTATCCGGACGTTTGGCGAGTTTGTCGGTGGCAATAACCTTGCCATCGGTGTGACGATCTTCGCGATTCTCGTGATTATCCAGTTCGTTGTTATCACCAAAGGTGCGACCCGTATTGCCGAAGTTGCCGCGCGTTTTACGTTGGATGCGATGCCTGGGCAACAGATGGCCATCGACGCTGACCTGAATGCGGGGTTGATTGACGAAGCGACAGCCCGCCAGCGTCGTGAGGACCTGCGGCGGCTGACCGACTTTTACGGGGCGATGGACGGTGCATCCAAGTTTGTGCGCGGTGATGCGATTGCGGGTATTATCATCACATTTGTCAATATCATCGCAGGGCTTGCTATCGGTACGCTGATGAGTGAACCGGCGATGGATCTGGCTACGGCCGGAAAAGTGTTTACGACGCTGACCATCGGCGACGGTTTGTCCGGGCAGATGCCTGCGCTGCTGATCAGTATCGCCTCCGGTCTTCTTGTGACCCGAAGTGCGAGTAAGGTCAACTTTGGTGAAGAAGTTCTGCAACAGTTGTTTGCCCAGCGCCGCAGTGTCGGGCTTGCTTCGATCATGCTGACGGGCCTCGGGTTGATTAGTATGGTGGGCATTACCCCGTTTCCTGCTTTTCCGTTGATCGTGTTGGGGGTTGCCTGCGGGGCGAACTGGTATAACATGATGCGCGGAACGGTCGCCGAAGAAATCAAGGCCAAAGAAAAAGCGGCGGCGAAAAAACGAGAAGATACCAAACAGCCGGCGCATACCAAAGAATCTGCCGAAGAATTTTTGAAGATCGACCCGATGGAGCTGGAAGTCGGCTACGCCCTCGTACCGTTGGTTGACGTTTCGCACGGCTCGGGCGGTGGGCTTCTGTCGCGTGTGCAGATGATCCGCAACCAGATGGCGCAGGAGCTCGGGATTATCGTTCCGCCGATCCGGATTCGTGACAACATCCAACTTGATTTCAATGCATACGCAATCAAGATTCAGGGGATGACTGTCGCCAGCGGTGTTGCCGAACCTGACCGGTTGCTGGCAATGGACTCGGGGATGGTGACCGAAAAGATCGACGGGATCAAGACGACCGAGCCTGCTTTCGGGCTGCCTGCTGTCTGGATTCAACAGAACAACCGCGAACATGCCGAACGCGTTGGGTACACCGTCGTTGACGCAGAGACCGTAGTGGCGACCCACCTGTCTGAAGTGATCAAGAGCCATAGCCATGAACTCCTGACGCGCGAGGAAGTGCGTCGTCTGATCGATAAATTGAAAGAGACTTCGCCGAATCTGGTTCAGGAAGTGATCCCGAATCCGCTTTCGATTGCAGACGTCCAGAAGGTTCTGCAGGGATTGCTGCGTGAACGCGTTTCGATCCGCAACCTTCCGACAATTCTCGAGGTGCTGGGTGATGTTGGCAGAAGGACGAAGGATTCTGAAATCCTGATCGAGTATGTCCGTAATGCACTTTCGCGCTGGCTGTGCAATACCTTTGCAGAAGAGAAAAAACTGTATGTGGTCACGATCGATCCGAAGCTGGAAGATATCATTCAGAAAAGTATCCAGCAGACCGACAGCGGAGCGTTTCTTGCAATGCGCCCGCAGGTGACCCAGAAGATTGTGGCGAAGATCTCCGATCAGGTCGCAAGGCAACTGCAGAACGGGCATTCGGCGCTGGTTATGACCGGCCCGCAGATCCGTTCGCATGTCAAACGCATGACTGAAAGCCAGCTGCCGCTGTTATCGGTGATCAGCTATAACGAAGTGACGCCTGAGTATGAAGTGGAGTCGATTGGCATGGTGAGTGTTGAGTTATGACAACACAACCGAAAACCCACACCTTCCGGGGAAGAACCGTTTCCGAAGCGATGCAGAAAGTCGTCGCGGAACTCGGGCGTGACGCGTTTATCGTGGATAAACGTCATGTGCGCAACCGCCGTTTGGGGGGCTTGTTGGGCGGTGAGGAAGTGGTCGAGATTATCGCGTCGACTGAAGCCTTGTCGGCACAACAACCGTCTTCGCGTGAGTCCGGCCGCCGTCGTAATAACGCGTTAGCCAAGGCTTATGCGCCGCCGGTTTCCACTGATGATGACGAAATGGGGTATCCGGAAAATGAGCCGCCGATGATGCGTGTGGTTC
>QKHZ01000101.1 GCA_003249795.1 bacterium | reverse complement strand
AAGCAGTCAGAATGGCTGATGAGGCGCAGGCTGCAGGCAAAAAACGGCCACAACTTGAAGCCAGCGGCGGTATTAACCTAGATACCGTTCGCGCCGCGGCAGAAAGCGGCGTTGACCGCATCAGTGTCGGCGCCCTGACCCACAGTGCGATTGCGCTTGATATTGGCCTCGATTACTTAAACGCTGAAAAATAACCTTACAATATAAATTCACGACATAGGACTCAAATATGCTTCACCTGAAGGAAGACCCTTGGTACAAACCCTCCGAGCTGGAAGCGGCCTGGGAGGAATACAAACAGCGAAAACTGAAAGTGACTGTCGTCATCCCGACGCGCAACGAAGGCGAAGGGGTAGGAGATGTCATCACGCACTGCAAACCGTACGCCGACGAGTTGCTGGTCGTTGACGGACACTCCACAGACAATACCCGTGAAGTCGCTGAAAGCCTCGGTGCTCGCGTCATTCTTGACAACGGCAAAGGCAAAGGCGACGGGCTGCGCGTGGCAATCAATGCGGCTCAAGGCGACATCGTCGTCTTTATCGACGCAGATTATTCCCACCGGCCCGCAGACATCCCGCTGCTGGTCGTTCCGATCCTGCGGGACGAGGCAGACCACGTCGTCGGCTCACGCCCGAAAGGCGGCTCTGACGAACTGCATGGCGACATTAACAAGTTCATGCGTATGATCGGCAGTGACATCATCACGCTTGGGATCAATTACCGTTTTAATGTCCGGCTCTCCGACTCGCAGAACGGTTTCCGCGCCATGAAAACAGAGATGGCTCGCAATCTTGGCCTGAAAGAAGACATCACGACCATTGAGCAGGAGATGACGATCAAAACCCTGCATAAAGGCTTCCGGATGGCTGAAGTGCCTTCGCACGAATATGAGCGCCGGTTCGGTGAATCCAAAATCAAGCTGTCAAGAGTATCGTTCCGGTATGTTTACAGCTGGCTCAAATATCTGATTACAGGCTGACCTGAGATGCTGCGCCCGCAAATCAATCTTGCAAAAAATATCCTCGCCTCCAACGTCCGGACACCAGTGCGGCCGTACAAGGCGACAATTGCAGTCACATACCGTTGTAACAGCCGCTGCACCACATGCGACATCTGGAAACGACAGTCCACGGACGGAATGACGACAGCAGACTATCAAACGCTTTTCAAAAACAACCCGTATCTGGCATGGATCGACCTGACCGGCGGAGAAGTGTTTCTGCGGGAAGACATTGTCGATATCTGCGCATCCGCGATTGAATCCTGTCCGGGGCTGTATATGCTCCACTTTCCGACAAACGGACTTTTGACCGACCGCATTGTCGACCGCGTCCTGAAAATCCTGGCGCTAAACCCGAACAGGCTGATTGTTTCAATCAGCATCGACGGGCCGCGTGAAATCCATGACAAAATCCGTGGTGCGAATGGATTTTTTGACAAAACATTGGCGACATTCAAAAATCTGCGCGCGCTGCGCAACAAACGTTTTCAGGTTTTCCCCGGCATGACGCTTTCGAGCGACAATCTCGGTAAAATCGGCGGAACCGTTGATGCAATCAGAAAGGCAGTTCCTGACTTTTCCGAAGAGGAGCTGCACGTCAACATCGCGCACACCTCGGAACATTTTTACGGCAACAGCGGGATGGATTTATCTTTCCGCTCCGAAGCATTAAAAGAAATTCAGGCATTCAGCAAAGCAAAAGGGAAAAAGTTGGACGGCATTCATATGCTTGAACACGCGTATCTGAAACTTGCTGAAAAATACGTTGAAACAGGAAAAACTCCGCTGCCGTGTATGGCGCTTTCGGCCAGTTGTTTTATTGACCCGACGGCAACGGTTTACCCCTGCGGCATGGAAAACAGCCCTGTCGGAACGCTTTCGGATTACGGCTACAACCTGCAACGCTTATGGGCTTCAGACAAGGCAGTCGCGATCAGAAACAGGATCGCCAAAGGCCAGTGCCAACAGTGCTGGACACCGTGCGAAGCATATCAGACACTGTTTTCAAGACTCATCACCGTCGTCGGCTGCAACATGTTCTCCTGAGTCAGAGCCGACAGTTTTCTTCCCGAGCTTTTCTTCTTTCTTCCGTTTTTTCTCTGCCGCCTGAATTTTGATCTGCACGATTGCTGCCGGTCGCACAACAAGCGGGCCATCAACCCGGTAAATATCAAACAGGTCGGCCTTTTGCCCCTTGCCCATGGGCCGCACCAATCTCGTCACATGAGTCAGCCCATCATAGGGAATTTCTTCCGGAAGCCAGCCGTGCGTATTGACAAGACGGCCGTCTTTTTTGCGCACGACCTTGATCACGATCCACTTATCGTGAAATATTTCGATCAGCTTCTTTAGGTCAGGATAAAAGTTTTCAGGATGATCCAGATCTTCCTGCGGCAACTGCATCATATTCCGGTCAAGCACCCAGCCCCAATAGTATGGCTTACGGTAAATCATCACCACATCGTCCGGCGCTGTATTTTCAGCAAGCCACTCGACAAGCTCCGGACTGTACCGGACCTTGCGCCCCTCCCGGATGCCATCGGAAAAACCAAACGCAAAATGCCCGAAAACAGTAAAAAGAAGAAAAACACCCAGAAACCTGCGCGAAATCCCGTCAAAGCAGCCCCGCGCCCACATCTTCGCCATCGCAACCGATGCTACGATCAATCCGACAAAAACAGGCCAATGCCCGAACACACCGGTTCGTTTCAGCACACTACTACTGTAGCCAGCCCGGAACAGCGCATATAATAGAAAACACATCAGCACGAAATAAATCGAAGATTTAACCTCAGTACCTTTCAGTGGCAGCGTTTTCATCCAATAAATAATCCCTGCCGCAGCGAAGGCCGTCAGCAGCGGGATCAAGGTATATAAAAAACGCTCTTCCGCAAATGTCAGGCTGAAAAAGGCAAGCGACGCCAGTGTCCACACTCCGAGAAAGACACCGGACATTACTCCCCTTGCCCGAATGACAAGCCCTACCGCAAGCAGCAACAATGAGCTTTGAAGCAGTGCTCCCGGAACCTGTACGCCAAGCTCAAACAGCATCATGACATAACGTTCGATCCGCGCCCACGGATCCATCAGCATGAACTGCGATATCGACCAGTCCGGCAGAGGTGAAAGCTGAGTAAAAAATTCGTGATAATCGACATAAGCCGCAAACAGGTGATACTTCAGTTCGGAATGAAATGGATTGCCGGTAATCAGATACGCACGATAATGCCAAGGTGCAATGCAAACGGCGGCAATCAAGGCCGCACCAAACCCCAGCAAAGCCCCACGTTTTACGCCAAACCGGATCAACACCTCAGCCATCACCGGCAAAAACAGAACATACAGCGCCTCGTGACGCGCGTACCAACAGACCCCCCAAAGCACGCCGCTAGCCAAAACAAGAATCGGCCTTCTCTCCCGCGCCGCATATAGAAATAAAACCAGAAATAGACCGACCAGAACAACAAAAGTAAACTCCAGCATCGTCTCGATCGTATACGCTGCCAGTGTTCCGCTAAAGACTAACAGCAGACCGGTAAATAACGAGACCGCACGATCTTTAAAAAGAATCTGCGCAAGCCAGAATCCGATCAGCGGGATCAGACTTCCTAAAACTGCATTCACAAGAAGAGCGCCGAAATAACTGTCACCGACAACACGATACACCACAGACAGCAAAAACGGATAAAGCGGAGGACGCTGAAAATCCGCGAACGGGATACGATCTTTTACACCATCCTGACGTTCCTGGTTAAACCGCGGAGCATATAGGACATGATTCACGTAACCTTCAGATCGGGCGAGACTTCTGCCCAGAAGCATATAGTGGCAACCATCATGGGACGGTGAATAGGGCAACACGGTCGAGATCGCGGTGATCTTCAGGATTAATCCCATAACCAGCAGAAGAATCAACTGGTTACGCGTTGTCAACCCTACAACTTTGTGCCAAATCGATGTAAGCCACTCCATAAAAACCAACTCCTGTAACGATTCTGATTTGCTGAGAAAAAGAAGTTTTACCCGAAGATAAGCGCTCTGTCTACGAAAGAAAATGCAAATACACCGTCAATAAATTTACCCAAATGCAGGAAGAAATGCATTTTTCCTTGACGGAGCGGTATTTGCGAAGAAAATACCCCTTTTGTTTATGGAACCGGCATGAGTCACAAACCAGAGTCACTGGATCGCACCGAACGCCTGTGCGGGAAAAACCGGATTAACGAACTGTTCCAAGTGGGACAAACCGGTAAATCCCGGATGTTCGTCGTGAGAGCATTGCCCAACGGACTGGATTTTACACGAATCTCGGTAGCTGTCAGTAAAAAAGCAGGCAGCGCAGTAAAGAGAAACCGCATTCGCCGAAGGATTCGCGCGGCTTTCAGGACAAGCAAGGCTGTTCTGCCAGCTGGCTGGGACTTTGTTTTGCTTGCCCGTATCGGATGCGACTCTGAACCGATGCCAAAACTGAAGGATTCGCTGAAAAATGCGGCTCTGCGAGCGACAGAAACCGGAAGCCCTGCAGAGATGCGCTGATTTTTTGGATTTACGTCCCTGAACTTGAAACGCAAACGGAACGTGGATCAACAGGATGCGCCCATGCTCAAAAAGCTCCTGATTGGCCTCATTCGGATGTACCAGCGCTGGATCTCGCCGATACTGCCCGCAGCATGCATCTACGAACCGACATGCAGCGAGTATACAGCACAGGCGATCAAGCGGCATGGCATCCTTTATGGCGGCCTGCTTGGGATCTGGAGGATTTTACGGTGCCACCCGTTTGCACAAGGTGGCTGGGATCCGGTTCCTGGAACGGAGTCGGCAGCCCTGATAAAACAAGAAATTGAACGTGCCGACCAAACCGTCACGAAGAAAGCGAACGACCACTGTTACGGATGCAATGAGGTTCACACGAATGTTAATGTGATAAATGAACCTATAATAAACAGCCAACAGTCAAACATGAATTAAAACAGGAAAAAGGTAAAAGCTTCGTTTTGATCACGATTATGTAACTAACCCCATAAGGAAACTACTGTGAGCAACGCACCAGAGCCGAAAAACAATATTCTTCTGTTCCTCGCCTTAGGACTGACAATCTTTGTCGTGATGAACTACTTCGCACCGAAGCCACCCAAACAACAACCGGCAGAAACAGGCAAGCAAAATCAGCCGTCAGCTACGAATGCCTCTGTTGCTGCTCCACCTACAGAGGCGAACAATAAAACAGCCAATATGGTTGCGACGGCGGATCTGGCCAATTCTGTCGAATCGGTTACCATAACAACCGAAATGTTCAAGGCCGTATTTTCATCCCGAGACGGTGCGCTGAACTTTTACCAGCTCCAAAACCAATACCGAACAACCGACCATACCGAAGAAAACCGTCTTGTACTTCTGGATAAAGCGGTCTGCGGCAGCAATCTTGTTTTTGAATCGATTGAAACGATGGGGGCAACAACGCTGCAGTTGCTGGGAGCAAACTATGAACTGGTTGCTTATCCGGAAAACGCCAAGATTTCTGGGGTAAAAGGCAAGGCTCCCGCAGTCACAGCGGGCAATGAGCTGGTCTTTCGCACGATCAAAGGTGAATGGGAAGTCACCAAAACCTACACCTTTGACGACAAGACACCATATGGGTTTGCTCTCAGCATCGGCATCCGCAACCTGACACAAGACGCCAAAAACATCCGCTATCGTCTGTGCGGGATTAACGGGCTGATTCCTGATGAAAACGAAGGCCGGTGGTCTGCGCCTGTTGGAGTTGTTGCCGCCCTGCCCTCGCCGGAATCAACCGACGCAGCAGTTGAACACACCACACTGACAGACCTGAATGAAAACGCCAATACGCCATTTGAAACCAAAGATGACCCGCGCGCTAACATCGCGTGGTTGGGAATGACCAACCGTTTCTTCGCAACCGTCCTTCTCGTTGACGATCCGGCAACGACAGGCAAAGCGATATTACGCGAACACATGATCACTCAGGAAGAAGCACCTGAGGCATATCAGCCAGAATTCAAAGTATATCCTGACAGCGCAGACGTCAGCCTTGTTTCCAGCCAACGTCTGAAAGTGGAGCCAGGCCAAACATTGACACAGAGCTTCCGCTTTTATGGCGGTCCATTGCAGGAAACAAGCATTGCCTTTGATCCTCGTTTGAGTGATATTACGTCATATACAGTCAGCTGGTTCGCGCCAATCAGCAGGTTGCTACTAAAAGCTCTGATTTTCATCGCAGACATTGTCGGCAACTACGGTGTTGCTCTTATCCTGCTGACGATTCTGGTAAAAACCCTTTTGCATCCTCTCACGCGCAAAGCCCTCACAAGCGGTCAGCGAATGCAGAAAATTCAGCCACTGATCAAGCAGCTTCGTGAGAAATACAAAAACGATCAGGCCCGACTTCAGCAGGAAACCATGCGTATCTGGCGCGAGAACGGCGTTTCTCCTGTCGGCGGGTGTCTGCCGATGCTGATCCAGATGCCGATCTTCTTTGCGCTGTACGGTGCCTTTTCGCGCGGCTTTGAATTCCGTCAGGCCATGTTTATCCCGGGATGGATTGAAGACCTTTCCCAGCAGGAAAAATTTGTCGACTTGGGTATCAACATTCCGGTCATGGGCCAATACCTGAACCTGCTACCGATCCTCTATCTCGGGCTTCAGATCCTGCAGATGCACATGCAGCCCAAGAGTGATGACCCGCAAATGCAGCAGCAACAGAAGATGATGAAATTCATGCCGATCTTCTTTGTCCTGATTTTCTATGCGATGCCTGCAGGACTTGTGATGTACTTTGCAATATCCAGCATCTACACCCTTGTTGAGACATGGCTGATCCGGCGTGCGATCGACCGCGAACACGGAACGGAATCGGTAGTCGCAACAGCATCAACGAAGAAGAATTCAGGCAAAAGCAAATAGGCTGAGAAACGGCAACCTCAATGCGACTCTCGCAGGATGACACGATCGCCGCAATTTCAACACCTGCGGCCAGTTCAATGGCTGCGATTGTCCGCCTCAGCGGAAACGAGGCACTGCCGATCGCGCAGTCGCTGATTTCGGGATCACAAGAAGCGCTCCCGACTCCATCGAAAAACAAAAGAACTGGCCACGGGTGCAAGCCTCTCACATGGTCGGTTTCTTTTTGTCATCTATCTATTTCCATGGCGGGGTACTCAGTAAGAGTTCCCGCCTACGTCATGTTCTTTGCAGCCCCCAAGAGTTATACGCGGCAAGATATGGTCGAATTTATTGTCCCTGGCAACGAACCGATAGCAACGGCCGTTCTGAAACAGTGTTTACAATCCGGAGCGCGTGCAGCATATGCTGGGGAATTTACACTGCGAGCATTCTTATCCGGGCGCATTGATCTGGCTCAGGCAGAAGCGGTCGAGCAAATTATTCATGCAGCAAACCAGCAGGAACGAATCGCAGCCCTACAACGCCTCCAAGACGATATTCCCACATCGATCCGCACATGGCGAGACCAGCTGATCGCCATCGCCGCACAGATTGAGGCAACTCTCGATTTTCATGAAGAAGAACTCGACCATAACCTTACAAAATCATTCCTAACGGAACTGAACACTCTTTCTCAAAACTGCCATCATATTACCAGCAAAACCAAACACCAGAAATCGCAGGAACAAGGAATTCCAGTCGTTCTGGCAGGACTTACCAATGCAGGCAAAAGTTCACTCCTAAACTCCCTTCTCGGTGAGGATGCCGCTATCGTCAGCTCTGAGAACTCAACCACACGAGACCGGCTCTCCTACAGTCTTCAACTCGGACGTTTTCTATTCAGACTCGAAGACAGTCCCGGCGCAGACAACAGCCTAATGCAATCAAATCAAGGCACAGTATTTACCGAGGGAATTCATAAAGGTGCCTATCGTGGTGGGACTTTCGTATGCCTTGTTATCGATCGTAGTCGCCTCAGTTCAGACGTGTTGCAACTAAAATCTTTTATTCAAAATCTGCCATTATGCAGGATACTACCGATACTCAACAAATCGGAAATTGCCTCTGGGGATCTGAATGAGATAAACGATTGTTTAAAATCAATCTTTATCGACAGGCAAGACCTGACCGTCGTAACTCCGCTTGAAATCAGCTGCAAAACAGGCTGGGGAATTAAGGAATTAAAAGAGCGCCTGATCGCAGAAGCAATCGGGAACGAATCCCTCACCGATCACGGCATCCTCACGCTACGGGAAGCAGAAGAACTCAGACAAGCGTCCGATCATTGCCAAGAGGCATCGACATTATTGGAAGAGGGAATGGATCTGGAGTTAATCGCCGAAGAGCTGCGGCATGCACACGAAGCTTTCTCACGGGCCATTGGTGACTGCTACGCAGAAAACGTACTTGATGCCATTTTTTCACGCTTTTGTATCGGCAAATAACCGGTCGATCTTCGCAAGAACCGCCTCTGCCCTTTGTTTGCATTTTTCGGTTTCTTCGCGGATTTGGCATACAAAAGAATTTTGATCATATGTACCACGGACGGCTTCAAAATCAGCCGCTGCGATCTCACGACCGCCATCAATTCCAAAACTGATTGAAGCCTGCGCACTAAACTCTTTCTGCGCATCATTCAACAATTTATCATTACAAGCCTGCGTCGCTCCCTGCCAAGCCAAAACCGCCGACGACAAATCGTGCGCACAAACGGTCCCGGCAAAGAGTTCATTCCGTTTCAGCCACTGACCGGAAGCCCAGAGCGATGCCCGAGCAGAATATCCAGCATATTCATCACTAAATCGCGCAGTAAGTTCCGCAACGGTAGCAATCGTACCGTCATGCAAATCGCGAACAATCGAATCAACAGATCCTTGTGGAAGAAGTAGCCCGCACAGATCAATCCAGCCAGCCGTACCGGACAAAGCCGTCACGAACGCCTCTGCGTGTGCAAACTCTCCACGCAAATCATCCAAAGAATTCGCAGTTTCAACCAACAGGCAAACCATTTGCCCGAAATACCGTTTCAGCGCAAGTTCATAAGAATCGCGAGCATTGTGCAAACGAGCGCGGGGAATAATCACGCCTCGATGTGCGACACGCTGCTCTGAAGCGCCAGTCTCATCCAGATATCGAGTCAGCCGATCTACCGCATGCAAAATCCGCGTAATCGTATTCGGATTAAACGCATCGAAATGAATCAGATCAAGCGGCTTGTCACATTTCCGTCTGTCGCGTTTCTGCCATTTATCTGCATCTCGAGTCGTCCCTACAGTAAACAGATTTACCGCAGGCAACAAAATACTAGCCCCGTCCTCTTCCATCAAATACGAAAACGGAAACGCGGACGTATCAAAAAAACCGGAATGACGACCGAGAACTGTCGTAAAAGCACCGACTCTGGCAGGCCAGCATACATAACTGTTTGATGCCGTTTTACAGCCGCGCTCCATCACTCCCTGATGAACCGGTCCGACCTTATAGCGATGGTTCGAGAAATTGGTCCCGCTACCGGCATTGTAAAAACTATACAACGCGGTCAACAATAACGTAGAGCGATGATGGCTAACAGCATACGGCCCGACAAATGCAGAACACGCCTCGCCGTTAAAGGCTTCGGCATTGGCAAAGAAAAGCGAGTTCTCGGCAGAAAACTGTTTTCCGACCCGCGCACCCTCGCCCACAAAACAGTTCGACAACACTGCGCCGCTCTCAACATGCGCTCCCGGCCGAAGAATAACAGAATCAAGCTGTACCCCCGCACCAATCAGCACCGGATCATTCTTCTCCGACAGAATCATGCAGTCAGTCAGCTTCGCAACGCCTTCCAGAACTGCATGTGCGCCGATGTAGACGTTTTCCAAGATGCCGCAACAACTCAACCTCGCACCATCACCGATAACGCCACGCGTTGCCTGTATCTCATCAATCCTGTTCTGCACAAGCGAACTCAAACACTGGATCAGTTTTTTGTCATGCCGGTAAAATGCGAACAGATAAGCAAGCTGCGCAGAAAGCAGATCGAACAGCGGTACGCCACGCCCGCCAGACTCAACAACGACATCCACGATCGTCCCGCATCCGAATGTCGTCTGCCCCGCAACCTGCAAACCACCGATGTGCTCAAGACAAGCATCGCCGCCGATATCATACCCCTGAATCACTGTCCCGACATTGGAGATGCGAACACGGTCACCGACTGTACAGTCTTTCAGATTCGCGTCATAAATTCCGCACGGCAGTGCTTGGTCCTGCCGGCAATAACCATCCAACGTCCCCAAAACGATCTCACCGCCAAGGGTCGCGCGAACAATCCGCTCCGGCAAAAAAGGATCGGCAACGCGAATGCGCATCCAGTCCTGAGACGTGCATCCCTGCTGTTTCAGTACTGATATTTCGTCTTCAGCTAATGGCCGCATAAACAGCCGCCCTTTCTGCGATGAATTACATAAGAAAATACCACAGCCAGCACTTGCTAAATTATATAAAAAACAGACGGCTTGGGAAGTTGAAAGCTTCCATCAAAAACGGCTGTCACCTCACTCCGCCGAACGGGTATTTTTCGACTGACGGAACTCAATCGGAGTCATTCCATATGCACGCCGAAACGCCCGGCTGAAGGTCTCCACATTTTTTATCCCGCACTCACTGCAAATCATTTTGACCTGATACGACGTATTTGTCAAAAGCTCGCAGGCGTGTTTCAACTTTCGCAACAAAATATATTGATGCGGTGTCGTGTGAAAATGCTTACGGAACAACTTATGCAGATACGGAGCGCTGATCTTCCCTACACGAATCAGATCCGGAACCTGCAAGTCATCAGCCAGGTGAATTTCTATATACTCCAATAGCTGCGGCAACACCTCCGGCAAAGCAGATTTTTGCCCACTTTCGTTTGATTTTATTGCCTGCCAGCGAAGCGCATTATAAACATACTCTTTCATCAACTGGCGGGATGTAACCCCAGCCTGAAATGCGCGGAAAATTTCCCATGCAAAATCGCGAACCTGTTGTGGATTTGGCCAAAATGAAAAATGAGGGGCAATCCGCTCCGAACCCGGCCGCACAGCAAACACAAACACCATGCACTCATACGGATGTGCCGGGATATTTCTGTATATGGTCTCATCCCCCTCCACATGCCAAAACAGGGATCCACATTTTCGTTCTTTATCATCAATGCCGTCATCAAACATGACGCTGCCTTTCAGCAGCAATTCAATATATTCAACGCCCTCACGGATCGGAGTGGGAGAGATGTTCGCCGTCGGTGGCGCTTTATAATATGAGACCCAATCCAAAGCTACAACCCGTTCCACAAAAAGACCCTCTCGCACACACCAGTATAGTTTTCGTCAATTATAATGGTTATTATCAGCAGACAGTAGCTGAACACAATGACAAATTCTCATTTTCTTCCGGTTGTCCCAATCAAAACAGCGGTGGACGAGTAATCCTCATCCACCGCCAGACACAGTGTTTTTAGTCAGTTTGACAATTAATCGCAGATCGTTTGATCAACTCACCAGAAATCTATCTGGCTTTTTTGTCCCATCAAGAACCCGCAGCGTATACGCCCAGGATTTCGATCCACCTGAGATTCGATACTTTTCCATCGTGTCCGGCCCGCAACTTGCGGTACCGACGCCTCGCTGAACCAGATCCATCAGCAGTACAGTTTCTTTCCGTACAGGCACATCAAACGGGTGCTTGGCATTTGTCAGGTCTTCCGGATGATGATGTGCTGTTGAAAAGCTCAACGCCCCCTGCGCCTGAACCTGAAGCCCAACGCCGTCTTTCGACGTTACCGCAAACCAACGGACATCCTCGACATTACCGCTTTCCTGCGGAACGACATATGGATAAACCAATGATCCAACTCCACACTGATACAAACCAACCGGCGTTCCTACCTTGCGGTCGATATAGTTTTCAACAGGCCCGCGCCCGAACCATGTTTGCGTATCCAAAATCGCCGGCAGCGCGAGTTTTACCCCAAGTCGCGGAAGATCCTCAACGTCCTTCCCTTGCGCAAAGATTTGCGAAGCAGAAATCACACCACCGGGGCGAATCACATAGCTCTGAGTAAAATCTATCTTGTGCTTTCCATCTCCAAAGGTCTGCGTTTCTTTAATATCAAAGGTAACGCATCCAATTTTATCCTGTAAGACCTTCACCCCATTCACCTGGCGAGCTCTCTTTTCAACCCCCAGCTTGCTCCAGCGGCCCAATGGCTTCCAAAGAGCTTCCCATTGATCAGCCTTTCCCTTAACCCCATCATTATCCAGCGGCCCTCGCCACAAATTCATTTGAGGCCCCTGCTCAATAATCGGTTTCCCCTTCAAGCTGATTGATTTCAAACACCCCTCAGTTTTATCCAGAGTATAAACAATCCCTGCAGAATCATCCGAGATCGTCACAAGTCTTCCATTTTCTGCGATGGTCAGCGTGCCTGTTGTAGAGACAACTTCAACCTTACCCGTCCCTTTCACCGGTAACGCCATCTGTTCCCACGCAATCTGTGCGCCCTTAGGAGACCACATTGTCTTCTCTGCAGTCTCAAATGAAACGTACAGAAACGCTTCCTGCCCTTTGCACAACGCAGGCGTTTTAAAATCGATTTTAACTTTTCTCTCTTTTTGAGGGGCAATCACCAACTTCGGCAACTTCCCTTTCTGAACAACACGCCCTTCGGCCTCAATTCGCCAGCTTCCAGCCAACCATGCCGTATCTCGGAACCAATCAACATTTTTGACCACAATCTCACCCTTTGCAAGATTCGCGCCGCGAATGTGAAGCGGCTGTGCAACTTTGCGAAACTCCATCATCGCCGGATGCGGATCACGATCTGGACTCACCATGCCGTTACAACAGAAATCCACGTCATTAGGTTCATCCCCGAAATCCCCACCATATGCCCAAAACGCTGTGCCCTCTTCTGTTTTATGGATTAATCCCTGATCAACCCAGTCCCAGATATATCCCCCCTGCAGAGTCGGGTATTTATAAAACAATTCAAAATATTCTTTCAGATTACCGTTACTGTTGCCCATTGCGTGGGAATACTCGCAAGGAATTAACGGGCGAGAATCCTTGTTTTTCTTTGCCCATTCTTCCATTTTCTCGACAGACCAGTACATAGGACAAATGACATCTGTCGAGCGAACACCAAACCCATCTTCATAGGCAGATCCTTGTGAGTAAGCACTACGAGGCGCCTCGCAATAATGCATCAGACGTGATGGATCATAGGCACGTATCCAATCAGCAGTCAGTCCGAAACTTTCACTATAGCCCGACTCATTACCAAGCGACCACTCGATAATACAGGGGTGATTTTTATCACGAATGACCATGCGCTTGCCACGTTCAAGAATTGCCTCACGCCAACACGGATCCTGAACAAGAGTCATAAAATTCGCATGCGTTTCAACATTTGCTTCATCAATCACATACAGGCCATACTCATCACAGAGATCATAAAACTCTGGATCTTTCGGATAATGGCACGTGCGCACAGCATTGAAGTTGTGAGACTTCAAAAGCTGCATGTCGCGAAGAAGCCATTTGCGATCAACAGTTTTCCCTTTATACGGATCATGGTCGTGATGATTGACGCCCTTGAATATCACAGGCTTACCATTAACAAGAATCTGACGATTCTTCAACTCAACATTTCTAAACCCGACCCGAACCGAAGTAACCTCAACGACCTTGCCTTTCTCATTCAGAAGGCTAACCAGCACCGTATACAATACAGGCAGTTCCGCAGACCACGGACGAACATTCGGCAGTTTCGCCTCAAGTGTGCACATATGGTTTTTGTCAGCAAAACTTGACGAAACAACGCCTTCAAGCGCACGAGAGAACATCGCCCTTCCAGATGCATCATAAAGCTGAACACGGACTTTCGACGGAGCCTTTGGTTCCTCTGCAAACCCAAGCGTTGTCCTGATTTTGAAAAGGCCAGCCTTGTATATTTTATCAAGAGAGGCATTCACAAACACATCTGCAATATAAGCATTGTCAGTACAATAGAGATAAATGTTTCGGTAAAGCCCTGCCATCCACCAGTGGTCTTGATCCTCAACATATGAGGCGTCAGACCAGCGGATCACCATAACAGCAAGTACGTTTTCACCGGCGACCAAATACTCACTCAGATCAAACTCTGACGGCAAACGTGAATCCTTTGCCATCCCAACCAGTTTCCCGTTTAGATAAACATAGTAACAACTCTCACCACCACCGAAATGGATCACAGTGCGGCGCTTCCGCCACTGCTCAGGGATCGTAAAACAAGTGCGGTAAACACCGGTCGGATTCTTTTCCGGTACAAACGGCGGATTGTTTTCAAACGGCATCTGTACATTGGTATAGTGAGGTCGGTCAAAGCCCTGCATGGTCCAGTTCCCGGGAACATCAACCAGAGACCAGTCCGAATCATTTTCTTCTGCTTGCAGTGCAGATAACGGCACAGCTTCCGGACAATCGTACAGGCGAAATTTCCACTTTCCGTTCAAAAATTTAACAAGCGTTGATTTCTCGGGCTTTCTCGCCATCGCAGCCTTTTCTGTCGCATACGGGTATAGTGTTGCGCGCATGGGCAGCCGGTTAATCTGGATTAATTCCGGTGTTTGCCATGGTTTGCCGAACTGCTGAAAAGCCATGTCCATAAAAACTCCCTTATGTATTTTGGTTAACAAAGAAAACGCGTATAATCTATATATCTCTATATTTAAACCTATACAATACGATGAATGGTATTTTATTTATGAAAAATGGTAAAAAGAAATCTTCCGCTAGCCTCACAATCCCACAAAGAGCTCCATTCGGTGTCCATTTGCGAACGCTTGGGGGGGCAGGATCGAGGGAGGTAATCGGCTCAGGATTCATGAATAAGAGTAACCAAGCCAAAGATGTTACGGATTTCTACAGTCCATACCACACGTTGGTCTACATTATTCAGGGAAAAGGAGACTACCTCGATCACAAAGGCAACCTGCACCCGCTATCGGCAGGCTGCTACTTTCACCGCTTCACCTTCCAACCTCATACAACGATCATTGATCCGGCAAGTAACTGGCGGGAGTTTTTTCTGAATGTTGGACCTCATCAGGAATCGTCGCTTATCGCAATGCGGCTTCTGAATCCGGATCAGCCTGTCGGACAGTCAGCGCTTCGGCAGGAATGGGTGCAGACTGCAACCGAAATATCACTCACGCTCAAGCAGTGCCCTGATGAAGAACTCGGGATGCAACTCGTGCGGATTCTTGACCTTCAACAACAGATTTTAAGCTACCCCAAACTTGAGCGCCCATCGCTAGACGCCCTGATGATCAGACAGGCATGCTTGGAATTGAGCACGAATATGGGAAGTTCTGTTGACATCAAGGACATGTGCAATCAACACGGATGGGGCTATGAGCGTTTCCGAAAAATATTCAGAGCAAGAACCGGCATCTCGCCTCATCAATACCGAATCCGCAAAAAAACGGAGTTGGCAATTTCCATGCTACTTGCAGATTCAGATTTGCGCATAGCAGAACTCGCCGAAACACTCGGCTATTCCGATATCTATGAGTTCAGCGCACAATTTAAGCAACAAACAGGACTCAGCCCCAGCAGTTACAGAAAGCACGGTATCGTCTAAACAGACAGGAGTTAAGTAAACAGCCCAGCACTCATTCAAGATTTTCGAGAGAATCCCATTCTGAGTGAAACGTCCCGGGCCGATCAATCCTCTCATAGGTATGTGCGCCGAAATAGTCCCGTTGCGCCTGAATCAGGTTCGCCCAAACATATTCTGACCCCATCGCATCATAATACGCCAGAGCAGAAGAAAACGCCGGGACAGAAACGCCGTTTTTGACAGCCAGAGCAACCGCATTCCGCCAGCCATTCTGTGCTGAAGCAAGCGCCTGCGTAAACGACGGATCAAGAATAAGATTCTCCAACAACGGGTTCCTCTGATAAGCGTCCTTAATCATCTGCAGGAACCGGGCCCGGATGATACACCCGCCGCGCCAGATCATCGCTATCTCACCAAATTTAAGAGCCCAGCCATACTCTCTGGCTGCATCCTGCATCAGCTGGAATCCCTGCGCATAAGCAACAATCTTCGAAGCATATAAAGCCTCACGGATAGCCTCCAGGATTCCGGCCGTTTCCGTCTCATCTTTAATCGCCGCAATCTCAGGTCGTTTTAGAATGCCGCTGGCCTTGCGGCGTTCTTCTTTTCGTGAAGAAAGCGAACGGGCATATACGGCCTCAGCAAGCGTCGGAGCGGCAGAACCCAGCGACAATGCCGTCTGCGCCGTCCAGAGTCCGGTCCCTTTCTGCCCTGCCCGGTCGAGAATCATATCCACCATCGGGCGCCCCGTTTCAGCATCAGCCTTTAATAAGACCTGCGACGTGATCTCGATCAAGTATGAATCAAGTTCACCTTGATTCCATTCCGCAAAAACACTGCTCATCTGCAGCGGCGACATTACCAGAACATTTTTCATCAGATAATATGCTTCTGAAATCAACTGCATATCTGCATATTCAATGCCATTATGCACCATTTTGACAAAATGGCCGGCACCACCAGACCCTATATACGTACAGCAGGATTGCCCGTCGACCTTTGCAGAAATATCTTTCAGGATCGGCATGATCCGCTCGACAGCCTCAGGCTGTCCGCCCGGCATGATTGACGGCCCGTGACGGGCTCCTTCTTCTCCGCCAGAAATCCCAGCGCCGACAAACCGCAGACCGCGCGACGACAATACTCCGCTACGCCGCTCAGTATCAGAAAATAGGCTGTTACCGCCATCAATAAAAATATCGCCTTCGGTCATGTAAGGCCAAAGCGTCTCCATTGTCTGGTCGACGGCTCCGCCCGCACGAACCATCAACATGATCGGGGCAGGCTTTCTGATCGCGGCAACAAACTCCTCAGGCGAGGAACATGGAATGACTTTCTTGCCTGCAGCCTCCTCCGAATTTGCGAACTCAACTGTTTTCTCATATGTCCGGTTAAACACGGCGACGGTATAACCATGGTCGCACATATTTAGAACCAAATTGCGGCCCATAACCCCCAGTCCAACCAAACCGATATCCGCATGTGAAGCCATTAATTCCCCCTGTGCAAACGGCTTCCTCCCACCGTTAACGTTAAGCCGCTATCAGATATTTTACTGCTTGCATAAACTCATGATAAGTGATTTTTTCGGTGCAGAAAACGATCTACGCACAAACTGCAGGTAGTCTTCAATGAGTGAATTTTAATGAAAACAATAGCGATTCAGGTGTGAGCCATGTCTCGAGCAAAAGCATTTTGAACATGATACCGAATTGCCGCTTCGGCCTTATCGGCTTCCCGTGTCCTCAATCCGCGAATGATCCGCATATGCCAGTCTTTGGGCAAGATTCCCGGAACACCAGGACTGGCAGCAGCAACTTGCTTGAGAATACCGAACAGATTAATGCGGCGCATCGCGTCAACAAACATCCGGCTTCCTGTTAGCTCCGCCATTTTTGCATGAAACGCGCAGTCAAGCAGCCAATAGTGAGAGCCGACCCCCTCAGCCTGCGCAACCTCATCTAGCTCAACAGCCATGTCCTTTAGCACATCCATCATGGCATCGTCAAGAGTTTCCGTCAGCGTGCGGGCGACCTGACACTCAATCGCCTCGCGGAACAGGCAGAGATCCCGAATGCGCTCATCCGACAGCACCGTCACCCTCGCCCCCCACTGCGGACGCTGCTCAATCAGCCCGTCATGCTCCAACCGCAGAAGAGCCTCAATTACAGGAATAATACTGACCCCAGAAAGCGCAGCCATCTTCCGCTGCGATAGCCGTGCGCCAGCCTCAAGCTCTCCGGAAAGGATCTTTTCCCGGATGATGCGATAGGCACGTTCACTGGCAGTGGTAAACTCTTCTGAATTGTCCATGAAAATATGATAGAGCTGCTATAGCAGCTAGTCAAGCGCTATATACGATTGCTGTCGGAATAATTATTCAAATGATGAAAAGATTGCTCAATTAAACTGAGCGTTGTGCAGATAAAGCAGCGATGTTCCCTGTGCAACAGGAGCCAGCTCTTCTTCCGGTACCGTCACAACTGATGCCTCTTCCTTCGCAACGGCCGCTACGCTACGCGCACCCGGAACCAGCATGGAAAATCCCTGCGCCTCGTCAAACTTTCTCACCGCGTGCGTGCCGAGAACCTCATACAACATGACCTCGCCAGTCAGCCACGTGCTAACTCCCGGGCGGAAACATCCGGTCAAAGCCTTGTCGCCACGACCGATCGATCCGTGCAAATGCAAGACAGGCTTACCATCTTCATCCGGAGCAAGCACCCCTACGGCTGAACCTTCATAGGCTTCTTCAAATGCCTGCAACACAGGACTGATCGGACGTGCCGCACCATTTTCAGGCCCGACAACAAGCTTGCCTTTATGGGCGCCGCCGACAAAGGAGACAAACCCGACAGAAACGCCATTTTCTGCAGCAAACGCTTCAATGCAATCAGGCAGAACATCACCTTCTTCCAAACGAATCAGAAAAATCCGTCCCAGATGGCCTTCTGCAGATTTCATCGCATCTCCCTTTTTATCTCCACGGAACAGACTGTTGCTTCCGAACCGACTTGCCGATGTCAAGCCTGACTGATACGTATGCCAATAACGATATTGTGCAAATAACAATCTGCTCCGTCAAGCAGACTTTCTGCCGTGACAGTCGTTTCCGTTATAGAGATTTAATTGGCCCCTGCTGAACAACCGTCTCAGCTGTCGGATCCACGATATTATCAACGATTCGCTCCGGCTCAGTTTTACCCGAATTAGATTCAATCTTCTTCTCCGGAATTGATGATCTCCCTGCATTAAAGCGCCAACACAAAACCGCAACAGGCGCAAGAGCGATCGCAGAAATGCCGAGGGCACGATAAACATCCTGATGCCAGGACCAATACGCCATTGGCGACAACCAGAATATATTAATCAAAGCGACTGCGACAGTCACACGCGCATGTCCCCACCTAAGAGCAGCATGCTGATACGCATGACTTCGGTGTGCCTCATACCACTTCTGCCCATTCACCATTCTCCGAAGAAGCGTCATCGTCGCATCAACAATAAATACACCCAGTAAAATCACCCATGGAAAAACCCATGAACTGCGCCACGCGCAAATCACCATCATTGCACCGAGAATAAAGCCCAAGAAACCGCTACCGGCATCGCCCATGAAAATCCGGGCTGGTGACCAGTTAATTACCAGAAATCCACCGGCAGAAGCGGCAGCGCAAAAGCAAAAATATGCAAGTGGTAATTGCCCATCAACAGCTAAAAAGGCACCACCTGCCAACGCGACCGTCACTGCTTCAACAGCCGCGATGCCGTCAATCCCATCCATAAAATTATAAAGATTAATGACCCAGCAGATTGCCAGAACACCAAAGACCAAGCCAAGAATCGGAAGCGGAAACACCAGCCCGTCCATCGACGGCATCCCGCCAAGACACCCCAGAAGCCACACTCCGGATGAAAGATGCACTGCAAAACGCCAGCGCGCAGGTATATGTCCATGATCATCAGCAAACCCAATCAACGCGACAATCAGCCCGCCGACCCACAAGCCGAGAGGAATCATGATCCCGAACCCGTCACTGAACCCCATCCACAGACACAGTAACGAAAGCAACACGATCACAATCGATACGCCACCGCCGCGCGGAGTCGGGATCTTATGCGAACTACGCGCATTCGGCCGATCCATCAGGTCCTTATGAATTGCATAGGTGCGCAACACCTTCGTCCCAAGCATCGACGCGACAAAAACAATAAGCAGCAGTGCAATCTCCATCATGCCCCCGCCCCCCGATATTTCTTCCGACCCCGATACCAACGCGCCCGATACCAGCATACAGTAAAGGCGAGCTCCTGTTCAAACGAAAACGGTGGTGTCCACCCCAACTCATTTTTGATTTCATGCATATTAATCGCAAGCGTTCCGACAAGCCGGTCAACTTCTTTTGACCGTCCGCAAATCATCCCCATCAACTTAAGCAGCGAAACGGGTACTGGAATCAACCTAGCCGACCGTTGTTCAAGAACGCCAATTCTTCGGATCAACTCGGCCGTGGACAAATCCTGACCATCACAGACAACATACGCCTTATTCACAGCAGCAGGATGCTTAACGCAACACATCACGGCATCAGTCAGGTTTCTGACACCAACAAAACTGCGCAGATTTGTTATTGATCCCATCGGAATCGGCACGCCCTTATCGACAAGCGTCAGCAGACGAAGAAAATTCGCCTTGACCCCGGGACCATAAACGAGTGGCGGACGAAGCGCACACCACTGCATATGCCCTACCGTTGCACAGATCTCCGCAAGTGTTTTCTCCGCATCCAGTTTTGAATGCCCATAGGCATCTTCCGGATGCGATTCAGAACAATTTCCGAATGGTTGATCTGATGTCGTTTCACCGCTGGCTTTGATTGAGCTTAGAAAAACAAATCGTTTCACCCCCGCCTCAGCGGAAGACACTGCCAAGCGACGGGTTCCGTCAACATTTGCTGTACGATACCCAATAACCTCGTCACCTTTTAGACGATGGACCTGAGCCGCCAAATGAACAACGTAGTCCACTCCATCAAGCAACTCAGCCCAATCCGTATTTCCGTCAAGTTCCTGTTCCATAATCCGAACATCGCACTTGGAAGGGATCAACTCCGTCTTTGCCGGATTCCTGATAATTGCACGAACAGAAAAGCCATCATCAATTAGCGCTTTACAAACATGCCTGCCGACAAAACCGCTAGCTCCGGTAACCAAAACTGTGCCTCGTTCAGTGATATCGCAAACAGATACTCCGCCATTCAGCTTCGGAGTATCCTCAAAACCGGATTCTTCCGCCGTAGAAACAAACAAAGGCGGCTGTCCGACCCACACGTTATCAAGTACCTGCAACATATCCGTAGCCTGTTTTTCGCGGCTATAACGAGGTGCTGCGTCATAACTATTTTTCTTAAGTGCTTGATAAAACTCATTATCCAGCGTCATCCGCTCAACTGCATCGGCAAGCGCGCGGGGATCCTGTCCCGGCACCCAAACTCCTGCATTTTCTTTTTCAACAATCGCACTCGCCTCTCCCTGCGGTAACGCAAGGAGCAATGGCAAGCCCATCCCCATCGCTTCAAACATTTTTGATGGAAGCACCGTTTCAAAGAGCGGGATATTTTTCAAATGGATGAGAGCCACGTCACACAGGCTCCAAAACGCAGGCATCCGGTCTTTGGGTTGAGGGGGAACCATCACAACATTCGTCAGTCCACGCGTTTTACATTCCTCGACTAACGTGTCACGACACGCCCCCGCGCCGACAAGCATGAACCGGATCGCATCATTCTCTTTTACAAGCTCTGCCGCGTCCAGGATATTGTCGAGAGCATGCGCCATGCCATGCGTTCCAATATATCCGGCAACGAACTTATCTTTAAGCCCCCACTCCTGCGCCAGAACATCGTCTTTTTCCTGCGGAGAGTAACGAGTCAGATCCACACCATTGATGACGACCGCGATTTTATCAGGATTAATCCCGCGGCTGATCAGATCATTTTTGAATGCCTGCGTCAGAGCAATCACCGCTTTTGCTCGGCGATATAGAAAAAGCTCAACCTTCTCCATCATACGCAAACCCAGCCCCGCCTTCATCGCCCCGACACCGGCAATTGAGGCAGGCCACAGATCCGCGAGTTCAAATACAAACGGCTTCCACTTGACAACCGACAGAGCATACGCAGCAACTGCGGTAAAAAACTGCGGCGAATTTCCGACAATCACATCGGCCTTGCGCTGAAACAAGCCGCCAACAAATCCCATCACCATGAATGACAGGAAATCCAGAATCCGTTTCATGACACCGGAGTTCGGCGCGATGTATGATTTCACACGCACAACGCGGATGCCATCCATCATTTCAGTCTGATACCATTTATTCTTGTATCCATCAAACAGATGCCCTTGCGGAAAGTTCGGCGCGCAGGTCACAACCGTCACCTTATGCCCCCACTTGACCCAATAGCACGCACGCTCATACACACGCGTAGCCGCGGCATTCATCTCCGGCGGAAAGTTTTCAGTCAAAAACAAAATATGCATAGATTTTCCTGTTATGCGGCTAACAAAAAAACAGCCAACAATATTTATCCCTATAAAATTCGACTTATCGACGCGTCCGAATCTGCTCGACGGCATCAAAAGTTACCTTTGCCACTTCCAAGACCTCTTCATACGGGATCGGGCAAGGTGTACCACCGGTGATCGACTGAACAAAGGCATCTGCGCAGGCCGCCCCGCCCTTATCCTGCCCCCACAGGCGCATCGTTTTCATTCCAGGCCAGCCGAATCCATACAGCGCGCGGAAATTATCAAGCTGCATCACCTTTTCCCCGCAAAATACTTCAATCCGTTCTTTTGGAAACGACCTATGCCCGTTGGCAAAATAATGAACCGTTCCGAAGCTGCCGTCTTCAAACGTAAGCGTCACCGTCGCCTTATCCTCGGTCACCGAGACACCGGCAGCCTTTCCCATCGACACGGCATGCACTGAAGTTACTGGCGCACCGACCAGAAACCGCATGAGGTCTATAAAATGACACGCTTCGCCCAAAATACGGCCGCCGCCGACAGATGGGTCTTGCGTCCAATGATCAGCAGGAATCGCCCCGGCGTTCATCGTCATGATAAAGCTCTTCGGCTCCCGTTCCCGCTCAAGAAAGGATTTCATCCGGACAATATGCGGCGCAAACCGGCGGTTGTATCCGAGCATCAGTTGAACCGGCTTCGATGACGACTGTGCAGCCTGATAGACTGCGTCAATCTCTGAAAGTTCATCCCTCGTCAGGCACAGCGGCTTTTCCACAAACACATGCTTGCCTGCCTTCAATGACTCAATCACGAATTTTGCATGGCTATTGTGGCGGGTTGCGATCACAACAGTATTGATTGTGTTATTTTCGATCATCATTTTCGAATCGGTCGTCGCCTGAGCAAAATCAGCGCCGTTTGCCGTAATCGACGCACTCACACCACCGCCAGACGCCACGGTATGAAGGCTTGCCCCAGCCTGCTTAAACCAGGGGATCAACATACGCGAAGCGTGATTGCCCGCACCGATCACCCCCGCCACAACCGGCGCAGCAGCTGGAGAATGACGCACGACAGTACGGTTGCGCAAAGCATTGTCTGTAGCCTGTTTCACTGACACATCTGATTCAGGCTGCAGATACGACAGCAGAATCCCCATCACGCCCTTGCCGCCAGAAAGCTCTGAATAAGCTTTGGCCGCATCGTCAAAATCAAAGTGATGGCTGATCAGTTTTTCGATCTGGATAGAGCCAGATGCAAGCATCGCAAGGACGGCCTCAAAATTCCTCTGTTCCGTCCAGCGCACCAATCCGTACGGATAGTCATGCCCTTTGTCTTCATATTCGGGATCATAGCGTCCTGCACCATATGAACAGGACACCTGAAAGGACAACTCTTTTTCATAGAAATCCGCACGCGATAATTCAAGGCCTGTCACGCCGACTAGAACAATCCGGCCACGTTTGCGGCACATCAGCGCGGCCTGATGAACCGGCTCATTGCTCTTTGTCGCCGCCGTAATGACGACACCATCAACGCCGCGCCCCTCAGTCAGCGCCATCGCCGCCGCGAGAGGATCTTCGCCTTTTGCAAGGTTGACCGTTTCTGCACCGAATGCACGCGCCAGCTCCAGCTTGCCCTCATCGAAATCAAGACCGATCACACTGCACCCGTGCGCACGAAGGATCTGCACCGTCAGCAAACCGATCAACCCGAGCCCCGTCACGACCATCGTCTCGCCAAGCTCCGGTTTTACAAGCCGAACGCCCTGCAGACCGATCGATGCGACAACACAGAACGCAGCCGATTCATACGAAACCGAATCCGGGATTTTCGCGCATAAATTCTTCGGCACCAGAACAACTTCCGCATGCGGGCCATTGGAAACGACCCGGTCACCGACAGCGAATCCCTCAACACCGGCCCCAACAGCCAGCACAACACCGGCGTTACTGTACCCCAGCGGAATCGGCTTGGCGAGTTTACTCTTCACCGCCTCAAGCGTCGTGAACAAGCCATCAGTCTTGATCTTCTGCAAAACCTGCTTGACCTTATCCGGCTGTTGACGCGCCTTTTCAATAAACCCGGCTTTGCCGAATTCGACAAGCATCCGTTCGGTTCCGGCAGACACCAGACTCGCAGCTGATCGGATCAGCAAATGCCCCGCGCACACATCCGGACACGGCACGTCCGCAAGAATCGTTTCCCCCTGCCCCAGATCCTGCAAAATTTGCCTCATGCGTTACTCACCTTCCTTGTCCAGAAAACTCCGGCACCAGAGCTCCATGCACATCAATGCGAAAATCGGATACGCGGCTTCGACCTTGCCTGCCCTGTCCAGAGCGATCAGACGTTGAATCCCAGACGCATCAAACAGCCCGCGGCTATTCACCGACTTCGGCGACAGGACATCCTCAACCAACTCGGACAGCGGCCCCCGCAACCATTTCCGAAGCGGTGCACCAAACCCTGTTTTTGGCCGATAGATCACATCATGAGGAAGCCACGGCTCCATTGCCTTTTTGAAAATCCATTTACCGCAGCGGCCATTCTGCTTTACGTTCACAGGCAAGGCTGCGGCGAGCTTGACCAGATCCGGATCCAGCAGCGGCACGCGAACCTCAACCCCACTGGCCATACTCATTTTATCCGTATAGTTCAGATTGTGATCAATCAGGAAAAACTTTTCCAGGTACATCATTTTCTGCAGCCGAGGAAGATCGTTCGGCAGCGACTCCAATGCAGCAACCAGTGGAGCGGAAAACGGCTCTGTATGTAAAACATGCCGCAGTCCTTCGCCATACACCAACTGCTGCAACGAAGGCTTGATCCAGTGAAAATAGCCTGCCGTCCGTTCATTCTCAGTTCGCCCCGCATAGGAAAATGCCTTCGACAGCCTACGTCCGAGTGACGATGTTGCAGGAAACAGTCCCGCACCAACGGTCAGCATTTCGCGACAACCTGCCGGAAGCCATTGCCAGTATTTCTCCTGCTGTACGGCAAAATGTCGGCGGTATCCTGTAAAAATATCATCCCCACCCGCACCGGAGAGCAACACTTTGATCCCGTGCTTTCGCGAAAGCTCACAGATCAACAACGCATTCAACGGCGCCGGATCAGCCTGCGGCTCGTCCATGAGGCGAATCATCTCCGGCACCCGATCAGCCATCTCAGGACCGACAGTCACCGTATGAAGATTTACATTCAAATGCCGTGCGACTTCCTGCGCATATGGCAGGTCTTCTGCAAAGCCTTCACTCTCCATCGACCCGTCAGAAAAACCGATCGTAAAACAGTTCATTTCCGCATTCGGCGTCGCTCTTCTGGCAGCCGCAACTACAGCACTCGAATCTAAACCTCCGGACAGAAACGCACCGACGGGGACATCAGCAACAAGCTGACGCGTAACAGCAGTCTGAACCGCTTCGCGCACAGCACTCGCCGCTTCCTCAGGATCACAGGTTTGCGCAGGCGCTTCCTGATACGGTAAGTCATAATAGCGGCGCACGTCCGAACCGCCCTGCACAGTCATCGCACAACCGGGCTCAAGTTTTCGAACCGATCTCAGCATCGTTGCAGCGCCCGGAGACCAAAGGTACGTCAGATAATGGTGCGCAGCGCACAAATCCAGCGTCCGGTCAAGCGTCGGCTCTGCCAGAAGCGCCTTCAACTCACTTGAAAAAATCAGTCCCTTTGGTGTCAGCGCATAGTACAAGGGTTTGACCCCAAGCCCATCGCGCGCAATAAACAGCTTCTTTTCTTTCGGTTCAAAAATTGCGAACGCAAAGATCCCGTTCAGTTTTGACAACATCGCATCGCCATCACGCAGATACAGGTTCAGCAACACTTCTGTATCCGAGTTTCCCGCAAAAGCAAAACCGTCTTTCCGCAGCCCGTCCTTCAATTCGCGATAATTATAAATCTCACCGTTAAACGCAATGACAGCACGTCGCTGAGCATCCCACATCGGCTGATGCCCAGCAGGTGACAAGTCGATAATCGACAACCGCCGGTGAGCCAGCCCAATCCCATTTTCCGCGTCATGATATGTACCGGAATCATCCGGACCGCGATGCGCGATCCGGTTATTCATCCGATCCAGCAATACCGGATCAAACGAACCGCAGAATCCGGCTATTCCGCACATGCAGGATCTCCGATCATTCCTGAAGAAGAGCCTTCTTTTCTTGCTAGAAACGCTTTTTCCAAATGATCTTCATCTTCACCGACAATCAGGCTGATCATTTTTTTCCAGTGGACTTCACGGGAAAACAGTTTGCGATAGTGACTGATCGCAGCCTCACTCAACTCACTGAATTTTGCCGGATGCCGAACCATGTCATCCACCGCCTCGGCAATCGATTGCGGAGCGTTGCTCTGTACAAACACGCCAGCCCTGCCAAAGTCCAGCATTTCCGGTATTGTGCGATAATTTGTGCTGAGCGGGACGCAGCCTGCAGCCATCGCCTCAACAATGCAAAGCGGTTGCCCTTCGTTGTTGTAGCGAGTCGGCAAAACCAGCATATGCGCGGCTCGCAGTTCATCTGCCTTGCCTACCCCGGATACGACACCAAGCCATTTTACATTGCGAACCAAGCCAAGCCGCTTTGTCCGGTCAATAAAGTCCTGCTCCGCGTCTGCCGCATCACGATAGCGGACGTTATCTGCACCGATCAGAAACTGCCCGCAGAAATGGCAATCAACATTGAGTTTGAACTCCTGCACCAGAATTTTGACCGCGTTCAAGACATCAAGATATCCCTTGGACTCAATCATATTCGAGAGGTAAAGCAACCGAACCGGTTTTTCCGGATCAAGATTTTTAGGTTTTCCCGCGATCTGAATTTCAGGCACAGGCAGGCCGTTATGAACAACAACGACTTTATCCTCGCAATCTCCCAGAAACGAAAACATCCCCTTGAGTGCTTCGCCAAGCACAACGATCTTTGTCGCTCGAGTCAGAACAAACCGGATCAACCGCCGCCGCCATGGCGACTGCTGCTTGACCATCTCGTCGTAATTTCCACCATGCAGATGGAGAATAATCCGATAACCGCCAAGCCACGCACATAGGATAAAAACCGCGTCCCGCAAAAAGCCGTTCCAGGACTGGGCAATCGTCAGGTAAAGGCTCCGCTTGCGCTTGAACAAAAACGATAATGCGGCTAAAAACGGCCCCGTCAGTGCCGCAAGCCGGTCACTTGAAAAGCTTCCGTCGCGCTTGCGCACCTTTCCCATACTGATATTGATGACAGTATGAGGAATTCCATACTCCCGTACTCCCTCAACCAGCATTTGAAACGCAAGACTGTCGCCAACAGAAGGTGGCGGTAGTGAGCCAACAAGAACTGCATGTTTCATGGTTAGTCTATTTCCTGTTATTATCTGTAATTGCAATGCGTTAAACCAATTGCAATGTCAGGTCATTTGCCCCAAATCTGAGGGCAAATACCTGAAAAATGTCAAACAGACAATTATCTACGCAGAATGCCCCGCGTCAACGATGTTTCCTTCTGCTCAGCAAAAGGAAAGAAAAGAACACAACCTATTGACTACAAAAGATTAATGCAGATTTTCGCGAATTGTTTTTTCGAAAAGTTTTTCGTAGGCCTGAACCATAACTGCGTTTGAAAACTTCCGGACGATCCGATCCCGTGCAGCCTTCGCCATTTTCCCCCGCTGTTCAGGTGATAGTGCCGCGAACCGAAGAATCGCTTTTGACATACTTTGACCGTCATCACCGGAAGCCACAAAGCCGCTGATGCCATCTTCGATGACATCCAGTTTTCCAATATATGCCGATCCGATTGCCGGCACGCCACACATCATGGCCTCAATCATCACATTCGGACACCCCTCAATCACCGAGCCATGCAAAAGGACATCGGCATCGCGATAATAATCCGTCACATTATGCGCTGCAGGCAGAATTGCGGCACAATCTTCCAGCGCAAGCCTCTGGATTTCCGCTTCGATCTGCGGCTGATGCGCCCCCTTGCCCAGAATCCGGTAACGCAGTTTCAGCTCAGGCTGCTGGTCACACACAATCCTGATTGCACGCAACATTTCCAGATGATTTTTATAGGGGATATAAAATGATCCGACCGAAAGGATTTTCAGGCCACCAAAAGGAGGAAACGTCTCACCGGCTGAGCTATCGGCAAGATCAGATTCGTCGATTCCATTAGGGATATAGACAGAACGGTCGCCAATCATCAGTGCCATTTTCTCGCTAGAAGGCTTGTGATTACTGATCCATAAATCCGTCAGCGGCAACATGGCGCGCTCAAGAAGCTGCCTGCCTTTCGGGTACAGTTTCTCAAAATCCGTCCGCATCGTCACCGCAACCGGAACGTTTGTAAACCGCAAAAGTTTTGCCAACCGTACAGCCATGTTTGCTTTATGCAGAGATCCAAAAAGAAGATCCGGCTTGAACTCATTCAGAATTCTGCGAAGGTCGCGGAGAATAATAAACGCCGCCCGGAACTTGACCCCGCGCTTGATATCACTGAAAAACACGGGAAACGGCATCTCGTAGACTTCTTTGTAGTGAACCGCTTCGTGATTGCCGAAAACATGCAGATAAACCTGATGCCCGTGCTCATGCATCCCCTTCATCAGCCGCAACAGCTGACGCTCAGCACCACCAATCGGAAGACCTGCAATACAAAATAAAACGCGCATACCAATTCCCGATTCACTCAAATACCATTTTCGGCAACAACACTACTACACTCAAAACAAAGCGACAACACACCTGAAACCGCTAGCATTTATTCAGCACAGATAAAACCGCATTTTCAAAAGCAGTGACCATATTATTTATACCAAGATGATGATTCACATATTCCTGACCTACCTGCCCCAGCCTTGCAGCAAGCCCCGTGCTTTGCTGTAAATCAGCAAGCGTCTGCGCAAGGGCATCAGGGCTCTCCTGATCAAAAAAAACAGCGTTTTCTCCCTCGATCAGGTCATCTGCTTCCGGCCCATGCCCCTCACCTCTGGCAACAGCCATCGGCACACCATACGCAAGGCTATGGATCGCTGATAGTCCGACACCTCCCGGAGAAACAGACACCCACGACCTGTTAAACCATGGTGCCAGATCTTTTTGCCCATACAACGCACCGGCAAAGTGTACACGCTCTGCAATGCCAAGTACGCCTGCCGCCTCGCTCAACGCACTTTTCAGCGGCCCGTCTCCAATAATAACAAGCCGTGTTTCCGGTGTAATGAATCCCTTCCTGCAAGCAACCGCAAAGCCATCAAGCAGCAGCCTGACCTTTTTCTCAGCAATCAACCGGCCGATATACAGGATATCCGTGCGGGAAGGAGCAGAACAGTCCACCCTTGCTTCTGCCCATGGTTCCGCAAGAGTCGAGATCTCCGTCAGATCGATCGAATTCGGCGCGACAAAGAGTTTATCTGAACTGATCCCCGCAGACAAAAAACGTTCCGCCTGCGTCTTGCCATACAGGATCAGGCCATCAGCCCCACGAACAAGCGACAAACGGATTTTTTTCATTACGGCATTACAATTCGGACCGAACCCATGCCCCCACCATAAAAACTTTCGATATCGTCCAAAGACATATGAATACAGATTGCTGAGGATTCGCGGGTTGAACTCAGCAATGACGACGTCAGGCTGTTGCCCGGAAATCAGCGTGGGAACGCCGTTCTGCCAGCAAGCCAGATCTTTTCCAGCAAGCGGCAAAAAACTGTTTCGAACACGCACGCACCGAATCCCGTCAAAACCAGCTTCGGTCTCAAGCGCACTGGCCGCTGGAGCCTGACCAAACACAACCGTAAAATTGACCCGTTTTGATTCTGATAGCGCTTTAAAAAACGGAATTCTGTATGCAGGACAAAGCCGCTGCAGAATCACAGCGCTGGGGATTTCAGCCATTTGCGTCAGCCTTCCCCGTCAGCGCGGTCACTGTTACCTGCGGATTCTTCCGGCACCAGAATGCCGTCACCGCCGCCGCCCCCATCCGCGAAACCAACTCCCGTAGCGCCAACCCTCGAAACGATAATAACCTGTACGCAGAGTGCAGAAACAGCGGCTCCTGACGATAGACGGAAAAACCGGCGTTCTCAAACTGCGACACCCAATAGCGCGAACGGAACCGCAACAGCTCTTCAAGGTTCCCTAATGCCGCCCCATGCACAGGCGGAATAAACTTTTTCAATTTGCTCAGTTTATCGCAGACAGGACACGAGCGAGATGGTTGCATCTGCGCTGAATTCTGCGGTTGCTTTTTATGCACGAGCGCATTGTCATTCATGCAGTGCGCCTGTGACAGGCATTTTTCATCAGGATCAGACGGGCCGGAACCGAGACCGAACTTTGCCAGAACAGCCTGCGCCAGATACGCGGGATACAGTCCCATCTGCAGTATTTTCCATGTCACAGTCGGAATGGTATGAATCATGATTCCGTCATCGCGCAACACCCGCCGCATCTCAGACAACGCGGAATCCAACCCCGGAACATGCTCAAGAACATTGGATGAAAACAGACAGCCGAACGAATTGTCCGCAAACGGAAGCCGTTCAGCCACCGCCACGCATCCGCCTGTAATTTTAGCACGAGGCGCCGGATCCATCGTAAACACGGGATTAAAACGCTGCCGAAGCAAACTGGTGACAAATCCGTCACCACATCCGATCTCAAGTACCGGTCCGTTCACGTCTGCGGTGGAACCAAAAATCTGCGCCACATCCCGGGCGCGCAGGAAGTGATGCCAAGTATCTTGCGGGAGTTCTGAAAAAGAAACACGGGGCGTACTCAAACAGACTCTCCGCTTTCATAACCGGATCCAGCAACCTGAGGCTTCATCCAGTCAATAATCTCCTGCAGGATCATTTCAAGCGGAGTGTCTGGAGCGTAGCCAATCGTCTGGCGCAGGCGTGAGGTATCTGGAACGCGCCGACGCATGTCGTCAAACTTTTCGCCATACACTTCTTCATACGACAGATGCCGGACGCCGACGTCACAACCGGTCAACCCGCACACTTTTTCCGCAAGATCACAAATCCGCACCTCGCAACTACCGCCGACGTTAAACGTTTTGCCGATTGCATCCGAACACTCAGCAAGGGCGATAAGACAGCGCACAACATCCCTGACACTGGTAAACGAGCGCGATTGCAAACCGTCACCATACACGGTAATCGGCTCTCCAGACAACGCCTGCCTGACAAACCGCGGGACAACCATCCCGTAGCGACCGACCTGACGCGGGCCAATTGTATTAAACAGACGCACCACTGTTACCGGCAATTGATTCGAATAATAATAGGCGTAGGCATTAAACTCATCCATCAGTTTGCCAGCCGCGTAGCACCAGCGCCGGTGATGGCTCGGGCCAATGATCGCCGGGTCATCCTCTCGAAAACGTTCGCGTTCGCTGTCGCCATACACCTCGCTGCTTGAGGTCAATAGGAAGCGCACCCCAAAACGTGAACATACCTTCAGAACAGCTTCTGTCGAATGCTGCATTTTAGCAATCGTCTGAACAGTATCAGCCATCACTTTCTGCACACCAACAACAGACGCAAGGTGAAAAACAGTCGTCACCCCGTCACGGACAATCGACTCCACCAGCCCCTCGTCCTCAGCCTGACCAATGTGCAGTACACACTCAGGACTCTCTAAGACATCCTTCAGATTCTGTTCTGACCCGGTAGACAGATCGTCCAATATGGATACCCGCCATCCACCAGCCAGCAGTGCTTCACACAGGTGGCTGCCAA
>QKHZ01000053.1 GCA_003249795.1 bacterium | reverse complement strand
GCAACTTGTGCTTTCTGCAGCGCCGGCATCAGAAATGACGCGAGAATTCCGATGATCGCAATCACGACCAGCAGCTCCACCAGCGTAAACGCGGATCGGCTGCCGAAAACACCGTGACGGCG
The DNA here is from genome assembly GCA_003249795.1 of bacterium. Classification (GTDB taxonomy): domain Bacteria; phylum Planctomycetota; class SZUA-567; order SZUA-567; family SZUA-567; genus SZUA-567. The sequence continues at coordinate 2,293 of QKHZ01000053.1, read as the reverse complement.
GATATTTACGGCTGGTGTCAACCGACGGATTTCCGACTGCCTTGCAGTATCTGTTATTCGGTTATTTTCAAGACAAGACGGCTGCCTTGCTGGCATAACTTCTCCTTTCCTGACGACGGACTGCAGGATCGCCGTCGCAACAATCGACTCGCCTGACATAAGCTCGTTCATGACATCTTCTGTGATCAGCTCTTTGCGTTGTGCAAGGCTGATGGTCTCTTTCCATGAATTCATGAACACCAGATCCGGCTTCATGTCAAGCAGCGTCCGGCAGGCGGTTGTGATGCTGAACCCCTGCAGGTGAGAGACCTCATCCTCCTGCAGATCAAGCTGGTGCATGTGGCAGTGGGCAGACGTTTTCTTAAACCACGGCGAGGGGGAGGATAGATGCACCTGCTCCGGCCGCGACGTGATCAGTCCATAATAATAAAGCGCGCTGTCATAACAGATCACGCCTTTGCTCGTCTCGGTGCGCCCGAACGTCCAGAGTGACCAGCGCGTATATTCGCTCTGCAGCGTATCGGCAAATCCCGGCAGACGGAAGAGGCCACGGTCAATCTGAATCCAGTTGCCGCAATTTTTATGATAATAATGGCGCTGTTTGCCATATCCGGCACGCGTGGCCTGAATCGCAGTGAAATACCCATACTGCGACAGGGCGATGGCATTCAGCTTGTCCGGACTCGGGTTCATGCGCCTGTGACCTCTTTCATTGAAAACAGCGTTGATTACCTTATCTTCATCATACTTGACATCTGAATAGAAGCAAAAAACAGATTATTTAAGGTAACCATTCATGTTGATGCTTTTATGTAACTTTTTTTGATTTAGATGGATATGGCGTTTCTTTCGGTGCGTATTCAGGGGCGTATGTTTTGATGCGTGAAGACGGTACGATGAGGACTTACTGTGACTTTGTCTTGCGATATTGGGGCAGGGTATTTGGTGCTGTAGGGATCCTAGCGCCACTTCGGGGCGGTTACTTAATCGGATTTCGCAGGTTGCTTACCGTGATTCCCGCGTATCGTTTCATTGCTTTTGTGAAATAGCCGGGGTTGCTGAAGCCGGAACCGAATGCAATCTCCTTGACCGACATCTCCTCGTTGCCAAGTAAGGAAATGCCGTGCTGGATTCTCAAGTTAATCAGATACTTTATGGGGCTGACGCCAAAGGTAGCATGAAATTTTCTGCTGAGCTGAGAGCGGTTGATCATCAGTGATTCGGCAACAGAGCTGACAGAAGTCTGCGGGTTCTGGAATGTTGAATCAAAAATATTCCGTGCACTCCTGGCGGCATCGTAATCCGCACAGCACGTGACCTGCTCAATGGACGATAACATCAAAATACGGAACGCGGTTGCGCTGGCTTTTTTCAGGCCATTCGGTGTGTAATCCTCAAGCTCAGTTGTCAGTTGCAGAAAGAGCTCTTCCGGACAAGTTCCGGCCAAATGCGGAGTCTTTTTGATGCCCAGTCCCTGCCAGATTTTTGATGCCTCAACCCCGTCAAAAACCATCCACCAATATTGAAACGTCTCGGTGGCTGCGTGGATGTCATGTGTGTCGCCATGCGTGTAAAAACAGACTTCGCCTGGAGACAGCAGAAATGGTTTGCCGTCAATGATAAACTCGCCTTTTCCGCTGACGGCCCAGAACAATTCGATAAAATCCTTTTTGAGCGGCTTTTCTTTCAGTGTGTTATGCACTTTATAGCGGCCGGTGGAGCGGGCCTGAAAAGGAATGCCGGAATAGTGATCGGTAAAGCTTCGGTGAACCATCTGGCCATGGATATTTGTAATCACAAAAGTCCCCTCTATAGTCACAGGATTCCCATTGTTTCTGGATAATCGGGATTTATAGTCATTATATAAAATAGTATGTGCTATGACGAAAACAATCAACGGGAATTTGAAAGGACAATTCATGACAACGTATCCGCTTTATCCTGCAAGAGAAATCATCTCAATGGACGGCCTGTGGGATTTCAGCTTTTCTGAAGATTTTGATTTGCAGTCCCTCGATATCGGTAGCGTCCGGTATGATACTTGCATGTGCGTTCCGGGGGCGTTTGATTGTTCGCCTGCGTATTACTGCAAGCGCGGTGTCGGTGTGTATCGCCGCACGTTTACTGTCAGCGAAGGATGCGCCCATCCATTATTGAAGTTGGGCGGACTTGGATTGCGCGCCCGGATCTGGATTGACGGGTGCGATGTCGGTTCAGTCAATCTTCCCTATAGCGGTGTTGAAATCGAATTTCCTCCACTTTCGGAAGGGATGCATGAACTCGTAATCGCGGT
>QKHZ01000283.1 GCA_003249795.1 bacterium | reverse complement strand
AGTCATACCATAAAAACAATTCGCGAGGCAAGCCGGCGACTGCTTAGCATTTACGGATCATCCCTTCATGAAAAGCGGATCAATGCCGCAGGGCTCATGCCCTATAAAAAGCAAGTTGACTTGCTTTCGATTGTAGAGCTCGCGGCAGATTTTGTTCGCAGCAGCTATCCGGCGCATACAATCTTCATTGATGACGAGCACTGCCATACTGTAATGACAATCGCTGACAATGAATTATTAACAACCGCGCTGATTAATGTGCTTGATAATGCATGTAAGTATTCTAATCCTTCGCGTATTGATGTCTGCTTAATCCAAGAGGATTTAAATTGCAAGGTTCAAATCAGCGACAAAGGCTTTGGAATTGATTCATCCGAGCTTGATGCTGTCTTTGAAAAATATTATCGCAGCGGAATGACCAACCAGAAACCTGGTGCGGGAGTCGGATTATATCTTGTAAAAAAGATTGTCGAGTTACATCACGGTTCAATTGAAATCATATCCGAGTGGAATATCGGAACAACGGTTATGATTTCCATTCCCCTCAATAAGGATGATGATGAATAAAATATTAATTATCGAAGATAACGTAGAACTACGAAACAATCTAATTGCGATCCTTCAGCATAATGGATTTTCCGTCTCGGGCGTAGGGAGTGCCGAAGAGTTTTATCATATTATTCTCTCTGATAACTTTGATATTGTTATTGTCGATATTGGTCTTCCGGATAAAAATGATTTTGAATTAGTCGAATATCTCCATCAGAAAACTACCTGCAAAATCATTATTTTATCAGCTCGCGAAACTGTTGAAGATCGGGTTAACGGATATGGTGCCGGTGCGGATATATACTTTGTAAAACCGGTTGAGAGTGTTGAACTTATTGCTGCAATCAATTCTATTTCTGCAAAGATTGAAGCGAAAAATAACGAAAAAAGCAATTCAAATCAATGGGTTTTTGAGCACAAGAGCTGGGTATTGATTGCCCCAAACAGCAAACGGATGATTCTTACATCAAAGGAAGGGACATTTCTTTCTGCGATTATAGCCAAACGCGGAGAAATTGTTTCAAAAGAAGAAATTTTATCTCTGCTTAACTATGATATCAGCAATCCGGAAAATAACAATTCGCTGGATGTTCTCATCGCTCGGATTCGAAAAAAATGCAGGGAAAAGTGCGGACTTGATCTGCCTATAACGACCTATCGTAATCGCGGCTATTCTTTCGAAGAGGCATCGATCTGCACGTGAATGACACTGTCCGACGCCTGAATTCGATTCGGCTATATAAACATAATTATCACCTCAGCTTTCTCCTAACCAAGGGCGAATTCCTGCGTGATGTCCTTACCGAAATCCTCTCTCATCCAGAATCAGGATCACCGCCTCCGCTTGAATTTTCCTTTGCTTATAACTGTAAAACCGCTGACGAGCTCACCAGCCGGATTGACTTTGATCTGATCACGTTTGATCTGTGTTTACCTGATGGCTGCGGACTCGATATCCTTGAGTGGCTTTGCAGAACGGATAAATTCAGCGGCAAAGTCATCGTTATTTCGGGGGACGCCGAATACGAAGAACACCATATCCGTGCGCAGGAACTTTCTATTGACGCAGTTTTTGCAAAGCCATTTGAATGGAAAATGTTGCAATATGCTTTTCGCCGCGATTGGAACATCCTGCCTGAAATCCCTTAGAATCGTCTCTGCTATCACAACTCCTCGACCCCCACCTTGGCAAGGTGGTGCTTTACTGTCAATGGGCAAAGGGGAATGATTCATATTGTGGGTGATTCAGAAAACTGTTTTGTTCATTCTCTTGCGATATGAACCGGTTTCTGCCATAATTTGTGTTGGTTCTATTTGGGAGAATTGTATCGATTTGATGTTGTAATTTGCGTTAGACATAGCTGACAGTTTATGTTGTTGAGTCTATCGATCAGTCCGGTGGTGAAGCTGTCATCCCCTCTAAACGCAACCGGAAAATTCCACGTTATTATGACAAATCGATCTATCGTAGCCGCAATCTGGTTGAGCGGTACATCCTGACGCTGAAGAACTTCCGTAGGATCTCGACACGCTACGACCGATTATCGATTACTTATGGCGCGATGATCTGTCTGACGACATCCTTGCTTTGGCTGATTAAGTGAGAACGCCCTCTAGTTGCATGTCAAGCGCCGCCGAACAGAAAATCATGACTCACAACAAACGGCAGGACGGGGACAATCGGTTCGTCGGGTTCATTACCACCCGTAATTACGACGCGAGATTGTATAACGCATTGAAGGCGCAGAAAGGATGTCAGGATTGCTATTCATTGGATGTAGTTGTACCCATAGTCAAAGGAATAATCCAATCTGCATGGTCACCTGAATATTGGATTGAAGCAAGTGTAATCTGCCTCATATTATTACGGCACGAGATATCCCGCGTAGAGTCGACCGCCTTCCTCAGCGCAGACATCAGTAAAGACGCAAGAATTGCAAGAATCGCGATCACAACGAAAAGCTCCACCAGCGCAAATCAGACAGAATACCCAGAGCCACTGCAGCTCCTCACGAAGACGCCACAAATACAATTCACTGCTTTTCTTCCACCGAATCCCGTAGCCATCATCTTCTCCATTCGGCCGGTCAGCAATAATTCTAGTCATATGCTTTTCTAAAAAGAATAACCCAATCAGGAAAATCGTTTTATATCACCATAACTTACAATAAAGATAACATCTCAAACTAGATGGCATTTTCGGATTACATCACAACCATTTTTACGACAAAATAATAGAACTTACTTTTGCTAGACGATAATCAAAATATGCCGACACATTGACATGGAATGGATTTATGTTAAGTTTTATTGTGATGTAGGTGTGGAAAATAGGATTCACCCGCAGAAACAACCCGACCTTTTATGGCATGTAAGGTTATATTGAATGGCAAAAAAGAAAAATGAATCCGGTTCGTGGCTGGAAGCACTCTACCACCTGACCGAACTGATCAAAAAAGAGTATCCGGATGGAGGAAAGCTGCCACCTGTGCCAGAGATGAGCCGACGCCTTAATGTCGCGGAAAACACCTACTGCAAAGCGTTGCGGCTGATCTGTCAGCACGGCCTTGCCAATGCCAGACAGGGGCGTGGCGGAACGCAGATCCTGCCGGAATCGCAACGAACACAGAAGATCGGCCTTATCCCTTCAGGCACCAATCCCCTGATTCCCCAGCAACCGTTAATGCACCTGTTTAACCAGACCCCAAGGATGCAGTATGCCATTCAGATGATTCAGTCGGCAAAACCTGAAAATCTTCTGGATCAGATTACGATCCTGAATCTGTGCGCACTGTATGTGATTAATCCCGAACCGAAATTTTATGAAAGCCTGAAAGCCATTCAGGAAAAGAAGATACCGCTGGCGATAATTGAGTTTTTCTGCTACGAGAAGATCGAGAAGGCAATGACATACGGACTGCCGTATTTCCACACCGCGCCAGATACGGTCGCCAGCGAAGCCTGCAGTTTTGCAGAAAAAAATGGATACAAATCGGTCATGCTGTTGGATCCCAAGCGCACAATCCTGACCAAAAGTTTTCAGACTGTCTTCACGCGTTCAGGCCGGGATTTTACAGAAGACCATTTTCTTCCGTTCACGCGAATTGAAAAAAACCTCCTTGCTCGGATTAAAAAGACCAAAGCCGACATGATCTATACAAAGTGCAACCCGGTTCACGCGCAACAAATCTGCAACGTGGTCAGAAAGCTCCCCGCACAAAAACGCCCAGCACTGGTCTTTTCCTCGGAAGTGCAGTACAACCGCGAATTCATCGATTGCTACAGCTCGATGATCACCGGTTTCTTCGACTTCGACAATCCGGTTTATGAACTTGCCTGCACCCGCTTGGTTGAAGCAATCCGCAACGGTACCGAAGTCACACCAGAGCAGAATCGGGATTTCCGAATTTATAGCAATCCGAATTATCAGACCTGAGGCATCAAAGCCTCACCCCTCAACACGATCGCAGCGCAACAGCAAGCCGCAAAACAGACATGATTGGTTTTACATTTTAGATTATTGCGATATTTTCACCAATTGGCGGATCAGCATCATCACGTGTGGCTGAGCTCTACTCTTTCATTTCTATCCGACTCACCCGCGTGTAAATGACCCAAGAGGACACAGAAAAATGGCATCAGGATTTTACTTCCACAATGTCTGCAAATTGATCCACACCCACCGCCTTAAATGCAGAGGCAAGTTGCGGCTGAAGTATAATTGTAATGGTTGCACCCGCTTGGGACATTGCAGAAACCTGTTCAATAATATATCCGATGAAAACGGATGACATGCATTTCACATTTTGCAGATCCAGACAGTAACTCTCGCTTGAATGCGCAAACAACTCTTTGAGTTTCTGGAGAAACACAGTTGCATTAAAAAGCTTCAATGCCCCGTCAACTCGCAGGGTCGGCTTAGTGCCGTTCGCTGTAGGCATCATTAATATTGTTGCGTCCATGTGTAACCTTAGTGCATCCTTTTTCATTCATCCGTAAGATCAAGACCATATTGTGCCCGATGCGTCAACTGGGGTCTTCCATCAGCACCTTGCTGCGTATTGTTCATTCCCGTCAGTGACCTGTTCCCTGCAATATCACCCATAATGTCCGGATCATAATCCTCAAATCCAGTAACAGCCCGTAATTACCAAAATAATAAACATCAAGAAGAATCATCTCTTCAAAATCCAATGCATTCCGTCCCGAGACCTGCCACAAGCCGCTGATTCCCATCGGAGCGGTAAACCGGTAAAAATGCCAGATATCATAGCTCTGAACCTCACGAGGAAGCGGTGGTCTCGGCCCCACCAGCGACATGTTCCCCTTCAAGACATTAAACAGCTGCGGCAGCTCGTCCAAACTGAACTTGCGCATCCATTTTCCGCACGGGGTAATTCGTGGGTCATTACGGATCTTGAACATCGCCCCTTGAACTTCATTCCGCCCCTGCAACGCATCGCGTTCGGCGTCATCATGAACTTTCATCGTTCTGAATTTATAAAATTTAAACGGCTTCTGGTTTTGCCCCAACCGCTCCTGCATAAAGATAATTGGCCAGCCGGACGTAAAAAAGACGACGAATGACAGTACCAAGAACACAGGGCTCAACACCAGAACAAGCAGGAATGCAAAGAAGAAATCGACTATGCGTTTGGCCATATCCCGCCACGGCTTTCTCCGCTTTTGCCGATAGTCAAGAATCGGAATATTGTCAACCATGTCTACCAGGATATGCAGATTTTCGACCATGCGGTCAAATAAGTGGCTGACAAAACGGATGCAAACCCCTTGCTGACCAAACTCTCTTAACAACGCCATTGAATCGGTCGCATTCATATTCGGATAGCACAGAAAAACATCATCCACACGAACCAGCCGCATCATTTCCCGGGCCTTCTCGTGAGACTGATAAACCCGAATCCCTTCGGTCCTTTTTCCCTGAAAATCATCCAATACAGCGCAAGCTAACCTGTATCCATGCTGCGTTTTGCAGATCAGTTCATGACAAAGGTTCAGCGCCGTTTTCCCTTCGCCAATGACAATCGCAACACGCAGGTCTTTTCCTCGACTGCGGAGATGCTCCCGGTATCTGCGGATCAAAAACCGTCCAAATGCAATAAAGATAAAGGAAAATATGACAGACAAAACCAGAGAGAGACGGCTGAAGGCCATCCACGTTGGCAACACAAAGTCCACACAGATTGTGATCAGCATCAACCAGCCAAGAGCTGTAGCAATACGCCCCCATTCGCGCGAGCGAGTCAGCAACCTGCGATCTTCATACAAATCGAAATACAAGAAGAGAAAAATCAGCAATCCACTGTAATAAGGTAATGCATATTTCAACACCTCAAAATATACCGTGTTCAGCGGTTCACCGCTGATCCACGAATGAATGCGAGCGAATTCCCGGCACAACTCTGCTAACCATGTCGCCAAAAACGCGCTGATCAGGTCTGATACCACAAATAATAACACAGCCCAATAGCTACGCAATACAGCAGCAAAACACATAGAATTGTGTTTCCGTTCTGAATTTGTTTCTGTCACTATTTTCTCACGCTACCAATAATAAAAACCAGACATAATCACATCTTTATGCAAATAATATCTATATAAAACATACTTTGATTATTATATTTACTACGGGAGAAATACAGTTATAGCGAATAATTCATTTAATGCAACAGACGAATTTAATAAAATAAATCTTTAACATAATCAGATACAAAAACCAATCTTTACATAAATCAGCATAACCGCTTTACATATTGAGAGTTACAAAACAATACATACAAAACTGTCTCCTGAAAATTTTGCGTTTATTTATCCTCCAATCAGGAACAGGAGTTATCTTGTATTTGAAATATAAAACTTTATTTAACAAGATCTTGCAAAAATACAATATTCTGCTATTCTGTTCTCAGGGCAACCGTTATCGGATGAACATGCGCATGCCAGCAGATCGTATCTGAAATCAAGTGCAGATTCGACAGTGAAGATGCGCGATGCTCGTTGTGCGGTTTGCGTGGAAAACACGGTGATTACTTGTGCACCAGTTAGAGTCTGGCCACAATGGTGGATGTTTGCAAGGTTAGAGAAAGCATGGTAAATCCCCATCACGCATTCCCGACATCCAGCTTCGTCAAAAAATGCTATCCGGCTCTGGCAACCTGTCTGATGATCCTGTGTTGCGTTTCAGGCTGTATGCTTTCGATGGACTCTGACTCAAAAACCGATTCCTCGAAAAGCCCCAATACCCCCGACAGCAAGATTCCGGAATCAACTCCCCAAGATGCCGATGAGGTCGACTCTTCTGCTGCAGACAAGAACGTAAACCTGATCGGTGAATTTCCCCCAAAGCAAAGCTACCCGAATATCGTTGATCCAATTCTCGACAGCGGCAAAATTCTCAAAGCCTTCGAGGGCTCAGCCGATACCAAATACAAACTCGGTGCCGGCGATGAAATCAGGCTGAACGTTTGGGATCATGAAGAGATCGCCGGTGACTATGTCATCGGGCCTGACGGGGAAATTACGCTTCCGGTAGCGGGAGTCGTGAAGCTTGTGGGAAAAACACGTGAAGAAGCAGCCGAGATTATCCAAAAAGCGCTGGAGCCATCCTATGGAATCCTGTCTGTTACTGTCGGAATCAAAAAGTTCACAGCCAACTCGATTTCAATCTTCGGACAAGTTCAAAGTCCAGGAGTCTATGAATTTGTCAACCGCCCGACGCTACTTGCAGCCATCAGCCGGGCGGGCGGTATTTTCCGACGCGCGAACTCAAACAATACTGCGGTTGTTGGTGAAGACCAGATGATGCCGAGTTGCGGCATTATTCGGGGGCGCGATAAATTCGCCTGGATTAACCTGAAGGAAATCCTTTACGGCGGCAACCTTAACCTTAACTTCATCCTGCAGCCGGATGATATCCTTTACATTTCCGAATGGAACACGAAACCGATTTACGTATTCGGCGAAGTTAGCCGCCCCGGGATTGTCAAAAGCTTCCCAAATATGACGATTTTAGACGCCCTCGGCCAGGTCGGCGGCTTCACAAGCGATGCGGACAAGGGGCGGATACAAATCATCAACCCAGGAAAAGACATCCGCAAAAAAGTTTCGTTCCGCAAGCTGCTAAAAGGCGACAAGGATGCCAATACGATCCTCAACGAAGGAGATATTGTTTTCGTTCCGTCCAACCGCTGTGCAGATATCGGGTATCTGCTGCAGAAGCTGACACCGCTTAGCTGGCTGATGTTCTACTACTCGAATCTGAGCCCGTCACCCGTGTTGAAGTACACACTTGAGCACAGTACCACAGATTCGAGTGATTGACGCATATGACAGCAGGCGCAGCAAACTCCCAACCCAGACCGATGGCACTCCCGGCGAGAAAGATCTCACCGTTTGCCAGCTTGCGCGAACATTTCCGGATGTTTGTTATCATCTATGCGATAATGGTGATTCTGGGACTGCTGACGGTCTGGTTTATGGGGCCGATCTACAAAGCCGAAGCGGAAATTGAAGTATCACCAAAATCGGTAGCGGTGCTGAGTGAGGACAAGGAACTTTCGATTTCGGGATACCGTGATTTTGTCCAGACACAGGTGCTGGCAATCGGAAGCTATGAGGTTGTCCACGACGCTGTCGAAAAGATGGCCAAGTCCGGCGTCAAAGGCATCAATGCAGGCGAAGAACGCGAAATTACCGAGCAGATCAGAAACGCCATCGAGATCCGCCATATCGAACACACTTACCGGATCTCAGTCAGCCTCTCCGGCAAAAAACCGCACGGACTTGCCGAAACCATCAACATGATTGCCGAAGCCTACGCGCAACGCGCCAATCAGGAGAAGTTTATCGGCAAAGACGTCCGGGTCGACCACCTCTACAAACGGAAGATCGACCTGCAGTCAGAACTGCGCCAGCTGCTTGCCAAGAAGACTTCACTTGTACAGGAACTTGGAGTCGTCACCTTTCAGGACGAGTTGGAAAACCCTTATGACCAGATGCTGGTCGAAACCAACCGCGCTCTGAATGAAGCCCGCCAACGCCGCATTGAGGCGGATGCAAAACTGGCGAGCCTGCAAAACGAAGCCAAGCGTCTGGAAAACCTCACCGACTATGAAATCACGGAAGACGAGATCGACAAAGACCCGTATGTCATGACCCTCACCCGCGAGACCGATCATAAAAAAGCGCTACTTCTGGTCTCTATCGCATCGCTTGCAGAAAGTCATCCCGGTGTGCGTCAGGCAAAAGAAAAAATCGCCCGGTTCAACCAGATGGTCGCCGAAGCCCGCGAGGAAGCCCGCAAAAAAATCCTCTCGACAAAGCTGAAAAACATGTCGGCAGTCACCCAGCAGGAGATCCTCTCGCAAACCTCGCTACTGGGCCAACTGCGTGTGATCGAAAAATCGATCGATGTCGAAGCGGAAGAGCACAAGCGTAAATCCGCAAGTTACGCCGCCCTCTACAACGATGCCCTCGGCATCCACTGGGAGATCAAACGCTGCCGTGAACAACTGACGGCCATCGACGACCGGCTTGACTTTTTTGAACTCGAAGACAAAGGCCCTGGGCAGGTCCGCCTCACCTCCCCCGCAATGATCCCGACCGAACCAGAAAAAGGGCGGCGGGCAAAGGTCCTGTTATTCTTTCTCGTTATGGGCTTGATTCTCGGTATCGCAGTGCCGACAGCATTTGACCTGCTCAATCCGCTGGTACAAAGCCCGGCCGACATTGTCGGGCTGCTTGGACTCGCGCCGCTGGGATCGGTCATCAACTACACCAATAAACGGGAAAAGGATTTCGCCACAGAAATGACCCGGCGTATCGCACTGGCGATCCTGCGGCAATATAGCGCAAACGCGCACCGCATTTTTGCCATCGTCTCTGTAAAACCTGGAGGCGGAGCGACGTCGATGACGTTGGATCTTACGCGGGAACTCAACAACATTGGTGTACGCTCTCTTGCGGTGGAAGCAAACGCCTATAAGCCCTCGCCGCGTTTCTGCGCGGAGAACGAGAACGAACACGTACAGGGATTCGGTTTTGCCATGGCAGGCATCTGTAAAATCGGAGACTGCATCGTCAGTGCGGAGGACGATCTGCCGGAGCGTGTGCCGGTCGGATCTACCTGCGGCGAGAGAACCATCCCGATCATGACTGACCCTCGGCAACTTCTGACAAAAGAAGATGTCGAGATCTTCCTTCTCGACCTTCCCCCGATCTTGATCTCATCAGAGGCTGAAAAGTTCGCACGCATTGCCGATGTTGTCATTCTTGTGGTAGAAGCTGAAGGCGTCACCGGCGGTGAAGTCAGGCGTGCGGCGTCGATGCTCAAACAGATCGCCCCGGCGCAAATCGGCGTTGTCGTCAACCGTGTGCTTGTCCGCCAGAAGAGCGGTTACCTTTCAGACCTGATGAACGAGTATGAAGCCGGTGAAAATCAGAGTCCGGCAAAGAAGTATAAATTCTGGTCAAAACGAAAACAGTGATCAAGGGTTCTGTTTGTATGCAAGAACGATATAGTAACTTCATCTTCGCTGGCGTTTTCCTTTTTGCAACCGTGACGATCCTCACGGTCATGTTCCTGCCGCACACGGAGCAGGAGGAAATATCGGGGACAACGTCTGCATCCGCAACCACATCCCTGCTGCAACCGCAAACCAAAACAGCCAACCTCATCGCGAAAAACGCACCGCTGGTTCGGGGAGATTTCAACCGTGACGGAAGTGTCGACAACCAAGATATTACTGAATGCATCAACGCGCTTGTTGACGAACGCACATTCCGCAAAACCGCTCTTTTGCACGACGACAACAATTTCCTGAGTGTAACAGATCTGGATCAGGACGGCAAGTTCACCGAAAAGGACCTTGATATTCTGCGCAATGTCACATCAATGCAAAAGGGGATCAGCAGCACGGCATTACCATCTGCGGCAACCGATAAAATCGCGCCCGAACGGTTGCTGCTTCCGGGAACAGACCGCACCGCCATTGTGACGCAAAATCCGGATGCTGCGGGCAACACGGAAAAAACGATTGCCCAATGGGACGCGGTTCCGTTCCAGACGATTTCAGGAACGTTCCGGATCGGCGTAGTTGCGTTCCACCATTCAGGTATCGACCGCGTCGAGTTCTCGGCCTTCGGTGGAAAACCGGTTATTGTCAAAGAAGCCTCAATTAACCCACGGACGGGTGTGTCTGAGTACTGGATTGCACTCAATGCAGATGATTTCCCGGATGGAGATCTTCCGCTACGCGCGACCGCATACGCGGTAAATGGCGTCACGCGCGAGCTCACGCCACTGCCGCTGCAGATTGTGCGCCACACGCAGGATCTTCCACTCTACGTCAGTCCCAACGGATCGGACGAAAATGAGGGGTCGGAAACCCATCCGCTTAAGACCATCGCCGCCGCAATCGACAAGGTTCATGACGGCGGGAAAATAATCCTGAATGATAAAGGCACGTATCCTTTCACCTCTGCACGGATCAACCCGAATCTTTCAAACAACCGCCGGTGGATCACGATCCTCGCCCGTCCGGGATTGGACCGTAGCGAGGTACTGATCGCTCCGGAGCAACGGACGCGAATCCTGCCGCACATCCGGTTACTGCGCTGGCAGGGAGTAACCTTTGACTTCAAAACCATCAGCCAATATTATCCTGACAACAACCAGCACGTCTGGTTTAACCACTGCCGTTGGATAGACTCGGCCGGTTGGCTTGCAAAACATCCAGCCCCGCACTTAGCACCGATCAGAACACTCCAGTATATTGGCGGTTCATATGTCACTGACTGCATCGCAGAGAATATGCTGTACGGATTTGTCGAGCAATCTCTGGTGAGAAATTGCACCGCACGACGAATTTCCGGTGACGTCTTTCAGAACTCATTATTTGTCGTCAACAGCATTATCGATACCGTCGACGGCACACTTCTGGAACACCACAGCGACCTGTTCCAATATTTCGGACACATGGAAAACCTCATCGTCTACAATGTCAGCGCCTTCGGTATCCGACAGACGCAGAACTTTTTCTTCGGGCACAAAAAGAGCTCATTCACCAACTGCGCGTTTGTCAATGTCATGGTCGAAAACAGCGACAGCGGACCGACACTCTGCCAACTGAGTTCCGACTGCGTCAACGTCCTGTTTGCACACATCAGCAACCCTGGCCAATCGTGGATCTTCCGCGAAGACCATCAGATTGACGGAAAATTCACAGCCGTTAATGTCTCGTTTGTCAACTGCATTCTTGAGAAGATGACACGGCAACCGCTGATCCCGGGGCTGCCATCCGGCGTAACCGTAACAAGCTGCAACTTCAGCACGACACTCCCCACAGCGGAGTCCGGACGGCAAGGACAGGTTCGGATCATTCCGATCTCGACGAGAGGCTTTATGTACACAGGCCTCGGTGCAGCCAACCTGCAGCACAACGGCACAGTTATTCCGGGGTTCGTGAACCACGGCAGCGGAAAACCTAATATCGGCGCATGGGTATTAAACCCGATCAAATAAAAAAACGGCAACAGGCAGAAGACATGGCGCAATTTTTTTTACATAACCGACATCCGGTTTCCACTGTCCTCGAGCTGATGCCTGAATCTATATACAAAGGCGGTTGATCTTCATGGAAAACGTGGACGTATCCGCAACAGGCATCCAAAAAACGAGTGGTATCCTCTCGGGCAGCATCAGCCTGAGCCTGGGGACTGCAATCGGTGCGGCCTGCCAGTTTCTGCGAACAATGATTGTCGCCCGCATCATCACCCGCGAGGACTTCGGCATCGCCGCAACCTTTGCACTGACTGCTGCGCTCTTTGACATGATCAGCAACATGAACACGGAGAAGCTGCTGATTCAGGCACGGGACGGCGACAATCCTGAGTTCCAGAAATCGGCACAAACACTGGAAGTAATCAGAGGCACCGCTATCGCCGTCATTCTACTAATTCTTGCGGGACCGGTAGCACAGTGGTTTTCCGTTCCGCAGGCAAAGTGGGGGTTCCAGTTACTGGCGCTGCTTCCGCTGCTGCGAGGACTGCGGCACTTTGACCTTCAGCGCCTTCAGCGGCAGATGCAGTTCAAGCCATACGTTATCGCCGACACAGGTGCACAGATTTTCTCCGTCATCATCGCGTGGCCGGTAGCAGCACATTGTCCTGATTATGCCGCAATGCTTTACCTGCTGCTAGCGCAGGAGGTATTCCGGTGCATCGGATCGCATCTGATCAGGAAACGCCCGTACCGGTGGGGCTGGCAAACCGAGTACCTTCAGCGGATCATCTCATTTGGCTGGCCGCTTCTTTTAAACGGAATTTTCATGTTCCTGATTTTTCAGGGCGACAAGTTTATCATCGGCTCATCAGCACAGCTCTTTAAGAGCGGCGGCTATAGTGTCGGCGAACTGGGGCTTTACTCCATGGCCTTTCTGGTAACCAGCCAGCCGGTGGCGATGATCTCGCGCGTCACCTCAAGCCTGATGCTGCCGTCATTTTCCGCTAGTCAGGAACAACGCGGACAGTTGCTCGACAAATATCAAAAAGCCTTTCATGGATTGAGTATCCTCTCAGGATTAATGGCGTCGGGGTGCATCCTGATCGGGGGGCTGCTTGTCATTCTTTTGATGGGCGAACATTACAGAAACGCAATGGTCTTAATCGGCTGGCTAGGGATGATGCAGTCACTGAGGATTCTGCGGGATGCGCCGACGATGGTAACAATCGCACTCGGCGATACGCGCTGCACGGCAGTCGCTACCGGAATCCGCGCGACGGCGTTGATTGGAGCCATCATTGTCGCAGCCTTGCAGATGCCGCTGGTTTGGATTGCGATTTGCGGATTGATCGGAGAAGCGACGGCACTGGCATCGATCCTGATTCTCGCGCGCATCCGGCATGCAATTCCGCTTTGGTTTGCGACCGCTCCGGTCGCAGTGACTATCGCGGCCGCTGGACTTGCAGAGACTCTGCGATCCTTCATTCACCACGAACAATCGCTTATGATAAACACCGGGATCTATGGATGCATTGCTGTCGGAATTATTTTGTTTGTTTGCCGTTTTGGCGGGATTTCATTTCAGTCAATCGCTGCCCGACTCTTCCGTCGCCAGAATGTCGTATCACCACAACAGGAATAATCAGCAGATGATCGAATCATTATAAAGACAGAAGAATGTATATACTCAGAAAAAACAGGATAAAACGAGTTCATGCCTGAACAATGGTGGAGTCCGAATCAGGAGTCACAGTCATCCGCAGCGCAAGCCGCTGCTGCGGCGAATCCTCACGGACAAAATCAAAACGGACAGAATACACCCTCATCAGGCATCGGCGGCAGCATTCGTGATGCCGGCTGGCCGATCATCTTCTTCATGATCGTACTGTGCCTTCCGCCGGAACTCGGGTTTAAAGTTGGGCCACTTTATCTCTCGTGGTACCGAACCATGTTCCTGTTCTTCTTCCTTCCGTGTTTATGGAAGCTGTTTAACGGGACAATCCAGAGACATCGATGCGACACGCTGTTCATTCTCTTTTTTGCATGGGCATTCCTCTCACTTTTGTTGAACCACGGCATCTCGGTCGCACTTGAAACGGGAGGTTCATTTGCACTTGACGGACTCGGTGCATACCTGCTTGCACGAACCTACATCAAAGATGACAGATCCTTTGCGGGATTCTGCCGCCTCTTTGTTTCAATTGTTCTGTTGTTCATGGTGTTGTCTGTTCCCGAATCAGTGACTGGTATTCCGTATGCCCGGAAATTAGCTGCGATAGTTGGCCGTAATGCGCCAATGCCAGAGACAGATATGCGTCTTGGATTTTATCGCGCGTTTGTGACCTTTGACCACCCGATCCTGTACGGTGTCTTTTGCGGAAACGCGCTGGCGCTTTCGTGGTTTATCATCGGCGGTAAACTGCTGCGCAGGACGCTGCGCTGCATCGCAATCGGTTTTGCCACCGCGTCTTCCTTCTCCAGCGGTGCGGTGACAACCTATATGACACAGCTTACGCTGATCATCTGGAACTTTACGCCATGGACAAACCGCCGGAAATGGTGGGGGTTTATCGGGATTCTGGCCGTCGCGTATCTCGGCATTGACATCCTCTCTAACCGCGACCCGCTCCGTGTTGCGATTTCTTATTTGACATTCAACCCATCGACCGCGTACGGGCGCATTGTCATTTGGCAATACGGCTCAGCCGAAGTCATCCGCCACCCGTGGATCGGAATCGGCCTGAATGACTGGATCCGCGCGGAGTGGTTGCTCAGTTCCAGCATGGACAACTTCTGGCTGCTGACCTCAATGCGCTATGGACTTCCTGCATTCTGTTTTCTGGCAGGAGGAGTTCTGAGTATCTGCTATTCATTGATCAAAACCACGACACTTTCACCGACACAGGCGACAATCCGTCTCGGGTGGCTGTTGTCACTGATCGGCTATTGCCTTGCCGGATGTACGGTGCACTTTTGGAATACATTGCTTGTCTTCTTCTGCTTCTTTATCGGATCGGGCGTGTGGCTGACAAACCCGCAGCCCTTGGCCACACTAGCGCAACCGGAACAACCATCCAGTTACGCCGGTTCAAACTGGATGTAAACGGATAGAAAAATCAATGGACGACGTAAAAAACGAACTCTCAATAAACAAACAATATTACGAATGGCTACGTGAAGACGTGCTGGTGTGGATTGACGACGGCACAACACACGTACTCTCCGTCGGCTGCGGAGGAGGAGTGACAGAAGCGGAACTTGTGAAGCGCGGCGTTCAGGTGACCGGCATTGAACCGCAACCGGAAGCTGCAGAGCGCGCACGCGCACGCGGCCTGACCGTTTTCACAGAAAGTGCAGAAAACTGTTCCGCCATTCTTACAGACCAACAATTCGACTGCCTGATTTTTTCCGACGTACTTGAGCACATTCCGGATCCAACAAGCATCATATCTGGATACTCCCGTTTTCTGAAACCCGGCGGCCGCGTAATTGTTAGCGTTCCGAACTTCCGGCATTATTCTGTTTTTCATTCGCTTTGGATCAAGGGCGAAATACAATATACAAATGCAGGAATCCTAGACCGCACACACATCCGGCTGACTACACGAAAAATGGTTTCGCGTTGGTTTTCCGAATGCGGACTCGAACAGTGTCATGTTGACTATAGAATCCTTCGTCGCAGAGACAAGCTGATCAACCGGATGAGCTTGGGCATCCTGCGCGAGTTTTTGGCAACTCAGATAATCGTCGTCGGAAATAAAGCTGAAGAGTACACGCTTCAGTCTGGAGTTGAGCGTGTCTGAACAAAATGAAAAATGCATTTTGATCAAAGGCAAAGCTGGAATGGGCAACCGTCTGCTGTCGGTTGCAACCGGACTCCTGTACGGACGGATCACCGGCAGAAAAGTCTTCGTCGACTGGTCAGATGAAACTTACTCGAACCGGAATGAAAACGCATTTGGCGCATTCTTCCATGTCAATGACATCCATTCAGAAGTCCCAGACTTCAGCGGAAAACGCATCGCGCCAGCTATATGGGATGGGCATCTTGACGAGTCCGCATCAGTCCGCGTCGAATCTGTCACACCCGGACAACACGGCAGCGACAGTCTGCGACAGTATTCCGTCGATATCAGAAACACAAATTATGCAGAAGATGTTCTCATTTTCTGTAGGTATACGCATGGAATGAAAACGTTGCGAAGACATTTTGCCGATGCGTTTTCCCGACTGAAAAAGCACTCCAACGCAAACATTCTCTCCGGGCTTTTCTCGGAATTTATCTGCACAGACATAATTCAAACGAAAGTCGACACGTTTGCCAATCAGAACTTTCACGCACCGACCATCGGCATCCACATCCGCCATATGGATCGTTCCTGCGGGCTTCAACCGTTTTTAAAACGGGTCGAAGCACTGCGCAAACGCATCCCGCAGTCAACCGTATTTCTGGCAACCGACGATGCGGAGCTGAACACCATATTCCAAAACCGTTTCGGCGCGTGCATGACAGACAAGTGGTACCCACGCTCGGGGAATTCATTACATCAGAACAATGAATGTCCCGACCGGACTGAAAACGGAATCGAGGCGCTGGTCGATATGTATCTGCTTGCAAAGTGCGACTATCTGATCTATCCGGGCAGCTCCACGTTCTCGTGGGTGGCAAGCCTCCTGTCAACAAACCCGTCGGCTGTGTTTATGGATATCGAGCAGTATAACCCGAAAGCCCGAATCAAACGATGGATCAGGGACTGGCTTTATACATAACAGCCGTGACATACGACCCCAACCGTTGACGCGAATAATCAGCATCACCGGTACAAGAACCGCCTGCCGCAAAGGTCGGCTGACAAAAGAAACAGGAGATGGCATGGCGCCATTGGTTTCCATTATCATCATTTCCTTCAACACACGCGAATTGACGCTGGCGTGCCTGAAATCGGTGCATGAAAACACGCGCGATATTACAGCAGAAGTTATCGTACTCGACAACGCGTCAGAAGACGGTTCCGCTGAAGCGATCCGATCGGCTTTTCCACAAGTCCTGCTCATCGCATCAACCGACAATCTCGGCTTTGCTGCAGGCAACAACCGCGCCGCTGCAGATGCAACCGGTGAGTATATTCTGTTGCTTAATCCGGACACAGTCGTTCTCGACGGAGCAATCGCAAATATCCTCTCCTTTGCACAACATCACACGAAAACCGGAATTGTCGGTGGGCGCACGCGATTTGCCGACATGAGCCTGAACCCGACTTCATGCTGGAAGCGCCCCGGACTCTGGAGCCTGTTTTGCGTCGCCACCGGTCTGTCCCGTTTACTTTCATCGTCCCGATTTTTCAATCCCGAAGCAATGCCGGAGTGGGACCGGTCAACCGAGCGCAGTGTCGATATCGTTACTGGCTGTTTTCTTCTGCTCAAAAAATCATTATGGCAAGAGCTTCACGGATTTGACGAAACGTTTTTCATGTACGCAGAAGACGCCGACCTGTGCCTTCGTGCGAAGACGATGCATCTGGATTGCAGGATCTGTCCTGACGCGCAAATCATCCACCTTGGTGGCCGCTCCGAACCATCGCGCGCCGGAAAAATGGCCTCACTCTTCCGCGCCAAAGCCCAACTACTCCAAAAGCACAATGGCAATATTCAGACAATGATTGCAATTCGGCTCTTTGATCTCTGGACCGTTATCCGAATCCTAGGCTTCAGCATAGCGGCAATCTCAGGAAAAAACGCCGAACGTTATCAAACATGGGTACAGGTTTGGAAGCTTCGCCGGAAGTGGCACGACCTGACGATATGCTCCGAGGATATGCAATGACGTTGCGGAAGAAAAAAATTCTGGCCATTTCGTCGGCAGGCGGACACTGGACACAACTGCTCCGGCTCTCCCCAGCTTTTGGGGAACACGATGTTGCATACGCCACAGTTACAGACGCTTACCGCCCCGAAGTCGACACAGCTCGCTATTACGTTATTCCTGATGCAACGTTGCACAGCAAGTTCAGGCTGGCCCTGCTCGGACTCAACGTTCTGTTGCTCCTGCTGAAAGAACGACCGGACATTATTGTCTCAACCGGAGCGGCTCCCGGATTCTTTGCGCTTTTCTTCGGTAAAAAATTATTTCGCGCACGGACAATCTGGCTGGACTCAGTCGCCAACGCACGGGTCATGTCACTCTCCGGCCAAAAGGTAAAACCATACGCAGACCTGTGGCTAACGCAATGGCCCTCGGTTGCATCTCCGGACGGGCCTTTCTACAAAGGAGCGGTTCTGTGATCTTCGTAACCGTTGGGTATCAGATGCCATTTGACCGAATGATCCGCCTGCTCGACCAGTGGGCAGAAAATCATCCGCAGCATGAAATATTCGCACAGATCGGCAAGGGAACATACCACCCGCAATCGTTTTTGTGGGAGGAATATCTATCGCCGAAGGAATTCAAAATCCGCATGCAACAGGCAGATATCATTATCGCACACGCTGGAATGGGTTCGATCATCACCGCACTCGAATGCTGCAAGCCGATCCTTGTTTTTCCGCGCAGAGCCGCGTTGAACGAAACCCGCAGCGACCATCAGGTCGATACCGCAACGGAACTGATGAAAATGAACCGCGTTGCTGCGGCATTTACCGACGACGAGTTTTTAACCTCGCTTGACAATCTTGATGCCCTTGCAGCGTCCGAACGGATTACGCACCACGCATCGGATGAATTAATCGAAGCTGTCCGAACTTTTATTGAACATGGGGACACGGCATGAGAGACGGCAAAAAGTTTGATTCCGTAATCTGCTTCGGCGGTGAAGACTGGTGGTATCACAACCGCGGCCACTATGACATGCAAATGATGCGTGAGTTCAGTCGCAACGTCCCGGTACTGTACGTTAACTCGATCGGCATGCGCACCCCGAAGGTCACAGAAGGCAAGATGTTTTTTAAACGGGTCATCCGGAAACTGAAGAGTTTCAGCCGCGGCCTGAAACGGATCAATGACACGTTCTCCGTCTTCAGCCCCGTAACGATCCCGTCTCTGCACAACACGAGACTGGGAACATGGCTTCTTTGCCTGCAGGTAAAAATCGCAGCTCGCAGAGTCGGCTGCAAAAATCCATTGCTATGGATTGCATGTCCGCCCGCAACACCGTTAGCTGACAGTTTACCGCACACAGCTATGGTCTATCAGCGTACAGACCGGTACGAATGTTTTTCCCATGTCGACGCAGAACAGATCCGCTCGTTCGACCGTCAGGCAAAACAACAGGCAGACATCACAGTCTTTTGCTCAACATTATTATATGAGGAAGAAGGCAGCCAGTGCCGCAACGCCCTGTTTGTCGACCACGGCGTTGACTTCGACATATTTTCAAAAGCAGAAAGCGCTCCCGCTCCAACAGACATCGAACCGATCCCGTTTCCCCGCGTAGGGTTTGTCGGCGGAATCGATTCGCATACATTTGATCTGGATTTATTTTGTGATGTTATCAAACGCCTTCCTGCCGTCTCCTTTGTTCTGGTCGGCGGATGTTCACTGCCTGAAGGGTGGTGCCCGTATCCGAATGTCTATTTTCTCGGACGAAAGCAGTATACAGACGTTGCCGCGTACATGGCTGCATGCGACGTTCTGATCATGCCGTGGAATAAAGGCGAGTGGATACGCGCGTGCAATCCTGTAAAGTTGAAGGAATATCTTGCCGTCGGAAAACCGGTCGTCACCACATGGTTTTATGAACTCAAACGATATGAAGACGATGTCTCTATCGCAACCGATGCGGATAGTTTTGCTGAGGCAATCAAAAAGGCCATCGCCAAAAAAACAGACCCGCTGCCACTGCGTGCACGCGTGAAAGACCACACGTGGACGGCAAAGGCGCGGATCGTTGCTGAAGCACTTTGCTCCGGCCAAAAATAATTTATACTAAATTCAACAGACAATAAAGGAAACCAAGAGATGAGTAAATTTACTTCCCGCCACTGGATTATCCTGCTTGCTGCAGTCGTTCTCATCGCAGGCAGCCTTGCATTTTTCCTCAAGCAAGACACAGAGAACACGACGACGGCGGAAGAGTGGCACCAGCACGGTAAGACATTCCTGCAAAACGGCAATGTCATGCAGGCCTACCGTTGCTTTGCAAAAGCCTCGTCGATGGAACTGCAAAACACTTCTTACGCATGGCTTGCTGCCAAAACGGCATTCATGCTTGGTGATCCGGACACATGCCGCACCTACTCGCAACAGGCATGGGATGCAGGCAAACGGGATCGGGAATGTTTTTTATTCCTGATGATGATGTCAGAAAAAGCTGGACCAGACAAATATGAAAAAGGCAAAGAACTTGTTGAGCAAATGCCGCAGGGCGATGAGCGACAGGAACTCTCCGGAGACGTATCCTTTGCATTCGGAAAGTTTGATGAGGCGATCAAACGCTGGAACGACCTCTTTCACGAAAGCCCCAGCACGCGACTGATGAATAAAATCGCGCAGGCTCTGATCCGGCAAGGTGAGTTGAAAGCCGCCTCAGATCGATTCAGCAACAAGCCGGAAACCCTAGCGTTTGACGTCGAGTCCTACTGTATTCTCTCAGTGCTTCTAGCCGTTCAGGACGATAGAAAACGCGCGGCCCAGATCCTTCAGGAAGCGGAAGAGAAACTCGGACTCAATCCGGTCATCCAGTTAAAGCGGGCAGAACTTGCCATCACCCTCGGTGACTTTGACTCTGCCGTTAATTTTCTACAACCGATCATCAACCCTTCTTCAGACGTTTATGCGGTTCTGAAATCGAACGACAACAAGCCCGACGACCTTGTGCAGATGCAGGAGAACACAACCTATACAAACGCAAGGCAGACAAAGCAGATTGCCCATCAGGCGCGTCTACTTTTGGCACACGGCTACTTTTCTCAAGGAAAACTGGAACAGATCGAAGGGCTCCTATCGTTCTGCACAGGAAACGAAAAGTATCTGGAAGCAGAACAGATTTTTCTGAAAACACTTCAGAAGTTCGCAACGCAAAACAAGGGGCTTCACGATGATTTTAACCGCGCCCGCATGCTTTCAACTCCGAATCCGGTCCTTCAACTCTATTGTGCGCGATCTCTTTATCAGGACGAAAAATTTTCGCAGGCCGTTGCTAACTATAAGCAAATCAGCCTCTGCAACGCACTATTTTATAGAAGCGCAACGGTAACCATGGAACTGGCGCAAGCGCTGATCCGTGACGGCCAGAAGCAGGAAGCGCTTAACGCACTTGTGGCAATGCATCACCGTGGAATCTACTCGCGTGGCTCACTTCAGCTTCAACGAAAACTTGAAGAGCAAATCGGCGAAACACAAAAAAGCGAATCCACCAGTAAAGCTCTCAGCACGCTCTTTCCTGAAGACGCCAGCGTAAAACTCAGCGAAGGGCTGTGGGAAGTCTCCCGCGGAAAGTTTGACGCTGCACAGAAAATCATGGACGAACTTACGGCACAGTATCCGGAGAATCCGATTATTATTTCATCCGGCCTGTCTGTTCTTATAGCGAAAGGTGAGTATGAAAAAGCCCTCTCGGAGGCTGAAACCTGCGGGCTGAAACCCGAACTTGTCGCCCCGGTCCGTGCAAAAGCCCTCTCCCGTCTTGGACGTACAGAAGCAGCACTGGCAGCCTACAAACAAGCCTGCGATTTTGCGTATGATCCAAATGTCGCAAGTGAATATGCCGCGCTTCTACGCGTTGGCGGCAAAACGCCTGAAGCGGAAACGATGTATCGCAAGATCATCGAACAATCGCCGAAACGCGCCGACGCGTCGCTGGGACTCGGATTTATCCTACTTGAAACCGAACGTACTGACGAAGCACAGAAATTAGCAACAGAAATGACTTCTGATCCGGCTAAAGCAGGCGAAGGCCATCTTCTTCTGGCACGGATTTGTCTTGCAGACAAACGGTTTGATCAGGTCATCACGCACTGCATTCAGGCTGAAGAGCTCCGGCCGTCACTTCCCGGCACCATTATCATGAAGGCGCAGGCGCTGATCCAACTCAAAAAATTCGAGGCCGCCACCGTTGTACTCAAACCATATCTGGCGCAACACCCAACGGATGATCTTGCACTGCTACTGCTCTCCGTCGCACTCACAGGAAACAAGCAATATACTACAGCCCTTCATACTCTTGACGAACTCCAACAACGCAATCCAGATTTCCCCCTTGCCGCACGAGCCCGGCTTGAAGCGCTCATTGCCTCAGGACAAATGGCTGACGCACAGGAGGTTTTGCTAGACTTGAAGCCTTCGCTTGACCCAGTAAACTTTGTTTTCTATCAGTCGATGCTCTATGAACGCACTAATAAGCTGCAGCAGGCAATTGACCTGCTTTGGCAATATCATGAAATCAAGCGGGTTCTAGCACGGTGGGCATTATTGAAAATGGCACAAGCACCGTCGGCTGAAATTCTTGACAATATCGCCGCAGCCGACCTTGCAGCGGAGAATTGGACACTGCTTGGACTGATCGCAGAATCTGCAAAGAAACTTGATATAGCTGTTTCGGTCTATCAGAAAGCGTTGATGCACTATCCGGACCATCCGGTTCTTCTCAACAACTTTGCATGGGTCTCCCTGCAAAGTGGTCTCGCAACGGAAAACGAAATTCTTTCTTCCGCAGAGAAAGCCAACAAACTCCGTCCCGGTATCCCTCCGTTTATGGAAACATACGCGGCGGCGCTGATGCATTACAATAAATATGAAACATGCCTGACACTGTTGCAGGAGTCCGATCACATTACCCGACACAATGCCAGCCTGCTCTATTACCGTGGCCTTGCATTTGAAGCATTAGGGAAGTTGCCGCAAGCTTTGGCCGACTTGGAAAGCTGCCGCGATGGCTCCCGATCCCAAAAACTGCCGACCAGCCTTGACACACTGGACAGCCGCATCAGTTCGATCCGAGAAAAGATCAGCAAGAACACGAACAACATTGATGATATTAATAACAGCAAGGACTCCGCACAGTGAACCAGACACAAGACCACACGCCGTATAAAAAGCTGATTCCATTCGCTGCAGTCATCGCGGTTTATTTGCTGATGATGGCGATTGAGCCCATCGTTAATCTTCCAATGCGCAACGCATCTGCGGTGATCGCTGAAGCCGCTCTTCACTGTGCAGGCATTCCCGTCACGCGTTTGGGCACAACCTTGCAATATTCCGGCATCCAGTTTGATGTCGAGCCTGCCTGCAGCGGCTCAACACTGTTGCGCGTCCTGTTTGCATGCGGTCTCCTGCTGTGCCTTCTTTACCAGTCAGTTCCGGCAGCCTCGCGCTTCTTCGCTGTTGCCTGTCTGCTACCGATTGCAATTGTCACCAACAGCCTGCGTATTGCTTTTCTAGCCGGTTGCGGTTTTTTCGCAGAGATCCTTTATCCCGGATCATTCTCGCACGAACTGGTCGGCATCGTCACATTCATTTTGGCCATGGGAATCCTATTTAGAATCCTCGCATTTCTTGCATCGCCCACAACCCCATCCAACAGCAAAAATCATAGCGCATTGCCTGAACTGACAATCGCGATGTTTCTTTTCATTCACATCCCGTTTCTATCGCGCTGCATTCTGGCCTGGACTGCAAACGCATATGACCGTGACGATAGGCTTGGCCTTTTCTTCGTCCTTGCCGCTGCACTCTGCACCGGAGCACTCATCCACAAAACCCCGACCAGACACATCCGGCTTCTTTCTTCCGCTACACTCTATGGATTCTCACTGCTGATTGCCTGCGCTTCGATTTTTACCGGGATCAATTTTCTTCTGGCATTTTCACTTTTGGCTGGGACGGGCGCATTCTTATCTTTTTTGAAAGGACGTCATATCCTTCCCGCTTTCTTTTGTCTGGGCTTTGTTGCATTCCTCGGATTTCCTTCGGTTGCCCGACAGCTTCGGGAATTGACCGATGATTTTTTGTGGTTTTCCACCAGCAATAATAACCTTGGAATAAGAATAGGAGCTGGTGCGGTCGCACTCGCTGCGGCATATCTTCTTTCACCCAAACGCGAACACGAACTGCAACCGGATACATCTTCCGGTTCCGGCTCTATCTATTTCCGCGTAATTCTGATTTCGATGACAGCCGTCGTGCTGTTTCTTCAACAAACAATCACTCCGACAGTCCATGAACAAGGCGAGTATTCCTCGTTACCAGAATTGACCATCAGTTACCTGCAAGGAGATTGGATTGGTAAAGACACTCCCGTCATGCAGTCAACGGAGTTCCGAGCAGAAGCGCTTTGGTCACGGCAATACCAGCTCGGAAAAAAAACAATCATGATTCTCGTCAGTGCATCCGATGGAGATCTGCGCCGCAATCACCCTCCGGAGTATTGCCTAACCTCACAAGGTTGGGCCATTGACAACCGGCATCAACAGACTTCTGCAATTAATAGCGCCACAAAGATTGGAGAGATCAGCAGACTCACAATGACGCGAAACGGCACAAGCTGCCAACTGGCATACTGGTTCACAAATGGGGATATTGTTCAATCAAATTATTCGCAAATGGTGTTGTCCGGCTGGCTGAATCAACTTTATCAGACCGACCGACAATGGTTTCTCTTCCGAGTCATTGCTGATGACGAAAAAACTCTCACCGATTTTCTTCATACGTTCCGTTATACGATCCCACAGGAAGGGGACACCAATATAAAAACCGGAGCAGAATAAGATCTGCTCCGGTTCATAAATTTTGAGTATCACATCAAAAAAACTGTTGCCGCACCGCAGTCACACTCAGTTTTGCACAGAGACGCTCGGTTATCATTCTCTCGTCATCAGCTGCGTCTATCGGCCAGAAGGTGACCTCAGCTCGCGAGTTGAAGCGCCATTTTTTTGCGGCGTGCATAGTAAGCAACGCATCCAAGCCCGAGGAAGATCATCGCCCATTCACCCGCTTCCGGAACCGGCGTCAGGAGGAACGCACGAACCTGACCGTTGTAAGTTCCAAATCCGATAATCTGGCCGCTGTCATTAATCGCGTAGGCGTATTGCAAATCCCAACCGGTAATCGAATCACTCAGAAGCGTATTCAGATCGATCATCGTACCGTCAAGATAAACAAACGCTGTTGAACTACCACTTGAGTCGGTCGACCAACCAACAACCGTACCGCTTTCGTTAATTCCAAGTGCCTGACTTGTAGAACCGCCAAGGGTTCCGAGGTCGATCATCGTACCGCCGTCATACAAGAAAGCGTGTTGTTCTGTATTACTCACATCCGAGTACCCGACCACTTGACCGCTGTCGTTGATATCGATACCGTAGCTGTTGTCACCACCAAGGGTTCCCAGATCGGTCATAACGCCATCTGCGTAGAGAAACGCATGGGTATTCGTCTCAGTCGTCCAATTACTCGATCCGCTTCCCTGACCATGACCATGACCTTGCTGCGTATTATTTCCACCATTGTTCACGGTGGTAACGACATCTGAAGAACCTGTTACGACGCCGGATGAGTTGATCGCATTTGCCACCGAATCTGACCCGCCAAGCGTGCCCAGATCAACCATAGTTCCGTTTACATACATAAATGCATGTGTTGAATTGCTGCTGGTGTCAGCCCACCCGACAATCACACCGGCATCATTGATTCCCACAGCGCCACTATCGGTTCCGCCCAGCGTACCAAGATAAGTCGTACCGGAACTATCGGTTACATATGCGCCAGTAGTACCATACCCACCTGATTCGCTCGTCCCATAACCATAATATGTTGCTGTTGTCGCAATGGATCCGCCTGAGTTGATGTCATTTGCAACCGAGTCGAAAAGGGAATTACTTACGGCCGTATAGATATCAGTTGTCGATCCGTTCGAGTAAATCACAGCATTTTCATAGCTTGACCACCAGCCACTTGTCGTAGCCGCACCGACAACCGTGCCGGAATTATTGATCGCGCTGAGTGTTGAAATCGTTCCTGATGTATACGAGTCGGTAATATCTTCAATTGTATAAGTTGAAGCCGCAAAGCTCTTCGGACAAACAAACATTGTTGCCAAAAGCATCAGGCCTGCAACGAAAACAAACTTTACTCGTGTTCTGATCATCGTAGTATTTCCTTTTCTACTTCTCATAATCATACCAACACTTTTAGATGATGCAAGCATATATTGTTCATTTGGTGTGGTAAATCATCAATCAACGCAAAGTGGAAATTTCCACAGACACTCAAGAATCCAGATAGACACTCCAAAAATAAAACCCTGTATTTATCGACGAAACAGACATGTGGAGGATTTTGCGCTATACGATATCCCTGCATTGAGACATTACGCCAATTTCGCCAACAAAGGAACTCACATATATCTAACATAACAAATACTTAATGTATCATGTAAAGTTAGATTCATGCCGAAACGTACAAAATCGTTACCATCCTTTATCTTTCAGAATTCTTTACTCCGGATCACGCGATCGATATGCGATACACCAAACAGCACTCATCAATATTCGCCCACATATCTTTCATTTAACATTCAAGTAACATCTTATTTAACATAAAGATGAAGAACTCAGGGGAAATCGGTTATCCTCACAACCGATCTCAAAAATAAACAATGAACTACTTGCCACAAATTAGATAAAAAAAGAATCGAAAGTGTCCATTTACCCCACAACCAGCCACATTCAGCTCCTTATTTTGCGACATTGGAGCAGACAACCAAATAGCAACGCCACAATCGCCTCAATAAAAATGTCTCATAATCCCAGATAAAATGAAAGCATGACATGAGCAAGCAACATGCTGATATTTATGAGAATCGCAAACAACCGAAAGACCATTTCAGCTCAGAAAGATCTGCCGAAATAAAAGGTCTGAAAAGTGAATCAATTTTGATCGGAAATCATCTAATATTTCGGCATTATGTCAGTTCAATGAAGCCTTGTCGCCCATTGAAGCATAACCACTGAATCGAATATCAACAGAACTTCCTGCGTTTTTTCGGAAGAAGGATGCGCCCATAGGGATCGCGAATGCCCGCTGTCAATGCCCGCAGTGGCAATAGACATTCAGCCCCAGAATGTCTGCGGCGGCTGCGATCGTTACACCAAAAAAGACGGTAGGCTTTCTTTGCTGCAGGATTCCGGCAAGAGAGTCATTGCAGATTGTTGAACCCGTTGAAAAGATCTGCTCGCACCACTGCACCGCTTCGGGAAAAATATCGGCATCTTCAATCGTAATGCCGAACTTCATGGTGCCGATATTGTTTTGATCCAAATCAAGCACCCGCACTTCCGCATTTATGGAAAGGACTTCCAGAAAACGCGGCTGAAGGCCAACAAGTAATGTCTTCTTTGAAAAGTCTAACGCTTCCCCTAAATGGCGTGCGCACTCAACCGGCTCCTGATCGCGACAATGCACCGTTTTGTCAGCGCGGCCAATGTGCTTCCACAAGGCATTCAATGCGGAAATAAAGCTGGCCCGCTTTGCATTACTATCCAGCGGCAAATCAACAAGTTCCTGAAACGTATAACTCCGGTTTTCAAAACTGTCTGAAAACGCCTGCCCCTTTGCACCCATGAACTCAGCCTCAACCATAACTTCTTTTCCTTTCTGGATCGGATAGTCGTTATGGTCGGGAGTACCAATCGCCTCTTTTGAACTCAGCGCCTTGCACTTGATCTCGATGGAACTGCCGAGATAATTGTTTTTTTCAGCGACATTGTACATTGCCTCTTTCAGCTTCTGATAAATATCCATTCTTCACTCCCGCCTTTTCTCTCGCTGATATTTCAAAACATGATCCGGCCTATGAAAACGTTAACGACTGGCATTGTGGCAGTGTATCCCATCCATCCAAACCGGTCAAGAAATTCGCCATCCTCAAGACGGCAGACGGGTTCATAAAATCAACACGAAAGAATTTCAATAAATCCCCAAAGCCTGCGCACAACGGCGGCTGCGGTTTGACCTCTGCGCGGCAGTTGGTTTTTATCGCCGCAAACAGTGTTGCCGTGTGCATTGTGGGAGAGCAATTACCATCCGTGGGAAGCATCGGCGGATCTGGAATATTTCAGTAACCGTATGAACTGGAATGGAAGGATCAGGCACTATGAAACGGCTCACCGACACCGCTTCAGATGCGCACATCCGGCTGCTGCGAAGTCACGCTTCCGGCCAAAACTTCCGGCACGTTGAAGATCATCAAAAAATGATTCACGCATTCAAACGACACTGCTGTTTTTCTTAACGATAACAAATCAGGTGCAGACAATTGCACCTGATTGCGTTTCATATTCCGGATTTCTGTTCAATAACAACCGCCCGTGTTACTTGACCGGAAACAGCTCAAGCCGGATTGTGGTCAAGTTCCATGAATCAACCTTGCCATTCGGTGCCTCTGCCAGATGCAATTCGTGCCACTCCATCGCCCCAGACAGACGAATCTCATTGTCCTCTCCAAAACGCAAGCGGTTTGTAATATCCAGATCCGCGCCTGCGGTCAGATTGTGATGATGTCTGCGAACCATATAGTCATTCACAAACACGCCGATCGTCGACTGCTTGCCACCTTCAAGTCTCACACGGATCTGATACTTGCCTTCCCACTCTGCCGGAATCCGGATCGTCCGCTTCGGCATATTGCCGCTGACGGTTTTCTCCGACGGCAGCGTCAGGACAACAGGCTTTCCGGACGCATCAAGCGCGTCCCACGTCCCGGCAAGATCGATTGAACGAAGCGGTGCGTCGCGATGGTAAAGATAAACGTTTCCGGCAAAGCCCTGATAATCAAAGTCCCCCTGAATCGCAAACGAAACGACATTCGCTCCGTCTTGCAGAAGCTTTGTAATATCCCGTTTGAAAACCGGAATACTGCTTTTGCCATAAACCGTCCGCAACGGCCCGTGCATTTCTTCACCGTTAAAATACATGCTTGTCGACGAAAGATAATGCGGGCCGACCCACGCGCCACTGATCAGATACGTCCGCCCGCTCTGCAGCCACTCATCCGGAACCGTGAACGACTTGCGCACCCAGACATCGCTCTTCTTCGGGATATTGTCATTGGCATTCAGAACGCCGAGGCAAACGTCATCCCACTTGCTGTCGTCAAAGCCCGCAGCCATCCAGTCACCGGCGGGTTTCTTGACCGTCGCCTTCGCACCACGCGCAAGGTCAATCGCCGGATCTGCCCACTTACCCTGCGTGTACGGCGTGAAGTCCACATGCGGTTCGGCAAGCGTGTGCCACATCTTCTGCTGATACGACCACCAGTGGCTGAGCGCATCATCCGGTTTTTCCGTCTGCACCGACAACACTTTCACCTCGCGTGCAGGCATCCCAACCTTGACAACGGCCTGCCCCTCAGCATAGGTAAACGGCAGTTCTTTCACGCCGTCAATTCCATAACAGACTATCGCGGCCGGTTTCTTCGCCAGACGAACCGTAATCTCTGAAGTCACATCCTTCTCTTCATTCCAACTGACAAGAACGCACACATGATCAAGGCCGTTGTTACTGCGATACGGCTGCGGCCAGACAAGGGAATCGGAACTTGCAAACTCAGGCTTACCGAATCCAAGACCATCAAACAGGTCAGAGACAAACTCTGCCTCAATACCTTCCGGCCACCACACCCCGTTGCGGTCCTGTGCGCTACGCCAGAATGTTGACCCCAGCGCAATCACACGGCCTTTGCCGATTCTGGTCTCGACAATCGCCGCGCTGCCGTCTTCATATTTCGCGAGCACCTTGCTATCTTTTCCCGGCTCAAGAACGGCGTTGATGACATCATAATTATTACCGACATAGTCAAGGCAGCGACCGACATCATCAAACGTCTTTCCGGCAAGAGTAGTAAAGACACCGTTATCCGGCAGAATCGTCACCTTGCCTTTACCCGGAATGCGGAGCTTTGCAACCTTGCAATCGGTCAATTTTTCGACCGGCCACACATCCGGTTCAAGACGCGTGTTACGGCCGGTGAACGGCAACGCCACAAACATGCCACCGTTTTCAATCCACGAGCGGATCTGTACGATCGTCTCCGGATCGATCGTCTCATTGCCACAGTCGACCATCAACTTGTAGCCGGTCATCTTGCCGTCAGCCACACCGCCGTCATCAAGGTACAGATAGCTGTGCCCCAGTCTCTGCAGCGTACCGCGGCCGATGTCCCAGTTCCACGGCGACTGCACCAGACGCGTGGACTGTCCCAGCTCCGGATACGGCGAAGAGACAGGGGAGCCGCCCGTATTAAAACTGCTGCGGTAAATCAAAACCTGCGGGCCGTCAAGATCATACTTGCCCATGCGCTTGAGTACAGTGTCGTGCTCGATCCAGAACTTGCGCAGCTCCGGATTACGCGTATAGGTCTGCGCGAGGAACACCGGATCGTGACCGTTAAGCCCCGCCATGAACGTGCGGCGGAACGAATTGAACTGGTCCGTAAGACTGTCAGCAGGTCCCGCCGTTTCACTGCTCGCGGGCAGGTCATAGAGAAATCCATAGCGTTTGTACCAGGGAAAGAACCACATACCTTCGCCGGTGAAGTGCCCCCAGCCGCCGTAGTCATGCGCCAGCTTCAGCCAGAGATCTTCGCCAAAACGGATCGGCGCCATGAATTTGATCGGACGATTCGGATCGACCTGCCGCATGCCGTCGAGAATATCGGCCCACGCGTCGTACTTGACCTGTTTGTGCCACTCCGTCCACAACAGAAACAGGCGGTTCTTTTCTTTTCCAAAATACGGAAACGCCGCAGGTTTTTCTGTCGACAAAAAGATCCGCCCGTTCCACATGCCACCCAATAGATGAAGCGCGATTTTATTGTCGCCAACGGCAACAAACTTACTGACATCGAGCGCACCCCAGCTACCGACTTCCCCCGCTTTCTGACCGTTAATATAAACACCGTGGTACATGCGGTGATCGCCGCTGTGAAGAGAAACGTGGCTGATCGGGAACCAATACAGATACACCGGCGTTTTCGTTAGTTGCGATTTTGTCAATGTAAAGTGGCGACGGAACCATGTGCCCGCCGACATATTTTTCTTGCCGCCAAGAATCGCATAAATCGCTTCGCCTCCGGGCATGTGAACCGTGTTCCACTCCGACGCATTCTCGGCATTATCCCACCATTTTCCGCCCACGCCCTCGTATCGTTCTTCCTTCGGCAACGCCAGCCATCCGGCATCCATCTTTTCCGGCGTATTTTCAGAACGGTACTGCCACTTGCCCTCAAGCGACAACACACGCTGCGGCAAGCCTGCAAAGCTGGCGAACTCCGGCACCGTCACTTCATCCCATGACACAAGCCTGTGACCAGCAAGAGCGGACACTTCCTCCAGCGTCACATTCTTTTCATGAAGATAGCGAACCCAGCTCTTTTGCGAAGCGTTGGAATAATCGTCGTGCAAATCATACCACGTGTCATGCGCAAGCTCCCCGTGCGGATGCATCCAGCCCATCACCAGATCATCATTCACATGCGCTTTCATCATCTTCATCACCTGCACGGCCATGTACCGCTGCGGATCAGGATCATACCAGCTCAGGTGAGGACTCGCCTTGAAGAACAGGTTGCCGCCATGCCAGCCGCTCTGCAGAAATGAAGCCGGTTTTTCCATGTATTCCGGAAAACGCCGCGCCGTCCAGTCTGCACCGCCTTCAGAACCGTAGACACGAAACGATACCGGCAGACCCGCCTTGTGCGCTGCAGCCATCTTCCAATCGGTTCCGGTATTTTTCAGAACGCCGTCGCTATCGTCAAATCCGGCCGGATCAAGCCAAGGTTCAAAACGGATGCGTTGCTTTGCCAGAAAGTCAAAGTCCTCATACGGATCTTTGAACGTATTTTCCCCATCCGCTTTTTTCATCCAGCTGTGAAAGTTTGAGAATCCGGCAAGACCATACACGCCCCAGCCGTAGCGGTCAAAACGATCCAGATACGTCGGGTACTTCGCCTGCACCGTTGCTCCCGCGCTCAACTCTGCATGAGAGGCAAAAAAGTCGGTCAGTGTTTTTCCAGATTCGGCACAGAAAATCCGCACAAGCGAGCCCTGCAGACAAACAACATAACATGATCCGCTGAACGTTTTCCGTGCAGACACGGATTTGCCCAGCATGATATTTTCTGTTTTGTACGACATATCCAAATCGGCAAGAAACTTCCCGCCCAGCGTCTGCGCATTCTCATTTGTCGTGCAATAGAACTGCTCCTCAACAAGTCCTTCGCCCGAAGCCGCGGCCCAGTCAACGCGCACCGTCCGCACCTGTCCGTATCCGCGCAACGTCGCGCTGATCGCTAGCGTCGTCGAACGGCTTGCCCACTCTTCCGCGTGAACCGCCCCCGCAAGCATCAGGAAAAAACAAACCGCACAAAACAGCGACACATACGGCACATGCAAAAACACCGGTTGTACTTTATCTTTCATTGTCCGCTTCTGCATTCGCTGCACTCCTTTTCTGTATAAACTTTTTCTGTAAATTCTCATCAGCATTGATTCTGGAAACTAGCGAGGTTCCACAGTCTTGATATTGACATTCTCCGGCGGCTGTTCATACCGGTCGAGACGGATCATCGCAACCGTATTCTTCTTCGCACTGCGCAGCGCCGAGATTTCGATTTCATTCTCCTGCCCGAACTTGATCCACGGCGTAATGTTCAAGAACGTGATATTACCAAGCATGTGATGATGGCGGCGAACCCAATGGCCATTGACTATTGTCCCGATCAGATTCTGGCTCGACTCCATCCGCAGATAAACCTTGCTGCCCTGCCACGACGCGGGAACCGTAACCGTCCGTTTTGCCATCATCCCCGCAAATTCTCCGGGCAAGACCACCGCATTCTCCCGCTCCAGCCCGTCAACAGACGGCAACCAGGAACCGGACAAGTCCAGTGACTCGGCAGGAGCAGGACGATACGCAAGCCAGACACTCCCGCGGATGCCGACAACGTCATTGCGCGCGTCCACTAAAAATGTTAGCGAGTGCTTACTGCCTGCTTCCAGCAGAGGACTGCCGCGAACACCGCCGGTATGCTCGTCAGGATTCACAGCAACACCATCCAGCTTCACCTCAGCTTCACCCACAAACGTATCGCTGTTCCAGCTACTGATCCATAACCGGATTTCGCCATTACTCCACTCAGTAGGAACGGTAAATGTATTGCGCAGTAAAATGCGTTTTACCTGCACCTCTTCCGGAATCAGATACGAACGCAAGTCCACAGCGCTCCACCCTTCAGCGCCATCCGCAAGCAGCGCCGCCGGATCGTCGGTTTCGCCTACAAGATGACGCTGCCATCCGGTATTGATTTCTTTTACCGTCGCAGAGGTTATCGAATCGGGAATCGGGCGTTGGTTTTTCATCCCCGCTTTTGCAGGCATCCCGCCACGCCACCAACCGCGCTGCAGTTTGAACCAGTCTGCTGCGGCATTGACATACTCAGAACGCGGCGAGACAAACATCCGTGTCTGACGCGGCTGCAGAGACAGCGGCATGAACGTTCCTTCACTGTCGGTTGTCAGCTGCTGGTCCTGCTCTGTGACGATGTCGTGCAAAAACGCTGGAGCAACACCGGCAGCAAAATCAATCGTCGTCTCAACCGTCTCAACCGTCTCGTCCGTCTGGTTCCAAGCAACCCAAACATCCGCAAGCCCGTTGTTACTGACATAGTGCCGCAAGATCACTTCCTTCGAATCCCAAACCGTCGCCGGAAGCTGTTTGACACCGAAGGAATGGAACAAATCATTAAACAGTTTCTTCGTGATCTGCGTTCCGCCCCACCAGATCGGGACATTACAGAACTTCAGCCCCAGATGCACGACCTTGCCCTTGCC
>QKHZ01000164.1 GCA_003249795.1 bacterium | reverse complement strand
CGCAGTACATTTTACAGCATGCAGTTGCATGCCACAAACAAAGGCCGTCAATCGGGTATGGAATTGAACTGGTTTCCTCTAACCATGATTCAAGAGAATGCCCTGTGTATGAACGTACAAGCTACGTCGGAATCCGGCACACAAGAGACGTTCACATGGGAGCTCGATACATATCCTCATGTGACTTTGGGCGACGCCACGCAGGAAGTGTTCTTCGGCAACGACCGTGTGATACTTGAAAAACCACGTGACGGCATCGGCGATATTGCAGGAATAAGCGTTGGTTTGTCTACCAGCATTGGCTACATGTACACTAATAATCCGGACGGTACTGTAACGATCGACTTTCTGTCCGATTACTACGATAAGGTCATCGTACCGCTCACCATCACACGGCAGAGCGGCGGCACGGTACAAAGAAATTTGATTATTCACCGAGTCGGCGTGGATATACAGGTGCACAACGCGGCGGATGGCAATCCGTCCTCAACGCGAACAGTGTTTCATGGCACGCAATATGGCAATCTCGTGGATTTCGCGGATAGTAACGAGTACAAGATCACCGCGTCTTATTTCATTCCCGATTACGGAGACGATCGGCCATACGGCTTGTATGTGACCCGAAAATACGCAGACGGCAGGATTGAAACGCAGATCATCACACAACCGATGGTTAGCCCGCATCCTGCATCGGCAGATTTATTCGATCCAGTCAAGAAGGTATTTATATACAATGACGGTTCATCCGGATGGGCCAATGTGGCTGACTATCTGATTTATGCGGGGCCGGATGCGGCTTCCGCGCCTGTCGAGGTTTCGGTGCTTGTGCTCAAAAACGCACCTGCGGTTGGCAGCACATTCGGCGGTGTGGACTATGGTTCGGGAACAGGCGTCACATGGACGAAGCCGTGAAGGAGGAATGACAACGATGAAAAAGCTTTTGACTATATTGATTGCAGTTTTTGTACTGGTAATGAGTGTCTACCCTGTATCAGCGTTGGCTGTAAACCCATCTATTACAGCACTGAACGTTTCTTGTGTGAGTGGTCAAGTCTCCTACAGCGGAACCGTGGCAGCGGGCGTGAAGGCAGCGGCGGTGCTGCTTTTCGACCCTGACGGCAGTCTCATCATGATGGACACATGCGAGGTAAACAGCAGCGGTGCGTTTTCCGGAGAAATGAGCATCAGCTTGACTAGCGCAGGCGCATACACCGTTAAGGCTTCGGATTATGAAGGCGGCGTTTTTACAGAGAAAACATTTCGCCTCTATTCAATCACCTATTATTTGAACGGAGGGACGAACGACGCAGCCAATCCCAGTGTTTATAGCTCCACTGAAAGCATCAGCCTGCTTGCGCCCACGCGCAGTGGATACAGGTTTTCGGGTTGGTATACCGAAAGTGCCTTTACAACAAAGGTGACGGGTTGGAGCGCTGGCGAGACGGGCGACAAGACCTTTTATGCAAAATGGCGGAAAATCTCATACGCCGCTGACCCCGAGCCAACCGTGACACCTTTGCCAACGGCCACGCCCACTCCAGCAACGTCGCCGACACAAACGCCCGGCGCTATCCAAGGATCGGTCATCAAGGTGGATGAAAACGGTGTAAAAACGTCTATCGATCAGGGCATCGTCAGAGCAGTGGTGGACGACAACGCTTTACAGCAAGCTATCGAGCAGATTCTGCAGGGTATCAGCACTGGTGACATCAAACCGGGAGAAGCTGTGATCGAGCTTCCGAA
This sequence comes from bacterium, assembly GCA_003249795.1. Taxonomy (GTDB): domain Bacteria; phylum Planctomycetota; class SZUA-567; order SZUA-567; family SZUA-567; genus SZUA-567. Next base: position 690 of record QKHZ01000164.1, on the reverse strand, counting down.
GGTCGATCTTCCACTCGAAACAACACTGGGCAGTATTGAGTTTGACACAGAATTGGCTCAAATCATGGCAAAAAACGGAATATTGGTGAGAAGCCAAATTGGCAATACTGTGATCGATGTACCGGCTGCGGTGCTTGGACAGACTGCAGGGTCTTCGTCTGTACGTATCGTGAGCAGCCGTGAAGAAAGCCTTGCCGGAGCTGAAAATGGTCTGTTTATGCTGTCTGCCGGAGAGCAAGGCCAACTTATTGGTTCGCCGTACAGCTTCGCACTGGAGTTGCTTATGGCGGACGGAAGCGTTCAGAGCTTAACGGCGTTCGCCGGAACGGTCAGAATCACGATCAAGCTGACACAAGATGAGTTGGCCGCGATTGAGAACCCGGACAACCTTAAGATGGTTTACGTCAATCCGCAGACAGGCGAAACCGAAGTACTGGAAAGCGTGTTTGATCGTGAAGCAGGGACGCTGACATTCTATACGACACATTTTTCTGTGTTTCAGCTTATGGAGATTGGGAATGCTGTTCTTGGCGAATCCGCAAACTTATGGTGGATACTCTGGGTTGTGGTGGGCTTAGTCGTTTTAAGCGCATTAATAATCATGTTTATTACGGTCAGGAAGAGAAAATTAAACAACGAATGATTTATTCCCGGAGATTTTGTTAGACAGGTTTATTGGAGGCATTTTAT
>QKHZ01000166.1 GCA_003249795.1 bacterium | reverse complement strand
ATTTTTTTCTCACGTAGAAACAAAGTCTCCCCTGGGGGGTACTTCCGGTGTGCTACACAAGTCGTTTCCCAGAAGTACCTTGCGGATTTTCTTGCGTTTTGGCGAATAGGGTGTTATAGTTATTATGACCTGTTGGAGGTATGCCATGAACACGATTCAAATCCCTACCGCGGAAGCAAAGAAACGGCTGGCTGACTATCTGGCCCGTAGTTCTCACAAGGAATGCCGCATCGTCGTCACCCGACGGGATCGCCCCATTGCCGCCATCGTCAGCATCGACGATCTACATGAGCTGGAGCAACTTGAGAAACGCGCTGGCTTGGCTTCAATCATCGGCAAATGGAAAGGCTTTGACGAAATCGCCGACGATATCGATTCCGTACGGTCTTCGGGCGGGAGCGGACGCGATGTATCTCTTTGACACCGATGTCCTCACGACAATCCTGAAGCCCCGTCCGCCCAAATCATTACTCAAGCGTCTCTCTGAGATCTCTGCGATGGAGCAATTCACCAGCACGATCACGATTTCTGAGATCGTGTATGGCGCGCACAAAAGTGACCGGGTCGATTGCCATCTCCACAATCTGGAAACAGTCTTGCTGCCGGTCGTAAACGTTCTCGACTTCGACATCAAGGCTGCTTACATCGCAGGCAAAATGCGAGCCGAACTCGAAGCCAAAGGGATGCCGTTGTCATTTGCTGATCTTCAGATCGCATCGATTGCCATTGCCAATGACCTGACGCTCCTTTCGGGAAACGAAAAACACTTCAGCCGTATTCCCGGTCTGCGGCTTGAAAACTGGCTCGCATAATTTTCCTCTCATCGTCCATCATCCCTTTCGTCGGGATGAACGGGGGCGTTTTATGACGCCCCGTTCTATCCCGTAGGGATAGGGCGTGTACAGTTCCGCCAATAGTTCCGCAAGTGATTCACCTAACGCCTTGTGTCATAATCCATTCCCGTTTTTCACAAGCGGAACGCGGAACGCTTTCCAGAACGCGTTTCAGTTCCGCGTTTCAGTGGAACGCGTCCAGAAATTCCAATACATTATCAATACCGGAATTACGGATTTCACTTCCGGAACTTTGTTCCGTTTTTTGCGGAACTCAGTTCCGCGGCGAATCCGGATCAGTTCCGCAAACGATTACACCATTTCATGCCCCGTCAATGTCAGACGCAACTTGCCGGATCTGCCGGATGTACCGTTCACTTACTCCGTATTCCTCCGCGAGTTCATGGATCGGCAGCGCCGGATCATTGGCCAGACGCGCGGCGATCAGTTGCGCCGTCCCGGATGAAACACCATCCCGCACCGCGACGATATGCATACGGGCACCGTCTTTTTTGAGAAGTCCTTCCAACAATCCAAGCCGGATCAGGCTCTTTACCTTGCGGGCAGGAACATCGAGTTTTCCTGCCTCATAAACAATCCTGTTCTGCGAGCACGGATCGAAGGGCATGACGCATTGTTCGATAAATTCCTCCAGTGATAATGATGATTTCGGTTTAACAATTGTTTGAGTTTTCCCGCGCAACGCTGCCGGATCGAGATCGTCTGCCGGAAACCAGAGCGGAAAACTCCAGCGCAAACACATCGGCTTTCTCGGCGGCCAGGAACGCACCGCCGCCTCCAGCACCGCCACGTCCGGCTGTTCGTGCAGCCGCAGAATGAGATGCGTATCGACTGCACGCGACTGCGCCCCGGCTCCAGCGCCGACATCGGTGACCGACTTCTGTGACTGGTTGCCTTTGCTGGCGTGATGGATCAGGATAAACGCGCAGTGCAGACGCGAGGCATACCAGTCGAGCTTGTTGTAGAAATTCGCGATGGCACCGTTGTCATTTTCGTCGACGCCACTTGGGATCGTCCGGTAAAACGCATCGATCAGAATCACCTTGTATTGCCCCGGCTCCAGCGTATCAAAGAAGCGCCCGAGACTGTCCAGATCCTGCAGATGGCCGCGCAGACTCATCACCTCCAGATTACTACTGAACGAATCAAATGGGATCTTCAAAGCATCGGCGACCTTGCGGTAGCGGTAGACAATGGTTTTCAATCGCAGTTCGTTATCGATATGAAGCACAGCGCCACGCTCCACCTTCATCCCGAACCACTCGATCCCCGCGGCGATCGCAATGGCAAGCCGCATCACCAACCAGCTCTTTCCCATTTTTGACGACGCGATCACGTTCATGGTTTCACCTTCGCGCAGCAGGCCGTGAATCAAAGGCGGATCAAGATCGGTCACCGTTTGAAATAATTCCGCAAGCGGCCGAGTCTGATTCAATTCCAGATTTCCAGATTGTGGAACATTTACTATAGAATGCTGCGGTTCTTTCAGTGCAGGCAGCTCTTTCCAGCCATATCCGCGGCAACTGTCGTGATGGCAGCGGAAGGCAATGGCTCCGGTTGCCTGCCGGATCAGGACGGCACTGCGGTTTG
>QKHZ01000076.1 GCA_003249795.1 bacterium | reverse complement strand
ATTGATTTCATGATTTCTGTCGGCATGCGTCCTGTTGTTGTGCACGGCGGCGGAAAGAGTATTACTGCCGCTATGAAATCATTAGGGACTGAAGCCCAGTGGGTTCACGGTCAGCGCGTAACAGATGCGGCAACGATGGATGTGGTTAGTCGTGTGTTGATCGATGAAGTCGGCCAGAATCTGTGCGGTTTGATGAAAGAAGCAGGGCGTTCTGCTGCTCCGTTAAATGGACGCGACCACCGTTTCCTGCGCGCGATCAAGAAAACGCTACCGGAATATCCGGATGCGGATCTCGGTTTTGTCGGTGAGCCTGTAGCCATTGACGGTGTGCTGGTTGATCGGGCGCTGGAGGAGGGGCAGGTTCCGATGATCGCGCCGGTTGCGTGCGGATGTGGTCATGATGCGGCTCAGTTGTATAACATTAACGGCGATACGGCCAGTGCGTTAATCGCCGCTGATCTGCATGCAGAAAAGCTGGTGTTCTTTACCGATACCGCAGGCATCTATATGGATAAAGATGATCCAGAGTCGCGGATTTCGCATTTATGTGCGGATCAGATTCCGGAGCATATGAAAAACGGCGTGATTCAGGGCGGCATGATTCCTAAGGTCGAAGCCAGCCTCTTTGCGCTCAAGGCTGGGGTTCACAAAGCGCATATCGTACCGGCCAAGCAGGACCATGCGCTGCTGTTGGAAATCTTCACCCGTCAGGGGATCGGTACGGAGATCGTCCTATGAGTATTATCAATAAGAAACCTTGCGAGTTGTCTTCGCAGGAGATCCGGGATCTGACAAGCAAGTACCTGATGCCGAACTACCGGCGCCTGCCGGTGACGGTTGTGCGCGGACAGGGAAGCCGCGTGTGGGATGCTGACGGCAAAGAATATCTGGATCTGTTTCCTGGCTGGGGCGTTTCCGGGCTTGGTCACTGCCACCCGCGCGTGGTTGAGGCTGTGCGCGAACAGGCCGGCCGGATCTTTCACATGGCAAACAACTTTCAGGTCGCAGAGCAGGCGTACTTTGCACAAATCCTTTCGACAAAAGGTTCGGGGCAGCAGTGTTTCTTCTCCAACTCTGGAGCTGAAGCCAATGAAGGTGCGATTAAACTTGCGCGGCTTTACTGTCAGCCTAAATACAAGATCATTACGCTCATGAATTCGTTTCACGGGCGGACGTTTGCAGCAATTTCCGCAACGGGACAGCCATCATATCAGGCCGGTTTCACACCGGTTGTCCCAGGTTTTTCGTATGCAATACTGAACGACTTCGAGTCGGTCAAGGCATTGGTAGACGATGAAACAGCCGCAATTATGGTAGAGCCAGTGCAGGGCGAGGGCGGTGTAATTGCATGTGACGTGCAATTTTTGCAGAGTTTACGCAAACTTTGCACGGAAAAGAACATGCTTCTTATCTTTGATGAGGTGCAGACCTCTCCGGCTCGTCTTGGCACATGGTTTGGCTACCAGCACTTTGGCGTGGTACCGGATATCATGACTTCAGCCAAATCAATCGCAGGCGGGATGCCGATGGGATTGATTATGGCTCGGCCTGAAGTTGCGGCGGCGCTCAAGCCCGGAACACATGCCAGCACTTTCGGCGGAAACTCGATCGGCTGCGCTGCGGGGATTGCGACGTTTCAAGCGATTGAAGAAGACGGCATGTTGGGCAATATCAAGGCGCTGGGGCCTGTGTTTGACCAGATGATGGGTGACTTAGCCAATGATTGTAGCTGTGTCAAAGCTGTTCGTCGGACAGGTTTTATGATTGGAATTGAACTGGCGTTTGACGGGGCTGAGGTGGTGCAGGACTGCATGGATAACGGTTTGCTGATTAACTGCACGCACGGGACGGTGTTGCGGATGCTGCCAGCCTTTAATATTACCAAAGACGAGATCAGCAGAGGTTTTGAGATTCTTGGCCGCTGTCTGAAATCGGCTGTAGCGAAGAATGCGGGAGCATTGGCATGAAACATTTTATCAAAATCCTGAATCACTCGACGGATGAGATTGAACATATTCTTTCGGTTGCTGTGCGGTTGAAAAAGCGTATGAAAGATGGCATCCCGGATATGATCATGGCGGGTAAGGTTCTCGGGATGTATTTTGATAAGCCGTCGTTGCGTACTCGAGTCAGCCTTGAAGTTGCGATGACATCGATGGGCGGGACGGCGATTCCGCTTGAAGCCAGTGGCGGTAAAATCGGTATCCGCGAAGCGATCAAGGATCAGGCCCGGGTGATGAGCCGTTTTGTTGATGTGATTTCAATCCGCACATTCGAGCATGATATCGTTGAGGAATTCGCCCAGTGGAGCACGGTGCCGGTCATTAATGCGTTGTCCGACTATTCGCATCCGACGCAGGCTCTTGCGGATATTCTTACGATGCGTGAGCATCTCGGTGACCTGAAAGGTCAGACACTGGCGTTTATCGGTGATGGCAATAATGTCGCTTTGAGCCTTGCGGCACTGTGTGGAC
>QKHZ01000160.1 GCA_003249795.1 bacterium | reverse complement strand
GGAAATAAAAACGCCTGAATCATTACGGAAAGAAGAAACTGGTTGCAAAACTCCTTGCAACGAAAAGATATTTAATCAATATGGATTCTGTCACCTCAGAGAGAACCCGGAAAGGAAAGACGCATGAAGAAGTTTGGTTTTGGCCGCGCCCTGTTTGGGGTACTGGCGTTGGTTGCGGTGATGGCTCTTGCAGTGCCGATGGCTTCAGTGTGGGCGGAAGATGCTCCCGCGGATGCAGCGGCCGCTCCTGCGGCGGCTTCGGCTCCTGCTGCTGATGCTGCAACCGGCAAAACGGAAAGTAAATCAGCCGAGACCTCCAAGGTTCCGGAAGGCCCGGTCGCCCTGATTCTGAATTCAGGTGCCATCGGTATCTTCATCTGTTTTCTGAGTATTGTCGTTGTCGGGCTTGCGATCGAAAATCTCATGTCGATCCGCCGCAACAAGATGATGCCGGAAGACCTGCTGGGTGAGATCGAAAACGCTCTGGACGAAGGCGACTACGAAGGCGCGTTGAATATCTGCCAGAACGAAGACTGCATGATGACACGGATCATCGGTGCCGGTCTTGGCAAGATGGCGCACGGCTTTGACCGTATGGCTGATGCGATGGCGGAAGAAGCCGACAGTCAGGCGACACTTCTGCACCAGAAGCTTGGCTGGATCAACCTGATCGCCGCGACAGCTCCGTCGTTGGGTCTGCTTGGTACGGTTCAGGGTATGGTCGCCGCGTTCGGTACGATTGCGAAAAACCCGCAGTCAAACGCATCCGACCTTGCTGCCGGTATTTATGTCGCTCTGATGACGACAATGGAAGGGCTGGTTGTTGCTATTCCTGCAACCGTTATGTTCACATTCTTCCGCGGTCGTGTTGTGAAGATCCTGATGGTCATGGGGCTGATTAACAGCGAAATCCTCGACCGTTTCCGTCCGGTGGAAGAAGCAGCCGAATAATCGCATTATCAAGTCGGCTGTGGGAATGGTTGCAGTTTTCTGCGGTGAATGTGCGTAAGTGCAGGTGTGTAAAAACTGTCAAACGCCGTATTCATCTGAGCTGCAATCGAACTTCCGCTTGCAACATGTTGACATTCGGGGAGTGAGTTATGGGTGCTAAGAAAGGCAGGCCGGATCCGTCAGAAGCCAGTGAAGGCGGCGGCTTTGACATGACGTCGATGATCGACGTGACGTTTCTGCTGATCATCTTCTTCATGTGTGTTACGGAAATGGCGGATTCATCGAAGTCAAAGCTGAAATTGCCCGCTGCTGTCAAAGCTGAAATTGATGATGAAGTGATTCCTGGCCGGTTGGTGATCAATATCCTGAAGGATGGCGTGGTGGAGATGAACCAGGCGCCGTATGATGATGCGTCCATGAGGCAAACCTTCAAGATGCATCATGACTTTGGCAAAGCGGCTGGCGAAGCCTTTACCAACAAAGCGGTGCTGATTCGAGCGGATCAGGACGTGGAGTATGGGGCTGTGCAGCGGGTGATGACCCACCTGATGGATGCGCAGATCTGGCGAATTGCGTTCTCGACCCGCGACCCAAGTTTCGATCACGATAAGTGACGTACCGCGGTCTGAAAACAAGACGATGGTTTTGCTTTCCTGATGAACTTGCTTATGGCAAAACTGGAAACTTGAAAACGGCGGTACAGAAGGTGGTTACCGCCCACCCTTAACTGCGAAAGAAAGACAGTTTTTTCTGATTGCCAGCGATATAGGCATAATGTTTAAAGAGCTGCCTTAGGAGAGAGTGATGGCAAAAATCAAAAGCCAGATCAACGATGAGGCAACCAGCCAATTTACGTCGATGATTGATATCGTGTTTTTGTTGCTGATCTTTTTTATTCTGCAGCCGTTTAAGGCTCCGGAACTGAAGATCGCATCAGACTTGCCGAAAGACAGCGGTGCCCCTTCGGTCGATACTCAGATCCGTCAGAATATTACGCTGCAGATTAATCCTGATCCGCAGAGTGAGAAACATGCGATTTTTATGGTTGATGGCCGGATTGTCGGAAAGAGCCGTTTTCAGGGGGAAGCCAAGTTGGCTGGTATTTTGAAAAGCCGCAGTGGTGGGCAAACCGATACGCCGGTTTCGATTCAGGCAAAGCCGAATGTCCCGTTCCGGTATGTTCTGAGTGCGCTGGATGCATGTTATCAGGCCGGAATGCCTGACGTCAAATGGGGTGCACCTGATCCGTCTTACCGGCCGTTGTATATGCGGAAGTAACCGGGTTGTCGAAAAACGCTTCTTCAGGCGTCCGAGCAGTTTTGAACATGTTGAAAACGTCTTCACTTGAGGTGAAGGCGTTTTTTTTACGGTGTCAGTTTATGCGTGAAAATGAGGAGGTGACATGCGCATGTTGCTGGCGAGGGGCGCAGGATATGGGTTTGAAATAATTTCCAGAAAGGAATGAACTATTTCTGAAATACGGCGTTTATTGGATTACAAGGGGCGTCACTGAAATTGTCTGAGTGCGAACACGGAGGGAGTCATTGCGGAGTGAATGCCAGATATTGAAACCATAACAGCGTCTACGGGGCCATATCGCGGTAAGCAAAAAGGGGAGAGTAATGGCGAAAATCAAAAGCCGGGTTAGCGATGAAGCGACCAGTCAATTCACCTCGATGATCGATATCGTCTTTCTGCTTCTAATCTTTTTTATCTTACAGCCGTTTAAGGCGCCGGAGCTGCAACTCGGATCAAACCTTCCGACTGGTGATGGCACGCAGTCGGTGAATTCCCTGTTCCGGAAAAATATCCAATTGCGAATCAATCCGGATCCCGATAGCGCAAAGAATGCGATCTATATCGTGGACGACCGGATAGTCGGCAAAAGCAATGCAGAAGGATTTAGTGGGATAATGCTGTCGGAGATTCTGAAAAAAAGGAGTTTAGGCCAGTTGGATACGCCTGTTTCAATCAACGCAAAACCGAATGTCCCGTTTCGGCATGTGCTGGATGCGCTGGACGCTTGTAATCGGGCCGGGATGCAGGATGTCCGGTGGGGTGCGCCTGATCCGTCCTATCGTCCGCTGTATATGCGGAAGTAACGGATTGTTGAAAGCGCGTTGCGCATAGCATGATTGCTGTATGGAAAATTTTGAAAACGTCTTCACTTCGCGTGAAGGCGTTTTTTGTATCAGTTACTTATTCAGAAAAGGGCACGGGCGTAGGGGCGGGATGTGGTCAAGAATGAGAGGTGTCGGACGTTGGAGCATGATCTTGAGCGAGTCCGAAATCACTGCTGTATTGTCACATCCAATCTTCGACTTCCACAGAAAATATGCTGCTTTGACGTTGAACATATCAATACTCAACCAGGTCTTTGAATCTATATAATCGCCAAAAGTCCAATATTATCAGCAAGAGTCTCTCTATTTTTTGATAAATAACAAGGTATATTAGAGATATATCATATGCAAAAATGAAATAACGGGGGCGCGGGAATTCTGGTGATTCGGTTATCTGAATTATATCACAGCATCTGAAGGAGTAATGATGAGTGGGCAGAAGGTGAAACTTACCATCGGTGAGGAACGCGTTATTGTCAGAGGCATTCGTCCTGAGGAAAAACTCTGGGGGCCTTATCAGTTTCCCCGTCCTTATAACCTCGGCGACAGGCTTGTGGTAGCTGTCCACGTTACGAATGATAACATCAAATCCTTTGGCGAGACAAACCTCTGGTTCGAAAGCAGGGACAAAGGAATGACATGGACGGAAATCGATGCTGCGGTGTCTGCCGAGTGCGGGCTACTGTTAAGAAATGGTGACCGCATCTATTTTCCCATGGAGTCAGGGCGCTCGTTGAGTGATTACAAATTTACGCCGCAGAGCCAGTTGACTCCAGGTTATGATTTCAGCAAACAGGCAGAAGAAGGAACAATTCCAATCCCCGACGGGATGACGGGGTGGACCGACGGAACTGTCATCAAAGCGTATAATGCTGACCGTCTTCCGCCAAGTCTCGCTGAAAAAAAATGGCTGGCCAAACGAATCCCGGCAGGTAAATCTGAGCCGGTTACTGAAATGGTACCGGTTGATTGGCCATCTCTTACGCGTGTTGTTTTTACCGGTAATAATTATGAAAATATTCTCAAGCCGATATTCCCCCGCGGCAATCTGAAACTCGGCCCTGATGGTGCAATCTGGGTCAGTGCGTTTTCGGGGGAGGGGCACATCAATCCGCGTACAGGCAAGTACAGCCCGTACTATTCCGCAGAGCTATTTCGTTCAGATGACAATGGCCGTTCGTTTCAGCTTCGCGGTCACATGGAATATGACGCTGATGGGGATGAGTATCCGTACCAGAGCGGCGGATTTAGCGACAGTGATTTTGAGTTTATGCCGGACGGTTCTATCGTGTGGTTTCTGAGATCAGCATGGTATTGCTCGACTGGAAGGGAGTGGGCACCGATGTATTTCTCACGCTCAACGGATGACGGTTATACATGGTCAAAGCCGCAAAAGTTTTCTGAAGTCGGCATTCTGCCGAGGTTATGCAACCTTGAATGTGGGGAAACTCTTTTGTGTTATGCCCGCCCGGGTATCTTCGTTTGCGTCTCTGAAAACGAAAGCGGAACAAAGTGGAGCGAGCCGGCTATTCTGATGGATCCCGGAGACAGAAGCAATCTGGCAAATTGTAAGGTAGATACTCCGACGTTTCACGATTGGGATGGTGCGTGCAATAACCCCGAGATTGTGCCGCTTAGCTTCAATAGTGCAATGCTGTTTTATAGTGACTTTTACTATCCGGATGAAGACGGCGTAAAACGGAAAACAATTCTTTGTCGGGAAATTACGGTCCATTAAATTCGGTGGCGAAAATGAATCCCACGAAGCTCATGACAATCGTCTAAATTAATTTGAAAAAAAGCCTTTGGTTGACGTCTTCTGCGCTATAGTACATAGTAAAGCACAGGAGATAGAGTGAAATTCTTACGTTTAAGAAAGACCATACAGAAATATCTGATCGTTTGCACGACGAGTGGCTCGATGATTAAATTCTCACCACATAATAAAACGATATGGGTCGCCTGTTTTTTTGCTTTTCTCAATTGGATAAAGAGCCGTCTCATTGGGGCAATCATGTGTCATTATTCGCACCGGAAGTTTTGATAATCCACCCATTCCCGTGTTGTTGTAGACTTTGATTGCAAGGGTATTGCCATTCGGATGCAGCAGCGCAGTCGGGATTGGGTAGTTCCTGAACATTTTGGTTAGATTGCGGCTGTCACCGCTGGATGTTTTGTCTGTTTTACCGATGACGTTCCCATTCACATAAATCGTATCTTCGCCCGCGACCGCGGCGATTTCAAGATAAAGCTGTTTTCCTTTAATATATGAGGGTACGTCAAATTGAATGCGATACCAGCCCACTCCGTTATATGATGTTCCGAAGGAAGCATTTTCCAACGGATTCGTATCGGTAACTCCTTGGGACTCCCAGCTTTTTCCAACATGAATATCGCGCCAAGCGCTATCATCGTACTCCGCGGAGAACCAGCGTTCTTTATCGCCCCGATTCTGCGGGTCAATACAGAATTTCCACATTCTTGATGACATTTCTAAATCATTATTTCCGAAATTCAATTCGTAATTAAGCCCGATATTTAAATTCGTAAATAGCCTTGAAAATACCCGTATTACTTTTTTATAGCTACGCTCTTCTTTGTGTCGTTCAGGGTTGAGTTGTAGAATAATTACGTTTCCTTTTCCCATCCTCAAAAAAGCACCGAGTCCACTGAAAAAGATTTCCCCATTTTTCGGGACTTTGGTAATCAGGGGGATTTCTTCTCGTCGGAACTTGAAATATAAATCATCAGAATTTATCCCATCAAGAAACGCCATATTTTTTTCTTCATCCGTTATTATGTGTTTGTAATAACAGTTATTGTGTTCTCCCTCTCTCATAATTTGAATATCCTGGCTTAACCAACCAAGGTCATCAGAGGGCTCCGCAAGCAGAACCAGCATTGTTTTTCCCTGATTTCTTACTTGAACATCTAGCCATTCATGCTTTTGTGAGAGGTTTTCCTGCGAGGCTGATACCACGAGAACTTGTGTGTCAGAAAGATTCTCGGTTGTCGCAGGTTTAAAGCGATCAAGCAATTGGTTGAGATTTTGTTCAGGGATATACGCGAGTGGCAGGTAATGGTTTTCTTTTTTATCTATCAAATAGTGAATCATGTTTGCGAAAAGAGTATGAACGACAGGATCATCCGCGCTTCTTCCGCACATGTCGAGTTGAGAAACAATCACTGTTCCTTTTTGATAATCATACTCCATCAGTGCAGACCACTCCTGATCAAAACCGCCGCTGAGAAGTGTCCGTGCATTCCCATGTTGAGGCCGAATCATCGGAAGCGTACTGACTATGCCCTCTGCACCCCAATGGCCGAACATTTGCGGTAAAGTAAAATCGCTGTATTCTGTTGCCAGATCCCATTGCGGATGGGATTCTGTCAATGTCGCTTGCCCGCGCCAGTGAGAGAAGTCCTTGTCGCTTAGGCCGATCAAAATCGGATGATAACGATCTTTGATAAATTGATGACGAACGCGTATTTCTTTCTGCAACGGGTACCATAATGAACCAGCTGCTTGTTCCATGACAAGGACGCGAAGTCCATCTTTAATCTTTTGTTGAAGGGCCGCAGTCGAATGGCATTCAAGAAGTGAATTCAATGAATTTCTACCAATTACAAGTACGCTATTCTTTTCTGTCGCATCGAATGACTGAAATGGAGTTGCATTAATCCCTATCCGTTGACATATATCTTGTGTGTCTCCGTGTGAATCATATAAATAGATCGTAAGATTTCCCGTAATTTTGGTTGGAGGAAAAACTGTTATAGTAAAGGTATCTTCATGCAACTTATTGTTTACATTTGTCGAGATGAAAATCTCATATTCTTGCCGAATCATAGAAGCAGGGGGTTCGAATTCAATTGCTTTTTTTAACGGGACACAGGAAGGAATGCAAATTTCAAACTGCTTTTCAAAAAGAACTTTCCCTGTTTGCCGTATCCCCCAATTTACCTTACAGTCAATTTGAGTTTCACTATCATTAATAAGAACAATATGCTTGATTATTTTTTCATGCGAGAAATAGTTGTGGTCTTTATATCTGAACTGCTCTGGTTTTGGGCCACCGCCAATGTAGATTAAAAATGGATTAAAGGCATCGTTGAAATAGTTGTCGTATTCGTTTTTCTCTGGAATGATTTTGTTGATATCATTAAGCGCTGCCGTATCTGAAGCCATGCCGAACAAATTGCTGGTTCGATATTGTCGCCAAATTTTCCGTTTTTGAATATTATCAGTCTCTGATAACGGCGTATAAAATGAATCCGTATTATTCATTTGTGTTACCGCAAGCGAGTCTGCTTGGGTGTAACACGAGAACGGGAATACATCTGTAAAATAATTCCTTCCGCTCAAACCATATCCTCGGTCAGAACGCGCGTGTTCTCGAAGCGCAATACTTGTTAATGCAATTTCAGCGGGATTTTTGTGGCAATACATCCACTTTTTTGACGGTGTCCAGATGTCTTCATTTTTTCGGTCCCACATTTTACTCATAATGCTGATATGAACATTCGGCAAGGAAAAGGTACGCACTGGCTCAGAATAAACATATGCCTTTTCGCCAATGTACTGTGATAACTCTTCGATAACGAGGCAATTGTCTGCATTCTTGCGATCTTTATATCGTAATGGCGAATAGATGTGGGCAGATTCCCCTCGTTCTAAATCAATATTCACACCTGTTGGCATTGGCCAACTCTCAGCCATGATAAACGGCTTTGGATTTTCAGTCTTCGCCCAAGATTCAGCACCTGCGGCACATTCTTGTATAGGCATTCCAAAGTCAGCATGATTCATAATTGACCAGACAGGTTCTTGATTCCCAGCACAATAATGAAAAACAGGGCGAGTCGGATCTGCGCTTTGCAAAAAATCAATCGTACTCAAATTTTCACCGCGCATTAATAGATTCGCTTTATTTTCCTGTGGGAAATAAGATGTCCCCGTTTTGCTGAAATTCCAATGGATCCATCCTGATTCCTTGCCGGAAGGGGTTATGTTGCCAAGATACATCAGGATGCATGGGTGATTCCGAACCTTTTCAATCCATCGTCTCCGTTCGATTGACGTGTCCACTTGGCCAAATGCGTGCCCAACATGTGCTCCGCCGGCATGAGGAATAATAAAAATGCCAAGCTCATCAAACCAGTTGAGAATATATTCAGGAATATTTGTGCCAAAAATAAAATAGGTATTGAGCCCAATTTCTTTCATGTGCTTGTAATAGCTATATGTTTGCGTTCGAGAATTAATGTGTACTCCTCGAAGGTGAACCGGATGGTTGTTCAGCAAAATATATTTGCCATTAATCCTGGTCGTGTGCATTCCGAAACGTTGTTTTACATCATCAAGGATTTCTCCAGTTGCGGCTGTCAGTTTTATATGCGCTGTATAGAGATTCGGATGTTCCGGCGACCACGGTTTATATCCGTTCCAGATGGTTTTAAGTTTTACGGAATTTTTATCAATGGTGAATGAGTCCACGTTATTTTGCAACCACTCTGCAGCAATCTCTCCGGACTGGTTGTCGTATACAAGAATATCAATCTTCAAGTCCGGATGGAGTTCATTTTCCAATGATAGATTAAATTCAATCGAATTGTTTGGAACATCTGAATTAATAAATGCAGAAGAAATAAAGTTTTGTTTTGAACCTTTATGAAGCCAAATATCGCCTAATGATAATGGATATTCGTTGCTGCTTTTTCGTAACGCTGTTGAATTGGCCAGAATCGTAATTGTGTTTGGTTTCCCCCACTGAATATATTTACTGATATCGACACATGAGCATCCATCGTCAGATTTGCCTGAAACCAAAGTTTTATTGATATAGACACTCAGGCTGACAACAATGCCTCGATTGTCTGCCTGCAGAAAAACACTCTGCCCTTTCCATGATAACGGAAGAGAAAATGTGCGAAATAAAGCGCGATAATATTGTTTCGGAAAAAGTTTATAGCTTTGAATGCCGGAAATGCAAGATAGCATTCCATCCTTATTTTCAAAATATGGATGAAGCCAATCCTCTCGAAATCCCTTGCTGCTAATCGGCACCAAAATATATTTCCAGGCGTTGTCATCAAGACATCCGGGTTTTTCTGAAAACGTTTGTTCAGCCCAAATGCCGTCAAGACAGATGCTTTCTCGGGCTTCATATTTCTTCTTGGCCGCAAGTTTCATATCCCATATACGGACTTTTTGGCCTGTCATTCGTTCCGGAAGGATGTTGTCTGGAATCAAACAGTTTTCTGCCCCATTTCCTATGTCAAAATGGTGATCCAAATAGACAGGTATTTTTTTATAAATGAAACCATACAAAAAACCTTCCGTGCTGATGTGTGACTGGTCTGTCCCTCCAACAAAACATTTTTTAAAGATCGCATCATCCCGGTCTCCCACGGCGATATTGAAAATAATATAGGGGCTTTCGGGTGCAAGCTCAGGAAAGTTTTTCAGACTGATTTTTGCTTCAACGACATACCCAATGCTACTTTTATCATCAATGTTTACTGCCTTTTTTTTTGATATGATTTCAAAATCTAAAACTTGTGTTTGAAGTTTTTTGTTGTTATCTGTTGTTTTAAGCAGAAATACGGATGGCTTGGTGTTATCGTTGCCTGGAAGTAATTGAAGTTGATAATCACCGGATACGTATTGATTCGTATCGCCTTGATGTGGACAGGTTGATAAGAAGAGTTCAATGTAATCGTTTTCCCACTGTGATTTGTTAGTTTGATTCATGGGCGCATCATCAATGATTTCGGCAAAAATATAGAGGTATGAGTCATCTTTTTGAAGCGTAACTCTTCCAGACAAATCTTCATCACCCTTCCATTCGTTTTTTGAAAAAATTCTTTGGCTTGTGTTAAGATAAAGATATTTCGGAGCGTGCCATTCATGAAGATTGTCAATGGAACCAAAATCTGTCCCATCGCCATCGATGGCAATACTTTGCGCACGTTCGATAAGATATTGTTCGGATTTTGGAATAATAATTGGCGTGCTTGTATTTATTGCAGTGTTTTCTTGATTGATTTCGAAAAGCATTAAATTATCAATTACAACTTCACATTGATAGTGGCCGCCGATAATTAGAGAATAGTCCGCAAAATTACCCAAAGTAAATGTGATGGATTTTTCGCCGGATATTCCAACCTCGTCATTAATTTCAGTCCATCCTGTATCAGCGTCATGCCCACCTGAAGCAGAACGAACCAGAAAGTATAGTTGGCTCTTTACCGTTCGCTTATTAATGATTTTGTACTTAAAACTGACGGTATATGAGGAGTTTGCTTTGAGTGGAAATTTTGCGTTATTGCTGTGTAGGAATTCATTCCATTCTTTCGGGGCTTCCCAGCCATTCCATCGCAGGCTATGGTTTCCGGCAATAACCATAGCCGGATCTGTCGTGATTTGTGCATTTGAATTTAATGAGTAGGAGTTATCAGCGGATGACTCAAAATCAAATGATGCGATTTGTTTTCCGGCAGAAGAGGGCTTATCCTTGTTGTGTGTATTGCTCCGGTCTTCACCAAAGCCGGTTACTGTGGTGAATAAAGCCGAAAATATTATAAACAGCATCTGGATGCGATTACTCTGGATCAAGAGATTTCCTCCACTGAAAGTAATTATATCTCGTCTACACGTTTATTGGACCATCTCCAAAAGAATGTTTTGTCCACGCACGACTGTACGGCGGAAATAATCTTCATTATTGACAACAATTTCGCCTGTTGACGCATCTGTAAATGTTAGTTTTTGAGGGAATTTTAATATCAGTTCGCCTGTCCACTTTGCATGAACTCCCACCCAGTTATTTGTATTGAACATTTGACTGCCACACTTGCAGTAAATATGTACGCCGGCGTCTTTCGCAATAATTGTTAGTAATCCTGACGGCATATTGGGAGATCCGCTCCACATTGCGCAATAATCCGGAAATGCTTTTTTTACAAACATTCCGCCATCGGAATCCTGCCGGAACGGAATGGTCGTGCCTTCAACAAGATATCCCAATGTTTCGGCGCAAGGGTCTGCGGCAATCAGTCTTGGATAAATATTGCGCTGCGTTCCATAGCTAAACCGTTTGCCTTCAATCAGCACTTCTGTTATCAGTGACAATCTGCCTTTTTCTTGCATGACACAGTTTATTCCGGTCAAGGCATTCGATTGCTCTACCGAAAACTTGCCATGATAAATAATTCCCGGAGCATGAAACCACAGGAGTGTACGTTTGTCTTTTTTTAGATAATTTTCAATATCTTCACGCAGTGGATCTGAAACCGAATGAAGATTAAGCATGATTGCCAGCTTGTATTTTTTCAGGCGATTTTGCCGAACCAGTTCTGGTAAATCTTCAATGCGGAAAACATCGAAACTGGCGCCAATTGAACAAATTTCATTTAACTGTTGTTCAAGTAAATTTCCAGAAAATACATTTAACGTTTTTGAATAATTTAAACTTTTGTCTGAAAAGAACACGACAATTTCTGCACAACTTTCTCGGTCATGAATGTGTTTCTGTGCAAAGTCCGTCAATTTGCCGATCGTTGACATGAGTTCGGCGTCTCGATACTCTCCTTCTCCATGCAGATCCATGAACCATTGCGTTCCCCCGCTTCTCCAGACATCCAGAAATCCTCTGGTGAGAATCTGACTCGCCTGTTCTGCTGTTCCCGGCATCGTGTTGTGTTTATTTGCGGTTAAATTTGTTCCGGAGTCGTCTTCTGCAAAATATAATTTCCCGGCCAACTGGACGCTTGCCGGGGCGAGTTGGCCCGTGCTTACGCCGCCGGGTTGTCGGGCTGAATAGCCAACGGGTGCAGAGATGAAATCAAGCTCAGGGCATGTAAGCACTTTCTCATGCGCGTCATGACCATGTGCGCAATGCGCGATCTCATTCGCGGGTAAATTCATATACCCATAAAAGACGCCGAATATTTTTTTCTTTTTGAGCTTACTTAATGTTTCTTTTGCTTTGCAGGCTTGTTTGACAACAAGCCCGGCCATATAGTCAGAATTAAATTCCATCATATCAATAAGCTGTTGCTCATGTTGAGGATTCAGCAAACATGAAAGCCCGGGAGATATTTTCGCATAATTTTCCGGGTTTGGAAATTCAATTTGGTCAAATGTTATTTCGGCGATTTGCCATGCATCGCAAAGCATTTCCTCTGTTTTATATTTGTATTTTAGCCAGTGTTTAAATTTTTTCAGCATTTCAGGGTGGTAATCCGCAATCCGCGATCCCCAAGCATAAACGTGTTCTGCACAGTCACCAAAGCCGGAATGGTACCCGGCGATATGATCTCCCCACCGATTTTCGCAATGTTCGATTGACCGGGCCAGGCCGTTAAGCGCATCGTCGATCCATTCATCAATTCCGAGTGACGTCATTTTTACATCATCATATTCATTTAGTTCAAAGTGATACGATTGTGTCAGCGAATTCGGATGGTTTGCTTTCCATATTTCAGATGCCTGCAGCCGAAAACGCGGAATAATCAGCGCTTCCGGGTCTGCGCCCAGAATTTTTGTCATCACTGAATCGATATAATCCGGTGTCATCGTATGACAAAAGGGGCGGCCATCATCGACGCGGTCTGTGGCGCCATCCTTCAAATCAATATTTCCAAGAAACGAAAAAAAATGGACGCCCGCTTCTGCAAAATTCCTTACGTCTTCAGGCTCCATATTCCGGTTCCAGTGCATGAGTCCCGATACCGGTTCGCCATTTACAAAAATTATTGGGACATTTTGATATAATTTCACTTCGGTCACAAGGTTTTGCATATTCATCTCTTTAATTAAGGCGTGAGAGTTACTACGAAATTACTATTTTTAAGAGGAGGGATTATAATCCCATAAAATATTTGCTTGATGAGTTAATGATTTTTGAATTAAAAATATAGCAGCTGACGTGCCCGTCTTTAAACAGCCAATTTCCGGTTGTGCCCCGATTATGCACATTTCCGGCGGCATACTGATTTTCAGCCAGATAGATTGAGTCTGCACCACACCAGTCTTTAATCGCCTGTGTTGTTCTGCAAACGGTATTTCCGCCGATTGACGCCGCATGATAATAGCGCTGTTCACCGACAATGATTTTTCCCAGGATCTGGTTTAGCTTGCGACCGGCAGGATTTGCATATGTTTGACTGCTGCTGCGCCACCAGGCGTACGGATACGCCCCCGATGTACTTGAACCGTCTGTACACGTCGGTGAGTAATTCGATATAAAATAGCCTGCAGATGATCCGGTAAAAGGATACACCAGATTTTTTGCGGCCTCTGGGCATATAAAAACCGATTTTGATGTATAGATATACTGATATGGCGTATAGAGGCTGTTATATGCGTATGTTCCTGATGTCGCCCAGGTGCGTTTGATGACTCCGGGTGAATTAATATATATCGAAATTGCATCGGTAAAAATCAGATCATTGTTCTGCCAGAGATTGGGTAAAAAACCATTGTTGTCGTCGCAATACATCAGCAGGCCCATTCCTGTTTGCCGCTGATTATTTGCACAAACAGATGTGTCTGCAATCGCCAGCGCATTGCGCAGGCTGGGCAGTAAAAAAGAAGCAAGGATGGCAATGATCGCGATGACGACCAGTAACTCCGTTAATGTAAAAGAGCTTCGACGCGGCTGGCAATGTATCGGCATCTTCTCATTTGTCTTCTGTGACGGAGATAAAGCCTGCAGCGACGGGAAATCTGGATCCGTGAGTGGATCATGCTTTATCAGTCTCATCGCGTATTGTTCCTATAACCATCACTCTTTACGGTCTTTTTTCGTTGTCGATCATAACATTCTGACTTATATATAAACTGTTATAAATCTTAAGCAACTTGCAATTTGTGCCTTTTACTAACGATTTGTGCTTTCCTTGGCGCTTCGCGCCATCTTGGGGACAAAATGTTCAATGTCGTGAAGTTTACGGTTCAAAACCAGTTCAAAGGCGCCCCGATTCCGTTATATCTGGGATATTCTCTGGATGTAAGCGGATATACTTCGGCAAAGATCCGTCCCCCAAACAGCTATTACCTGTTTAAATACACACTCTCTGGATATGGTGATATCGCGGATATCGAAAAAAACGTAAATTGGCGTTTACCTTCCGGAACGGCAATGTTTATAAAATTTCCCAGTACCCGCTTTATTTTCAGTACTCCAAAGGGATGTGATGAATGGGAGGGAATCTATTTTGAGTTTTATGCAGAACAAATGGAATCAATCATCAATACATTGATCGATAACGTCGGGGTGAAATTTGCGCTTTCTCCCGATTCCCATCTGATCCGGAAAATGCTTGCGTGGTATAAACAGTATTCTGATGGCGGCACGATCAATATCGATGCATTCGAGGCGACCCAATTGGTCTGTCAGCTTATCGGCGAACTGCGCGAATCAAAGGATAAGAAAAACGTTCAGCACCATAGCCTTGTCCGCAATGCGTGCACGTTTATTGACGACCACCTTGACCAACCGGTTAATGTGTCTGAAATTGCAAATGCGCTTTCTGTTACCAGAAGCCATCTTTCGCGTATTTTCATGCGGCAGTTCAATGTGACAATTCACGACTATATTGTGTCGGCAAAGCTGCGGCGAGTCTGCCAATTATTGGTTGAGGGAAAGCTGTCGAACGAGGAAATTGCCTATCGCTGCGGATACGCCAGCAGTATCCAGTTTTACCGACAATTCAAGCAGCGCATTGGAATGTCCCCCGGCGAATTCCGAAAATCACCAGAACAGGAAGAGATTTTCCGCTCAATTTAACCTGACGTATTCTGGACTGCGCTTTTTAGTTCTACAGTGGCATCCTGATTGATTGGGAACTTTCACTCGCTTTTTCTGTTGTCTGTAGGGCAGGCACTTTACGGTGAATATTTGTAGAATTGCAAGGTGCGCTCTTTTCGTGGCGAGGCTTGCGTTCTTGTTTCCTCTTGTGGTGTATCGGGTTAGTGGAGGAAGTCGGCGGGTAAATCCGAGCGCCGGAGGACGCCGGAGCGGCGATTCAATTTTTATCGAAAAAAAGAACAGCGGGGCAGCAATTTACGATTTCCCCTTGCGGATACGGAAGTTAGGGCTATAATCTCACTTTTCGTCTACTCAGACCGGGAGCGCCTGTGCGGCTGCTGCCCGGTGTGGTTGTTGTTAGTGCGAGAATATTGTCGCGCTGTTGTGGAAGTGTGAGTCAGGTGTTGCTCCCTGTGTGGAGAATGCCTTACGTGAAACCCTTGCAATGAAAGGATCGAGCATGGCGAAGTACCAATCATCAGATATTCGCAATATCGTCCTCTGCGGGCACAGTGGTTCCGGAAAGACAATGCTTGCCGAAGCCATGCTCCACAAGACAGGAGTGCTCCAGCGACTTGGTACGACAAGCGCGGGAACGACTGTCAGCGATTTCGATCCGGAAGAAAAGGAACGTCTTCACAGCCTGTTTACCTCAATTCTTCACTGCTCATACGGCGGCAAGGAATTCAATATTATTGATACGCCCGGAGCGATGGGCTTTATCGGTGCCACCATTGGCGGCATTACAGGCGCGGATCTTGCAGTCATATGCGTTAATGCCCAAAGGGGTGTGGAAGTCATGTCTCGGCGCGCGTGGGATATCGCCGGGCAGATGGGGTTGGGCCGCATGGTTGTCATTACCCGCATGGACGCAGAAGGCGCTAACTATCAGGAAGCGCTCAAGGCCGTGCAGGACACCTTCGGCAAGGAATGCATCCCGTTTACGATTCCGCACGGCGAATGTGCCGAGTTCAGTGGCGTCAGCCGCGTGATGGATGAATCGCAGACCGGCGATGATGTCGAAGCCCTGCGCCTGCAGATTACCGAAAGCGCGGTCGAGTGTGATGAAAAGCTGCTGGAGCGTTACCTCGGCGGCGATCCGATCAGCCATCAGGAAGTCGTTGATATTATGCAGACGGCGATTGCCGAAGGCCATATTGTTCCGGTCTTCTGCATGGCGGCGGAAAAAGAGTTCGGCGTTGAGGAGTTCATGACCGGTGTTGCCGAGTGGGGGACTGACCCGCTGCACGCGCACCACCATGCATACCGCGGCGAGGAAGAGATCCAGTTCAAACCGTCGCCCGAGAGCGGACTGTGCGCACAGGTTTTCAGCGTTTTGTGCGATCCGCATATCGGCAAGCTCTCGTACTTCCGCGTGTTCTCCGGAACACTGGCGGCCAAGAGCAGCGCCTTTATCAGTTCAGACGGCAAGCCCGAGAAGTTCGCGCAGATCTATCGAGTGCAGGGCGATAAGCGCGAAGAAATTACAGAAGCCATTACCGGTGATATCGTCGCGGTTGCGAAGATCGAGACGCTGCATGTGGGCGATACCATCCACTGCAAAGAGTTTGATGCGCACATGAAGCCGTTGCCGTTTCCTGCGCCGATGGCCGGTCTTGCGATCACGGCCAAGAGCCGCAACGATGAGCAGAAGATCAGCGCGAATCTGCACCGCCTGATGGAGGAAGACCCGACCTTCCGGTTTGAGCGTAACGACCTCACCGGTGAGCAGGTTGTCCGCGGGATGGGGCCGCTTCATCTTGAAGTGATGCTTTCGCGTTTGAAAAACCGTTATAAGGTTGAGGTTGATACCCACGCGCCGAAGATTCCGTATCTGGAAACGCTTACGCAAGCGGGCGACGGCAAATACCGCCACAAGAAACAGAGCGGCGGCGCAGGCCAGTTTGCGGAAGTCTGGATGCGGGTCAAGCCCAACGAACGCGGCAAGGGATTTGAGTTTGTCAACAGCATCGTCGGCGGCGTGATCAGCGGGCCGTTTATTCCGGCGGTTGAAAAGGGCGTGCGCGCGGCGATGGAGAAGGGGCCTCTTGCGGGCTTCCCGGTTGTCGATGTCATCGTTGAGCTGTATGACGGAAAAGAGCATCCGGTCGACTCGAAGGATATCGCCTTCCAGCTTGCGGGCCGCCACGGTTTTGAAGAGATTGCCGCAGGCTGCAAGCCCGCGCTGCTTGAGCCGTTGGTGAATATGGAGATTGTGTTTCCGGCTGACTGTACCGGTGACATCTCGGCGGATCTGGCAACGCGCCGCGGTCGTCCGACGGGGATGGAGCAGCTTGGTGCGATGCAGGTGCTGCACGCGCTGGTACCGCTTGCGGAGGTGGCGTCATACGGTTCGGTGTTGCGGGCGATTACGCAGGGCGAGGGCACGTACAGCATGACCCTGTCGCACTATGAGCCGGTACCGGGCAATGTGTCGCAGAAACTCATTCAGCAACTGAAGGCCGAGGCCGCTTCGCATGAGTAAGCGGTTGTTTGTAATTTAAAAAGAAAAATTTGTTGGTAGTCAACAAACGATAACGTGGAGAGGTTAGTACAATGAAAAAAGATATTCACCCGAACTATCAGGAATGCACCATCAGCTGCGCTTGCGGCAACCAGATTCATACCCGCAGCGTGCGCAAAGAGATGAGCGTCACCATCTGCAGCGCATGCCACCCGTTCTTTACCGGTAAGGAAAAGTTCGTGGACACAGCAGGCCGGATCGAAAAGTTCCAGCGTCGTTTTGCCGCAGCCAAGACCAAGAAAGCCTGAGAACGGTTTTCCTGATCCGGGTGCGGTCTGTGTGCGGGGCAATTTTTTCCGGCTGCTGTTCGGAAGAGTTTGTTGTGTCTGATGCAGGCGGCGCTTGTGGCGGTGTGTGATGCAGTGACCTTTTGAAAGCAAGAAGCGGACTATGCTCGACAAGCGGTTGAAAGTCAAGTTGGATGAGCGGCTGGCGCGGTTTAAGGATCTGGAAGCAAAGCTTTCCGATCCGGCGGTGATCGGGGGAGACCCGAAATACCCGGATTACATGCGTGAGCACGGCTCGCTCAGCAAGACCATGACGCGGTATCAGGAGTACCTGAACCTTGTCCAGCAGCTTGAGGACAACCGCGCAATTGCCGAAGACGAAAGTCAGGATGCAGAGTTGCGCGAGATGGCGGAGGAAGAGATTCCCGAGCTGGAAGACCGGGTCGAGCCGCTGGTGACCGAGTTTGTCGATATGCTTGTCGGCGGCGGCGAGGATGATGACCGCAACGTTATGCTGGAAATCCGCGCCGGAACCGGTGGAGATGAGGCGGCGCTGTTTGCGGGTGACCTGCTTCGAATGTACTGCAACTACGCCGAAGAGTGCGGCTGGAAGGTCGAAGACGTCAGCGCGCATCCGGCGGAAGTCGGCGGGTTCAAGGAAGTGATCGTCGGCATTCAGGGCGACAATGTGTTCAAGCGTTTGCGTTATGAAGGCGGCGGCCACCGCGTGCAGCGGGTTCCGGAAACCGAAAACCAGGGGCGTGTGCATACCTCGGCGGCGACCGTTGCGGTATTGCCGGAAGCCGAAGAGTATGACATCGAGATCCGCAACGAGGATCTGAAGATCGAAGTCTGCCGCTCGCAGGGACCCGGTGGCCAGTCGGTGAATACGACTGACAGTGCCGTCCGCATTACGCATATGCCGACCGGGATCATGGTGCATATGCAGGACGAAAAGAGCCAGCACAAGAATAAGGCCAAGGCGTTGCGCGTGTTGCGTTCGCGTGTGTACGAGCAGAAGCGGCAGGAAGAGGAAGAGGCGCGCGCCAAAGAGCGCCGCGGACAGACCGGATCGGGTGACCGTTCAGAACGGGTGCGGACGTATAACTTTCCGCAGAACCGCTGTACCGATCACCGGCTGGGACGGAACTTTCCTCTGGAGGAAGTGATTGAAGGGCGGATGGGGAAACTTCTCGATGCCCTGATTGACTACGGCAAGCAGCAGGATCTGGCCAACGCCTGAGTGCGGGTAACGGATGCGGCTGTCGATGCCGAAATGGGTGAATTTTTTGTAATGAAGTTTGTTTTGCGTTTGAAACAGGCTTCATAACGTGGGTTGCTTTATCCGACGGTGGTGACCATGAACGAACGGACTTGGACGCCTCTGGAGCTGATCAAGACCACGGCGGAGTATCTGGCAAAGAAGGACGTGCCGGAGCCGAGGCTTGATGCCGATGTGCTGATGATGCATGTACTCGGGTGCAACCGGATGGATCTCTACGGCCGCATTCATGACCGGCCGCTGGAAGATGAAGAGGTGAACCGATACCGTGAGCTGGTTCGCCGGCGTGCGGTGCGGGAGCCGGTCAGCCGGATTCTGGGACGGCGCGAGTTTATGGGTCTGCCTGTACGGGTCAGTCCTGACGTACTCAGCCCCCGGCCGGAGACCGAGATTCTGGTTGAGCAGGCGCTGAAGGTGCTGCGGCCGGATCTGAAAGGCTTGCCGGTGTTGAAGCTGGATGAGGCTGGGCATGTCCCGATCGCTCCGGCTCCGTTAGGCGGCCCGAATAAAAAGGTGCTTGATCTCTGCACCGGTAGCGGGTGTGTGGCGCTGTCACTGGCGGCGTTTTGCCCTGATGCGCTGCTGGTGGCGACAGATATTTCAGCCGAGGCGCTGCTGGTTGCCAAGGAGAATGCCGAGTCGATCGGGTTGTGGTTGCGGATTGATTTTCGCGAAGGCGACCTGTATAAAACCTGCTGGGACGACGAGACGTTTGACCTGATTGTGTCGAACCCGCCGTATCTGGTTCAGGGCGACGACGCGATCTGGCCGGAAGTGCGCGACTATGACCCGCCGCTGGCCTTGTATGGCGGAAGTGACGGATTGGATTTTTACAGAAAGATTCTCGCGGAGGCGGAAATGTTTCTGGAACCTGGCGGCTGGGTGATGCTGGAGGTGGGTGCAGGCCAGGCCGGGGCTGTGATGCAGATGATGCGCGAGCACACGCTGCTGGAACAGATCGACACGGAGCCCGATTACGCAGGCGTGCCGCGCGTTGTGAAAGCGCGCAAGCCCCTGCGCTAGGCAGCGTGCCGCTGCACCCTTAAATTCGCGGCGCAAGGGATTTGAGATTTGCGGCAATGAAGTTCCGCGCAGGAAGTGGGAGTTGTTTGCGGAAATTCCGGCAGGCTTGGCAAAGATGCGCCGGTTGTTTTTGAGATTGCCATTGTCGCGATTTTGAGAGTTTTTTGAAGGGTACGGGAAACTTTTCTGCAAAAAAGGTTCCCGAAGAAAAAACCTTTCCAGTAAAGTGCAGTTTGAAAAAACGGGATAAGCCCGGGGAATATGATGTTTGATTCAATTCAGGACAAACTGAACGGAGTCTTCCGGACCCTAGCGGGGAAGGCCAAGATCTCTGAAGACAATATCGCTGATGCCGTGCGTGAAGTGCGTGTGGCGCTGCTTGAGGCTGACGTCAACATGAACGTCGCCCGCGGGTTTATCGAACGCGTGCGTGAGCAGGCGCAGGGCGAGAAGGTGCTTAACGCGGTTGACCCCGGCGAGCAGTTTATCAAGATTGTCCACGATGAACTCGTTCGTTTGCTGGGCGGTGAAGCCGAGTCGGTTGCGTGGAACACCAGCGGCCGGACGGTGATCATGCTCTGCGGTCTGCAGGGCGCCGGTAAAACGACGGCGGCGGGTAAACTTGCGCGGCGCTGGAAAAGTGAGGGTAAGAAACCGCTTCTGGTTGCAGCAGACGTCCAGCGTCCGGCGGCGATCGAGCAGCTGAAAGTTCTGGGCAAGAGTATCGACGTGCCGGTGCATGCCGAAGTCGGCGGCGATCCGGTCCGGATCTGTAAGCAGTCGCTGGAAGTGGCAAAGCTTCAGGGCTGTGATGTCGTGATTCTCGATACCGCGGGCCGTCTGCATGTTGACGACGCGCTGATGACCGAGCTTGAGAATATTGCGCGCGAAACCAAACCCGTCGAGACGCTGTTTGTGTGCGACGCGATGATCGGACAGAGTGCGGTTGACACGGCGCAGGAGTTTACGCGGCGGTTGAAGCTGACGGGCGCGGTGATGACCAAGCTCGACTCCGACGCCCGCGGCGGTGCGGCGCTCAGCCTGAAGGAAGTCACCGGCGTTCCGCTGAAGTTCGTCTCTGTCGGTGAAACGCTGGATGCGCTTGAGCCGTTTCATCCCGAGCGGATGGCAGGCCGGATTCTCGGCATGGGTGACGTGGTCAGCCTTGTTGAAAAAGCGCAGGCGGTTGTCGACGAAAAAGAAGCCGAAGACCTGCAGAAGAAATTGCAGAAAAACCAGTTCTCGCTTGAGGACTTCCGCAAGCAACTCGGGATGATGCGCAAGATGGGCAGTATGAAAGACCTTCTTTCGCTGATCCCCGGCATCGGCGCGCAGTTGAAGCATATCGATGTGGATGAAAAACAGTTCACCCGGATCGAAGCGATGATCGGCAGTATGACAGCAGAAGAACGGAGCGAACCTGAGATCATCGGTGAAAGCCGTCGCAAGCGGATTTCGAGCGGTTCGGGAACGACGGTGAAAGACCTGTCGGACATGCTCAAGCAGTTTGGCCAGATGCGCAAGATGATCGGTCAGATGGGCAAGGCCGGACTTTTCGGCAGCAAGATCGGCGCTCTTGGCGATATGCTGGGCATGGGCGGTCTTGGCGGCGGTGGCGGTGATGAGGACGATGCCGGTGCTGGCGATATGGCGGGCATGGGCGGTTTCGGTGGATTTGGCGGCGGCGGGTTCGGCGGGATGGGTGGCATGCCCGGCGGCGGCGCAATGGGCGGGATGCCCGGGATGGGTGGCCTTGGCGGACTGGGCGGCCTGTTTGGTGGTTCGAAGAAAAAGGGCACAAAAGCCCAGCAGGATAAAAAGAAAAAAGACAAGCGCAAGAAAAAAAGGAGATAGCGCATGGCAGTAGCGATTCGTCTGACCCGTCAGGGTCGTCGTCACCTTCCGTTTTATCACATCGGGGTTTTCAACTCCCGCACGCGTCGTGACGGGGCGCCTGTGGAGCAGATCGGTTTCTTCAATCCGGAGAGCAAGACCGAGCGCATCCGTCTGGATGTTGACCGCGCCAAGTACTGGCTCGGTGTCGGCGCCCAGCCCAGTGAAACCGTTCAGACCATCCTGAAGGAACAGGGTCTGACCTCGGATCTGTGGCTCAAGGCCCGCACTAAAGCGAGCAAGCCGAAGGTTCGCACCGCTCTCAAGCGTGCAGAACAGAAGAAGGCTCGTGCAGTGAAGACCGGCCGCAAGCCGCGCTCCAATAAGCCGAAAGCTGCAGCAGCAAAATAACCTGTGTTCGTGATCGCGGCTGATTTCGGGATGAAGATCTCATGATGCCGGTTGCGGTGCGGATTCGGTGAGCGACTGTTCTTTAGAGGGGCAGGGAGCGCTGCGGGGTTCTGCAGAAAGTGCTCCATACCCGGAAAGCCCATTTGTGGGTTTGTCCGGGTATTTGTTTTGGCTGATGAAACGGTTAAGGCGGTTTTGTTTGTACTGGCTGAAAAAACGGTATAAGCTGGACGCGCGGATGGACGGATGAGGGCGATGGATCAGACCGCAGACATTGTCGTGATTGGAGCCGGGCCTGCCGGAGCGACGGCGGCGCGTGAGCTTGCACGGTCTGGCTGTGCCGTCCGGTTGCTGGAGAAAGAGACGTTGCCGCGGCATAAGCCTTGCGGTGGCGGGGTTCCGGCACGGACGCGTCAGATCCTTGACTTTCCGATTGACGAAGTGACAGAGTCCGAGATCACCTCGGTTGCTCTTGATGGCGCGTGGACAGGGCGGCAGGTTTATCCTGTTGACGGCACGTGTGTGGTCAACCGCGCGAAGTTCGACCATTACCTTACGCGCCTTGCGGTGGATGCCGGTGCGAAGCTCTCTGAAAAGTGCGTGGTAAAAACCATCCGGCGCGAGGCAGACGGCTTTGCGTTGGACACGTCGTCGGGGCGGATCAGTACAAAGATGGTCTGCATCTGTGACGGTGTTTTTTCGCGGTCGGGAAAGCAACTCGGCTTTACGCCGAACAAACTGGGCTTTTGTTTTGAAGGCGCAGTCGCCATGCCGCAGCAGTTGACGCCGCAACAGAAACAGATGGCGACGTTTCATCTGGCGTGCTTGCAGAACGGATACGCGTGGAGTTTCCCGCGCGGAAATGAATGGGCCATCGGCATCGGAGGCGCATCGACAACCGCAGGCGAGCTTCGCAGCAAACTGATTCGCTTCTGCAAAAAAACGCCGGAGCTTGCCGGACAGATTCCGGCGCGCTGGTTTGGCGGGATGTTGCCGGACTACGACGGTGCGCGCAAGAGCTATGCCGACAGCGGTGCGTATCTGGTGGGCGATGCGGCCGGTTTTGTCGACGCGCTGACGGGCGAGGGGATTTTTTACGCCATCCGCAGCGGGCAGCTGGTTGCAAAGGCAATCGCTGACGGAAGTGGAGAAGCCGGTTACGACAAGGCGCTGCGGGATGAACTGATTCCGGAGCTGGATCTGGCGCGTCGTGCAGGCAGGCGTTTTCGTCAGGTTCCGGGGTGGCTGTTCGGTTTCGGGATGAGCTTGCCGGCGTTTCGGAGCAAGGCCGGACTGTTTGTCGAACTCCTCAGCGGTACCATCGGCTACGCGGAGTTGATGCGGCGGCTCGGACGCTCTTGACCATTTCGCCTCTTCCTGAAAATCAAATTTATAAAATTCACGAATACGGTCAGCGTTTGCTGGCCGTTTTTTTATCACATGGATTTGTGCGGATATGGACGATTTGGTCAAGTGTATGGAGTGGTCGGGCGGCGGTATGTTTTTCATTTTGGCGGGAATGAAAACACGGTTCATAATAATGACGTGGCCAAAGAATTATGCGTGAGACCGATCCGTCCAAACTTGATTTCGCAGGAGCAATGTCATGACGATTTTTTATAACGCGTTTCATTCACCGATTGGTGCGCATGCAAGTTTCACTTTGGGATGTCGCGGCCGAAGCGGTGGCTTTGGCGTGGAGCTGGGGCGTCCTGCCGATCAATCCGTTTACATTGGCGTAGAGACAAAGACTCCGGGCAAGTTCAAGGCGCTGCCGTTTTATGTGGAATCCGAAAGCGCCGCCTCGCGCTACGACCACGCTGCCGACAAAAAGAAATCGCAGAACGCAATTTCGTCATACGCGGAAAATAAAATCCAGCGCGACTATCAACTCGGCACCGATACGTGGTCGGTAGACGATCTGGTGTTTAAAATTTATTCGCCTGTTGCCGCAGCGCCGGAACCGGATAAAGCGACTGTGGCGGAGTTGAAAGCAGCGTACTGTCCGTGTGTGTTGGCGGAACTGACGGTGGATAATCGCGCAGGAAAAACGCCGCGAACCGCGTTCTTCGGGTTTCAGGCTTCAGGTGGAATCGAAGCGGATTCGGCGCGAATTTTGGATGAGTTGTCCGGCTCCATGAAAGGCGCGGGGCAAGGCAACTCCGTCGCGCTTGTGACAGACGCAACGGACGCTGTGGCTGGGCAGGGCTTTTCGATCAATGATATCCTAGTTGAAAAAACGCCGGAAAACCTCACGTTTGGACTTGGTGATACGGTTGCGCTTCTAGTTCCGGTTGCGGCGGGAAAAAAAGTTACTGCGCGGTTTGTGATTGCATTGTACCGTGGCGGCGTGGTTACCTCCGGCGTAGGGATGTCGTACTTGTACTCGCGCTATTTCAAAACCCTCGCGTCGGTTGCGCGCTTCGGTATGGACAATTTTACCGCGCTGAAAAAACGGGCGGAACATGCAAATGCACTTGTCAGCCGCGCCCGCCTCAGCGATGATCAGAAATTCCAGATGATCCACGCGATCCGGAGTTACTACGGCTCAACGCAACTGCTCGATTGGGATGGCAAACCCTTCTGGGTTGTCAACGAAGGTGAGTACCGGATGATGAACACCTTCGACCTGACCGTCGACCAACTGTTTTATGAAATGAAGATGAACCCGTGGACGGTTCGTAACGAGTTGGATTGGTTCACACGCCGCTACAGCTATACGGACAAGCTGCACGTTCCCGGAGGCGGGAATGTCCACCCCGGCGGCATCAGCTTCACGCACGATATGGGACGCAGCAACCGGATTTCGCGTGCGGGGTATTCGACGTATGAACTGTATAATCTGTCCGGATGTTTTTCCCATATGACGCACGAGCAGTTGGTGAACTGGGTCTTGTGCGCGGCTGTTTATGCAAAGCTGGCGAAGGATAAACGGTGGCTGAAAAAGAACCTTCCTGTTTTTCAAAAGTGCCTTGTCTCGATGATGCGGCGTGACCATCCGAAGGATTCTCAGCGTAACGGCGTCATGGGGCTTGACAGCTCGCGGACGCTGAACGGCGCGGAGATTACGACCTACGACAGCCTTGACCGGTCGCTGGGTCAGGCCCGCAACAACGTTTATCTGGCGGTAAAGAGTTGGGCGGCGTATGTGGCGATGGCGGAGATCTTTCGTGCAAACCGTTTGCCGTCGCATGCCGCGGATGCGGAAAAGCAGGCGGCACGTGCGGCCGCGACGATTGTATCGCACATGAATCCGGCCGGCTTTATTCCCGCGATTCTGGGAGAAAAGTGCGATTCGAAAATCATTCCGGCGATCGAAGGACTGGTCTTTCCGTATGTGCTGAAGATGCAGTCGGTGCTGTCGGAGCGCGGGACGTATGGCGACTTGATCCGTGTATTAAAAACGCATCTGAAAACGGTTCTGTGTGAAGGCGCGTGTTTGTACCCGGGTGGCGGGTGGAAGCTCTCCAGCAGTGCGGATAACTCGTGGCTGTCGAAGATTTATCTTTGCCAGTTTGTTGCGCGCAAAATCCTCGGTTTCTCTGCAAAAGAAACGAAAGAGTCTGCCGACCGTGCGCATGCGGCGTGGCTGAAAAAAGAGGAAAACCTGTACTGGGCGTGGAGCGACCAGATGCGCAGCGGTGTGGCGCACGGCAGCAAATATTATCCGCGCGGCGTCACGTCGATTCTGTGGCTGCAGGAATAGTTTTGCGATGCGCGTAGATCAATGTGCCATCGCCGTCGTGACCGGCGCCGGATATTTTTGTTATTGCGGAAGACGCTGACACCAGAAGAGGCTGGCCTCAATCTCTTCCAGCTTTTCTTTGGCTTCTTTGTCCTCCGGTTTCAGTTCCAGAACCTTGCGATAGTTTTCGCCCGCTTTTTGCAGTGCCTCCGTTGCTTTTTGTGAAAGCTCTGTTGCGGCGACCTGATCCATTTCCGTCGCAAGCGATGCGATCAGCGGCGCGGCCGTCTGCATGGATTTGGCTGCTTCGCTTTTGAGCGCAACCGTCGGGTCAACGGCTGGCTTCGGCGCGGGTTGGACAACTGGCTTAGCGGCAGGCTTAGCCGTTGTTGTACTCGCAGGCTTGGCCGGTTCTGTTTTTGGCGTTGCCGAGGGCTGTGCAGGCTTGGTGGTCGTTTGTGCCGGCGTCGTTTTCGCTGCCGGTGTTGCAGCAGGTTTGGTCGCCGGCGTCGTTGCCGGTTTTGTTGGTTGTTGCTGTGTTGTCTTCGTTTGTGCTGCGGCCTTCTGCGCCTGTTGCTGTTTGGCTGCCTCGGCTGCTTTTCTTGACTGCTCGGCAAGGCGGCGCGCTTCTTCCTGTTGCTTTTTATGCGCAGCTTCCTGATCTGATTCTTTTTTCTGCTGGGCTAAAAACGCCTGCAGCTTTGCCGCTTCCTCGTCCATGACCTGGGACGATCCCGATGTCGCACCGGATGATGCGTCCGGCTTTGTCGACGGCTTTTTTGATCCTGAGGGCAGGAATAAAAACGCGCCGCCGATGATGAAGACGATCGCAGCAGCGGCTGCGGCAATCCCCACCATCGCCATTGCCGACGGTTTTGGTTTTGCTGAACCTGCCTTGAGGGCTGCGTCTGTGGCTTGAGCGATGGTAAAGCGAAGTCGTCCGAGCCGCAGGCTGTCGCCGGGTTGCAGCACACCGCGGAAGACCCGGTTGTCATTCAGGTAGGTGCCGTTGGCGCTGTCGAGGTCGGTAAAGCGGATGCCGGAGGGGCTGACTTCGATCCGCAGGTGTTGTGAGCTGATCGACGGGTCGTCAAGGATTACCGATGCCGGGTCTTTGCGGCCGACGGTTGCCGGTCCTGCGCTGAGGGCTACATGCGGGCCGCCCTCGTCGGGGATTAACAGGAATAGCGGTGTCATGCTGCGGGGGGCTGCGGAGTATCCCGAGCGCAGTCGTGCGGAGGTGCGTCCGCCGCCTGAGTAGACCCGGAGTTCGATCTTGCCGATACGCAGTCGGTCGCCGTGATGAGCGATGCCTGAGTTTTTTTTCTCGCCATTAAGGAACGTTCCGTTCGCGCTGCCCAGATCGGTAAAGTTGAGTCCGTCGCGGGTCAGGTTCAGGGTGACGTGGTGGCCGGAGACGGAGATGTCGTCGATTTCGATATCGCACTCTTCCTTCCGTCCGACAGTCAGTTCCGATTTTGCCAGGGGAAAGCGTTTTTCTTCGCCCTGCAGATTTGCGATCAGATACATCCGCGGCAGTTCGTCCGAGTTTGACTGTCCGCCTTTGCCGGTGATGACAAAGTCAATCGCGCCCAGCCGGAAGCGGTCTCCGCAGCGGAGCGTTGCGTGTTGCTGGCGGCTGCCGCCGACAATCGTTCCGTTGGAACTGCCCAGGTCGCACAGTTCGACTTCGTGTCCTTTGAGCTCGATTTTGACATGGACGGAGCTGATCGACGGGTGCTCGACTTGCACGTCGCAACTGGGCTTGCGGCCGATAGTCAGCGCCTTGCCACTGAGCGGGACGGTAAAGGTTTCTCCGCCGATTGTATATTGCAGCTCCATTCGATCCTCCCCTGCGCACCATTCTTGCCCATTCATGATACGTATGTATGTTGTTCAGTATACCGTAACGGCTCGTAATGGCAATGGGTTAACGAAAACAACCGGTTATTGTTGTAATCTGGGCAAAAGAGGTTATAGTTGGTAGATCCTGACGATTACGGTAAATGCCTGCGCGGTGCCGGATGGGTGCGTGGCAGATGCCATTTGTCAGCCGATGACTGAAAATTAGTAAAATTAAAACACTTCAGGGGAATCCCGAATATGGATGAACTGTCGACTGTGATTGCCCGGGCCGGAATCCTTGGCTGGGGGTGTGTGGTTATTGTTCTTTTGCTGGCTGCTGTCTGGGCGGTCGGCAAGGTGATCTGGCTGCGCCGTGAGGCGTTGTTTTTCCGTCCCGGCGTGAGCTGGCCGACGGTATCGGTCATCATCCCCGCGCATAATGAGGAAAAATATATCGCCCCGACTTTGCACTCGGTGCGAGGGCAGATCTACCCGGGGCCTCAGCCTGAGGTTATCGTCGCGTTAAACGGTTGTACCGACAATACCCGCGCGGTGGCTGCAACCGTCGAAGGCGTGACGATTGTCGAAAGCGAAAAATCCGGGATCTCATTTGGCCGCAATCTCGGTGCAAAAGCGGCGACGGGGCAGATCCTGTTTTTCATTGATGCGGATACGATGCTGACGCCTGATACGATTATGCGGCAGGTTATGGAGATTGTCGACGATCCGATGGCGCTTGCCGTTCTCGGCGGCAAGGCTGACCGCGGCGGGGTGGTTGTGCGCTGGGCGTTTCATGTGGCCAATCTTGTCTGCCGTTTGAAAAAAGTGTCGCCCCCTGCGCCGTCGACGGGTGTGCACCGTACCTTGTTTGACAAAATCGGCGGGTTTGACGAAAACCTTCCTCAGGGCACGGTCACTGACTTTATCCTTCGGGCGCGGGCGCTGGGCGCTCAGGTGAAGTGGACCCCGAACGTATATGCCTATACCTCGATCCGCCGGTTTGAAAAGACGGGGATTATCAAGCAGATGCTGGAGTGGAACCGCAATCACGGTGATCTCAGCCGTGGTGCGCGTGAGAAAGTCGCCGACCGTTCTTATGAAAACTACCGCTAACCATTCTTTCAAACGCCGCCTGATTGTCAACGCAGACGATCTGGGTCTTTCTGTCTGTGTCAGCCGCGGCATCGAGACTGCACACCGTAGCGGCATCCTGACTTCCGCGACGTTAATGGCAAACTGCCCAGGTTTTGACGAAGGCGTACGGGTTGCGCGTGAGAATCCGTCTCTTGGCGTCGGGGTTCATTTGAACATTGTCCGGGGGCTGCCTGTTTCCGATGCGGCTGCCGTTGCTAAGCTGCTTGGCGATATCGGGCAGTTTTGTCATTCCGTGTCGGCGCTTGGGAGTGCGGTCAAGAATCCTGAAATCCTGCGTCAGGCCGAGGTCGAGTATCGCGCGCAGATTGAGAAGGTTCTGCAGGCAGGGATCACGCCGACGCATCTGGACTTTGAAAAACATCACGCGGTCTGGAAGCCGTTGTACCGGCTTTGCTGTCGGCTTGGGCAGGAGTACCGGATTCCGGTGCGCAGTTTGAACGAGCCGGTCTGGCGGGCGGTGCTGACGTTGCCGTGGGCGGGGTTTTCTGCCGTTGTCGCTTCGGCGAAATTGCGGACGTATGTGACGCTGCGGCACGGGAAATTCAGGGATATTCCCAAGCCCGACTACTTTTTCGGACAAACCCATATCGGGCAGATCAGTGAACCGTTTCTTCTTGCGCTTGCCAAATCCCTTCCAGCCGGAACCTCGGAGCTGATGACTCATCCGGGGATTTATGATGAAAAAGAAATGCAGGCGCTGCGTCCGTTGATCGGGACAAGCTGGATTCAGGAGAACCGTGAGCTTGAGCTTTCCGCACTTTGTTCGGACGCTGTAAAGGCGGCGTTTGAGCAGTCTGGGATCGAGTTGATCAATTTTTCGCAGTTGTAATTATTTTTAAATCAATGTACCTTTTTTAACAAATTTGTTTCGTTGTCCACTCTTGTTCCGTTATACTGGCGGCTGAGCAAGCGAGGACAGCATGAGTCAAAACCGTAAATACCGCCGGATTCCGGCGCAGCTGATCAGCCATTTCCGCCGGGGAACCAGTGAAGAGGCGCAGACGCAGAACATCTCCTTTGGCGGTGCGTTTATCGAAACAAATATGTCATTTTCGGTCAACCAGACGGTTGATTTTGAGATTGTCCTTCCCGGTGGCGAGCAGCATGTGGAGGTGGAGGCGGTGGTGCGGTGGGTCAACCGCGACCATCCCAAGGGCATCGGCGTCGAGTTTATCAAGGTGACGGCGCCGAACAAAATCGCATTGCGTCGTTACATCAATCTGCTGATGGAGAAGAAGCAGCAGGAAAGCGGACGGATGCGGGCGGTGACGGAAAAGTCATCCAGCGCTTCCGACTGATCCATTTCGTTTCCAGTGATGCTCGTTTTTGTTCTGGCAAATCCAGTTTGTAACAAAGAGAGGGTAAACCGGGCAGATCAATCTGAATTTATGAAGGAAAAATCCCTCGTTGTGCGCGAGGGATTTTTTTGTAGCGTGCGTTTGATGCCCTTTGAACTGTCCGCTGGTCGCGGATGACATTCGCGGAGGCGATTAGCCGAGTGCAATGTCAATCACAAGCTTCGTCGCGTTGTGTGTCAGCTCAGCCGGAACTTTCGCTTTGCCGTTACTGTCAAGGGCTGCGGGTTTTCCGTCAATGGTGAACGTTTTGACCGTGCCGCCATTTCCGGACTGTTTGATCTTGATCTGCAGGTCGCAACCGCGGTACCGGCGGCGGATGCTGAATTCGGTCCATTGTTCAGGCGCGCACGGGCTGATCAGCAGTCCGTCCAGTTGCGGGCGGATGCCGAGGATATACTGCGTTGCGGCAACGTCCATCCACGGGGCGGTTCCGCTGATCTGGCTGACGTTGCCCCATCCGAACTGCGTGTTCTCGGGGCCGACGATATTGCTGACCCATGCATACGGCTCCGCCTTATAGCAGTCAATTCCGATCTTGCTGATGATGTTGTGCGGAATCAGTTGTGAAAAATATTTCCACGCCTTCTCGCCATTACCGAGTAGCGCCTGTGCGATGACAGCCCACGTGTTGGAGTGGCAGAAGATCGCACCGTTTTCTCCGCAGCCTGCGCCGTAGCCGACAGGCGTTTTTCCTTCTTCCGAGTTCCAGCCGGCAAAGCTCGGGTTGAGCAGCTTCAGGCCGATGTCGGTCGCCAGCTGTGCTTCTGCCGACTGCATCGCCTGCGTGTTCTGCTCAGTCGTGCCGGTTGCGCTGATGAGGGCCCAGCTCTGTGTGTTTAGAAAGATTTTGCCGAACTTGCATTTGTCCGAGCCGACAGCATCGCCGTTGTCGTCAAAGGCGCGCCGCCACCATTTTCCGTCCCACGCGTTCTCAAGGATCGCCTTTTCCATTGTTGCAAGGCGGCTCTGAAGTTCGGACGCATCACGTCCGGTTGCCTGCGCGAGTTCGATCATCTGGCGCAGTGCATAGACATACTGCTGTCCTGCGAAGACGGATTCACCTTCCCCGCGTTGGTTGAACTTGCCGATAATGTCGTTCCAGTCGCTGCGCAGGATAATCGGCAGGCCGTGGCGGCCGAGGTTGCCGCTAGTGAAGTCGAGTGCTTTCTGCAGATGTTGCCATACCGTCGCTGTCTGCTTTTCTTCGCCGTAGTAGGGCACTGGTTCTTCAAGTAGCGACAGGTCGCCGGTCTCGGCAAGGATCGCGTATACGAGATAGACCAGCCACAGGTGGTCGTCGCAGTGTACCGACGTCGCCGGTTCAAACCACTCGTGCCGGTATGCCATGTGCAGTGCATGTCCGTCCGCGTATTGCAGGCTCATCAAAAATTTCAGCGTATCGATTGCCCATGCCGGATCGCGGTAGCAGATGGCAAGCATGTCCTGGCAGGTGTCGCGAAAGCCGACGCCGCGCACGCCGGGAGCGTCGATATTGAGCGAGCGCGAGTAGCGTCCGGTGACGACCGAGTTCATGACGCTGAAGGTGTTGATCTGCCGCATGCCCGCGGCGTCGGGGATTTCGCACTGCAGCGCCGACAGGTGGTGTTCCCACCACTGCTGCACCTTCGACAACTGGCGCGATGTTTCGCCTGCGCAGCGGAGTTTGTCGAGGACGGCGTTGCGGCTGTTTTCGCATTCTTCCAGATTATTGATCGGGTCCTGTTGCGCGCCGAGATAGAAGCAAAGCTCTTTTGTGCTTCCGTCCGCGTTTAGTACGACTTGGTTATGAAGCGCCGCGGCAGGTTCTCCGCAGGAGATGGTATCGTTCAAGAGACGGTCTGCACACACGCCTTTGGGCATCGCCTCGCTGCCGTAATTGCCGATAAACGTATTGCGGTTGCCTGAGTATGACACGACCGGCTCGCTACCGGCAAAGAACGCCAGCGGCACTTCGTGTCCGGCCGGATAATTTCCGGAGTGGAACAGGTAGTTGATGCAGGACGCGTTTTCATCGTACCATGTTTTCAGCTGCAGCCGGTCGTAATAGCCGTACAGGTCTTCGTTTTTCCAGCTGAGTTGCGAGAACTCGGTGTAGGCGTACACGTCGAGTTTCCGCGCACGTCCGTCCGTGGAGTTCAGATCCAGTTTCCAGATCAGCACGTCATCGGTCTGGCTGACTAAAAAGGTCAGTGCCGCTTTTACGCCGTCATATTCAGCGTGGAACGAGGTCACTCCCGGTTGGTGCACAGCCTGCCACGAATCCAGCTTGACCTCGCACGGCCTGAAGCCCGGACTCCACACGGCGCCGTTTTCACTTTTGATATAAACATAAAAACCGGGGCTGTCGATCGGCAGGTTGTGCTGGCGGTAGCGGGTCAGGCGGTACATGACC